>JBBDYF010000029.1:0-8141 GCA_040901775.1 Pirellulaceae bacterium | reverse complement strand
AGTCCCACCAGCGTATATCCCTCGGTCTTCAGCTTTTTTAGTGCCGGCGGCAGGGTGCGGTGGACCTCGATCTGCACCTGATCGGCGCCGTCGCGCGCGATGGTGCGGTCGATCTTCGGACTCCCGCAGGCGATCAGCCGCCTGACGCCGCAGCAGCCGGCGGTGCGCACCATGTTCGACAGGTTGACGTTGCTGCGCATCGGGGCGCAGCAGATAACCAGCTCGCGCGGCCGGTCGAGCGGCGTGGGGGGCTTGTGGCGCAGATGCTCGAACGAGTGCGGAGCGCGGATTGCGGAGTGCGGAGTGTCAGACACGTTGATCGCCTCCCCCACTCCGAGATCCGCATTCCGAGTTCCGCACTTCCTAGTAGTTTGGTGTCGGCGGGCGGTAATCGCTCAGCTTGATCGTCTGGAACCACTCGATCGTCTTTTTCAGTCCCTCGCGCAGCGGTGTCGCCGGCTCCCAGCCCAGATGCTGCCTGGCCAGCGTGATATCGGGCTGGCGGCGGGTCGGGTCATCGGCCGGCAGCGGCTCGTGAACGATTTTGGACCTGGCCCCGGTCAGCTCGATGACCAGTTCGGCCAACTGGCGGACGGTAAATTCAACCGGGTTGCCGATGTTGCACGGGCCGATGAACTCGTCCGCGCCGTTCATCATGCGGATGATCCCTTCCACCAGGTCGTCGCGGTAGCAGAACGAGCGGGTTTGCAGGCCATCGCCGTACAGCGTGATGTCCTCGCCGACGAGGGCCTGGCGAATGAAGTTCGAGACGACGCGCCCGTCGAACGGATGCATTCGCGGGCCGTAGGTATTGAAGATTCGCACGACGCGGATGTTGATCCGGTTCATGCGGTGGTAATCGAAGAAGAGCGATTCGGCGGCCCGCTTCCCTTCGTCGTAGCAGGCCCGCGGGCCGATCGGGTTGACGTTGCCGCGGTAGCTTTCGCGCTGCGGGTGCTCGGTCGGATCGCCATAGACCTCGCTGGTCGAGGCTTGCAGCACCTTCGCCTTGCAGCGGCGGGCCATCCCCAGCACGTTGATCGCCCCCATGACCGACGTTTTCATCGTCTTGATCGGGTTGAACTGGTAGTGCCCAGGGGCGGCCGGGCAAGCCAGGTTGTAGATCTCGTCCACCTCGAGCCAGACCGGCTGCGTGACATCGTGCCGAATCAGATCGAAATTCGGCCGGCCCAGCAGGTGGGCCACGTTCGTCTTCTGGCTGGTGAAGAAATTGTCGAGGCAGATGACGTCGTGCCCCTGCTCGACAAGCCGCTGGCACAAGTGCGAACCGAGAAATCCCGCGCCGCCGGTGACGAGAATGCGTTTGAGCATGATTTGGTTGATCGTGGGCGAAACCGAAGTTGTGGCAGCCGAAAGTATAGTGGTCGTCGGCAGCGGTGGGCAGGTGTATGCTTCGCGAATGACTTCCAATATCCCCGATTCCGTGGCCGTGCGGGCGAGGTGGGTGCTGCCGATCGACCAGCCGCCGCTAGCCGATGGGCTGGTAACGATTGCCGGCGGGCGGATTGCCGCCGTCGGCGAGAACCTGTCGGGCGGCCTGCCACGCGATCTGGGGGACGTGGCTCTGCTGCCGGGGCTGGTGAACGCGCACACGCATCTGGAGTTCAGCTCGCTCGACGTGCCGTTGGGCGAGCCGCGGACGCGGTTTTCCGCGTGGATTCGCCAGGTGATCGACTACCGCCGCCAAACGGAGGCGTTGCAGTCCAAGCGGCAAACGGCGGTCGCGCGCGGCCTGGCGGAGTCGCAAGCGGCCGGCGTCGCCCTGCTGGGAGAAATCGCGACGCCCGGCTGGCCCGCCGAATGCTTCGCGGCACAAGCGGTCGAAGCCGTCGTCTTCTTGGAACTGCTGGGCCTTGCCCCCGAGCGTCAAGAGCCTCTGCTGGCCCTGGCCCAGGAGCATCTGGCGCAGCAGCGACAACACGTTGGCCTGAGTCCCCATGCTCCGTACACGGTCGGGCCCGATTTGCTCGCCAGACTTTGCGTGCTGTCGGCAAATCGGCAAGTTCCCGTCGCCATGCACCTGGCGGAATCGCTCGACGAGTTGGAACTGCTCTTGTCGCACAGTGGCGAACTGGTCGAGTTGTTGCAATCGCTCGGCGCCTGGCGGCCCGATGTCGTGCCGCGGGGAATCCGCCCGCTCGACTATCTCGAAATCCTCTCGCACGCCCACCGATCGCTCGTCGTACACGGCAATTTTTTGGGGCCCGAAGAACTACAATTCCTGGGCGACCGGCGCGACCGGATGAGCGTCGTCTATTGCCCGCGCACGTTCGCCTATTTCCAGCCGGGAAAGTATCCCCTCGCGGCGATGCTCGCGGCGGGTATGCGAGTCGCCGTGGGGACAGATTCGCGGGCCAGCAATCCCGACCTGCGATTGCTGGAAGAACTGCGGCAGATTGCCCGGCAGCATCCGGAGATTTCACCCGAGGCCGTGCTGCGGATGGGAACGCTGGCCGGGGCCGAGGCGCTCGGCCTGGACGACCGTTACGGCAGCATCGGCGTTGGCAAGTCTGCCCGGCTGGCCGTCGTGCCCATCGACGCTGCCGCCAGCGACGCCTACGAGGCCGTGCTGTCTTCCACGGCGAGTGCCGCGCCGTTGGCCAATGTGGCCTGATGCGCCGTGCCCGCTGCCCGCTGCCGGTTGTTGCGGTCTACCTGCACAATCCGCGGGCGAAACCCGCTGAGCTCTTCGGGGCTGAAGGTCGCATACGTCGCCAGGATGACCAAGTCGCCCGGATGCACCTTGTGGGCGGCAGCGCCGTTGATGCAGATCATGCCCGAGCCGGCCGGGCCGATCATCGCGTAGGTGATGATCCGGTTGCCGTTGGTCACGTCGTAAATGTGGACCTGCTCGAACTCGACGATGTTGGCGGCCTGCATCAACTCGGCGTCGATCGTGACCGAACCCTCATAGTTGAGATCGGCCTCGGTGACGGTGGCCCGGTGGATTTTGGATTTGAGGAGAAAGCGGTTCATGCTTACAACCGGCAATTATTAATCTGCGTTTCCAGGATCGCGCTGGCGCCGAGAGTTTCGAGCTTTTCCATCACCTCGATCACTTCACCGCGACGGACCATCACTCGGACGGCGCACCAGCCGGGGTCTTCCAGCGCGTTGACGGTGGGGCTGTTGAAGCCGGGGGTGATCTTCTCCGCCTCGGCCAGTTTGCCTCGCGGCAGGTTGTATTCGAGCAGCGACCAGCTCCGGGCGATCACCACCCCTTCCAGTCGGCGGACGACTCGATCGGCCAGTTCGGCCTCGCGGCAGGCCTTGTTCTGGATGAGGACCGATTCGTACTTGCCGATCTCGGTGAAAATGCGGAGCCGGTTGGCAGCCAGCGTGCTTCCCGTTTCGACCAGATCGACGATGGCGTCGGCCACGCCGAGCGTCACCATGATCTCGACCGATCCCCCTAGGTTCATCAGGTGAGCCTCGGCCTTGTGCTGCTCGAGGTACTGCCGCGTGACGTTGGGAAAACTGGTGGCGATTCGTTTGCCGTCCAGATGCGAGGGGCGTGTGACCGGCGAATCTTCGGGCACGCACAGCGCCAACTTGCAGCGGCCAATTCCCAGCGCCAGCCGGGTGACGACGTCGGCCTGCGATTCAGCGACGAGATCGCTTCCCGTAATCCCCATGTCGATCGCCCCTTCGGCGCACAACACAGGGATATCATCGGTGCGGAGGAAGGTAATGTCGATCGGCACTTCGCCCACGCGGGCAAATAGGCTCCGCTCTTGGCGGCGGAAGCTCAGACCGGCTTGTTTCAACAGTTCGGCGGCCAGTTCGCTCAGCCGCCCTTTGCTGGGAACTCCGATACGCAGGTTGGACATAACGTGCTTGTTACTTGGCGAGCTTGTTACTTGGCGACGATGGTCGTGCGGGCGGCCTTCTCGTCCAGTCCCGACTGGCCGAAGCGGCGTGAAATCTCGTTCTCCACCTCGGCGAACTTAATTCCTTGGTAGGCCAGCATCACCTGCAAGTGATAGATCAGGTCGGACGATTCATAGATCAGATGCCGCCGTCCGGCATCGCCCGTTTCGCCCGCCGCCTCGACCACTTCCTGGGCTTCTTCCAGAATCTTGGCGCCGATCTTCGACACGCCGCCTTGGAACAGGCGGGCGGTGTACGAGTTGGGGGGCGGATTGATCTTCCGCTCTTCCAGAACCGACATGAGCTGGTGTAAGACCTGAGACATGGGCGGACTCGCTAAAAGCTCCTAACGAAACCGCTTTTCCCGTGCTTGGGCGTTTCCGAAGTTGGCGTGAAAGGCAAGCTCTGACGTTAGGGCTGGTAAAGTACGACGCAGAAATTGTTCGCGACGCCTCTGGGCAGCCGCCCGTTGCGCCGCCAGTTGGCCCGGCGGGAACTACAATAGCGTCCATCCTAGAAGAGCGCTCGCCGACTCGCAATGACCGCTTGGCAGCGACGTTTTTCAAGCGACAATTCGGTCGCCGCCAAGCTGTTGCACCCATTCTACCATGACCGATCCGAACCATCCCCAGCCCGTCCCACCGGCCCTCGACTGCTGGTATCTGACCGGGCCGACCGCCGCCGGCAAGACCGCGGTGGGGGTGGAACTGGCCCGGCAAATTCAGGCCGAAATCGTCTCGCTCGACTCGATGGCCCTGTACCAGGGGATGGACATTGGCACCGCCAAGCCGGCGGCCGAAGATCGCCGGCGGGTGCCGCATCACCTGCTCGACCTGGTGCCGCCGACCGAGGATTTCAGCCTCAGCGAATATATCGACGCGGCCCATGCGGCGATTGCCGACATTCGCAGCCGCGGCAAACAGGTGCTGTTCGTCGGGGGAACCCCTTTGTATCTGAAGGCTCTGCTGCGGGGCGTCTATCAAGGTCCGCCCGCCGATTGGCAGTTTCGCACCGAAATCGAAGCTGAACTGAAGACCTTGCCGGTCGCTGCGCTGCACCAGCGGCTGGAGGTGATCGACCCGCTCTTGGCCGCCAAGCTGCATCCCCACGACAAGCGGCGGATCATCCGCGGGCTGGAGGTCTTCAGGCTAACCGGGAAGCGGCTTAGTCACCTGCAAACGCAGTTCGACGATTCGCAACCGGCAGCCAGGCTCAAGGTCTTTGTTCTGTCGTGGCCGCGCGAAGCGCTGCACCTGCGGATCGACGCCCGCGTCGAGCAGATGTTCGCTGCCGGCTTGGTCGAGGAAGTGCGTGGCTTGCTGGGCAAGCATGGTCGCCTCAGCCGCACGGCCCGGCAGGCGGTCGGCTATGGCGAGGTGGTGGAGTTGTTGGAAGGGCAGGGGGTTTCGGGGGCGGGGCTCGGGGCTGTAGGCAGCGCCCTCCGTGGCGTTCCGGGATCTGCTTCGACGCCCCCGCCCGAACTTGCCGCCTGCATAGAGCAGGTGAAAATTCGGACGCGGCAGTTCGCCCGCCGCCAGGAGACTTGGTTCCGCAGCCTGCGCGAATGCCGGCTGGTGCCGATGCTGGAAGGCCCAACCCCCGCAGCCGTCGCCCAAACGATCCTCGACTTGTCATGACCCATCCAACCTCCCCTGCGACGACGCGCCCGCGCTCCCGCTGGCGATTTACGCTCGCGGGGCTGATGGTGTTCATGCTGGGGCTGGCGTCCGGGCTGGCGGTCACGCGACTGGAACACGTTCGCTGGTTCGACGGGCTGCTGGCAGCGTTTGCTGTTTGGTATCTGGTCGGCTCGTGGTCGCAAGCGGCGGCAATCGTCCGCGCGGGCCGAATGGTGGTCGTGCCTGAACTCGCGCGGCGGGCGATCTGGTGGCCCGTGGCGATCAACATCGCTGCTCCGCTGCTGGTGGCGCTCGGAGCAGGTCTCCTCCTGGCAAGGCAGCATCGCGCGCTGCACTTTCACACGCTCGACGACGTTAGCTATTCCCAGGCATTTAACTATCTGTGTGTGGGACTCATCTTTGTGCCTCCCCTGATGACCACCCAGTCACCGCAGCGCACTGCTTCGAACCGTCAAGGTGTCACCGGCCGACTTGTCGCGGCGGCTGCACTCGTCGGCGGACTTGGCGTGGCAGTTTTGGCAGTGGTGAATCAAGTGTGGATTGTCGCCCTCATTCACTTTGCCATCCACGGCATCCGGCAGTATCAGCGCTACAGGCCGGAGGGTGACCCGTTTGGCGAACGAGCGTTTTTTCCAGCGGACTATGGGGAATTCTGCACGCTGGCCGCTGTGGCGTGGCTCGTCTGGCTCGCCGCGGGCGGCTTGCTCTGTTTGTTTGCTCAAAGCGGTGCGAGAACTCGCCGAAGTCGCATCTCTATCGTCCTGTTCGGCATCACACAGGCCGCGCTGGTGGGACTGCTGGCGACCGGCTCTGGAATGCTGGCTTCCCATATCTCGCCAACCATGAGCCGCTTCGTGGTGGGCGATAAGCCCGTGATCCTCTGGTCGCTGGGATTTCTTTTCCTGACCGTGGCGGCCACTTGGATGACCCAGCGGCTCGCGCGAGGCGAACCGAACGAGAACCTTCGAGTGTCGCTACCCAATGGCCCGCAGTTGTTTCTCCATCAATGGCTGATCGTGTTGGCGTTGCCGATCGTTTGGTGGTGGGCCAGTCAATATTCTACCTTTTCGGCGATTAACGAAATGTTCCAATTGAGTGGTTGGGCATTACTTGAATTCCGAGCTTCGCTATTGATCGAAGACACAACCGCCCTGTTCTGGTTGGCGAGCACCATCGCATTGCTCGGAACCGCTTGGCGGCGCTGGAGAGGGTATGATGGGGAGGTTCTGGAACTGCCACAGGCATCACCGGGGCAATTGGCCGCCGTGTGGCTGGGCTGCGTGGCACTCCTGGCGACGGCAGGACCGGTGTGGGCCTGGTTGGGTTTTGCGCTCTTGATGCGGTCAACGTAAACGGCGAACCTGATCCGAGGGATTGAAAGCAAACGGTGCCCGATGAGCGTCACCCGCGATCCGATGCGCGATAGCGAGCCGCCTGGTTCGTCGGGCATGTCTCTGGCTGGGATTGTCCTGGTGCCGCTGGGACTGATTCTGATCTGCATCGGCCTCTGCCTCGGCCTCTGGTTGGTGAGCATCGCCTACAGCCTGCTCTACCATCCCGATCAGGTGCCGCTGGTGAGCCAGGTGCTCGACCTGATCGAAAAGGACGACACGATTTTCCAAGTCGTGCAGGAAGATAAGACAACGCGCATCGAAGGAGCGGGTGTTCGCTATGGCTTGCTGCTCTTGGTGCTGCTGCTGGTCGTCTTCTTCGCGATCGGCTCGGTGATCCGGGCCTTTCTCGCCGGCGGACGAATCGCCATCGAAGCGGGCCTGGGTCGCAAACCCGACGAGCCGCGGAAGAAATAGCCGCCGTGTTCTGCTAGCTGGCGGTTGAATGCATCGTACGAACCCGACGATCCGATTGCGGTTGGTTCGCGGCAGCGGCGGGGTGTAAAACGAAGGCTGCCGGCTGGGCATTCAGCACGGGCAGCAGAACTCAAGGAACAGGGAGCACAAGGATGGTACGTCTCAGGCACTCATGCGCGGCGGCAGCCGTGCTGCTGGTTGCAGTGGGCAGTTTGCAGGCCAAAGACCCGCAGCAGACGGTCGATTCGTCGGCCACGGTGCTGAAGGAATTTCTCGACCTGAGGGTGAAAGGGATTCCAGCCTCGCTTTTGGCCGAAGCGCACGGCGTGGCCATTGTTCCCGGCGTCATCAAGGTTGGCTTGGTGGTCGGCGGCCAGCGGGGCAGGGGAGTGGTCATCGTGCGCGAGAAGGAGGGACTGTGGCGGGCACCCACTTTCATCACACTCACCGGCGGTTCGATTGGCTGGCAGGCGGGGGCTCAATCGACCGACGTGGTGTTGGTGTTCAAAACGCCAAAGAGCGTCGAGGGATTGCTCCGAGGAAAGTTCACCATCGGGGCCGATGCGGCAGCCGCCGCGGGGCCGGTGGGACGCCGCGCCGGGGCCTCGACCGATGCCCAATTGAGCGCCGAGATCTATTCGTACTCGCGCACCCGCGGGCTGTTTGCCGGCGTCTCGCTCGACGGCTCGGTCATAGAAATCGACGACGGCTCGAACGCCGAGTATTACGGGGTGACTCCGGGCCGCCCCGCGCCGGAGTCGGCCGTCAGGCGGCTGGCGCTGGTGAAGAACATCCGCGAGCC
>JBBDYF010000028.1:0-8155 GCA_040901775.1 Pirellulaceae bacterium | reverse complement strand
GGCGAGCGGCTCGCCCGGCTCGAATCGCTGGCTAGCCTGTCGCTGGTCGATCTGGGCGAGCCGGGCGCGTCGAACCTGGCGGTCGCCCGGCTCGAAACGAGCCAGCCGCTGGTGACCACGCGGGCGCAGGTCACCTTGCAAGCCGAGATTCAAAGCTTCTCGCGGCAAGATTTGCCGCGGCAAGCGGTCGAATTTCTCGTCGATGGCCAGCGAATCTCTGACCAGCGGGTCGATCTGCCGGCGGGGGGGCGAGTGAGCGTCTCGGCCACGCACAGGTTCGACACGGCGGGCGAACATGTGGTCGAGGTGCGGCTGGCCGACGACGCCCTGCCGCTCGACAATCGCCGCTGGCTGAGCGTGCCGGTGCGCGAGGCAGTGCGCGTGCTGGCGGTGGGGGGCCGCCCCGGCGAGACCCGGCACGTCGCCCTCGCCCTCAACCCCAACCCGCAACAGCCAGGCGGGATTCAAGTCACCGAAGCGATCGAAGGGAGCCTCATCGAAAGCGACCTGGCGGCCTTCGACTGCGTCGTCCTGTGCAACCTCGCTCGCTTCAGCCGCGACGAGGCGGGCGTGCTGCGGGCGTACTTTCAGCGCGGGGGCGGGCTGATCGTGTTTCTCGGCGACCAGGTGCAGGCCGAAAGCTACAACCGGCAATTGGCGGCGAGCGATCCGGCCGAGCGAATCCTGCCGGCCACGCTGGGCGAAGTGGTCAACGAGGCGCAGTACCGGCTCAATCCGCTGGAATACCGACACCCGGTCGTAGCGCCGTTTCGCGGGCACGAAGCGAGCGGCCTCGTGACCACGCCGATCTGGAAATACATCAAGCTGACCCCGTTTGCCGAAAGCGAGGTTGCCTTGGCATTCGACAATGGCGACCCGCTGCTGGTTGAAAGCCGCATCGGCCGCGGGCGGAGCATTCTGTTCGCCACGGCGGCCTCGCCCGATTCGCTCGACCGCTCGACCACTCCGCCTACGCCCTGGACCGCCTTGTCGTCGTGGCCCAGCTTTCCGCCGCTGGTGCAAGAGATGCTGAACCTGGCCGTCAGCGGCCGCGGCGCGGCGAGGAATGTCGAAGTAGGAGACGACCTGACCGGAACGATTCCGGGGGCGACGCTGGATGCCCAGATCGCTCTCGCCCTGCCAGATGGCGCAAGCCAGCGGCTGCCGATCGTCCACGACGGGCAAGAGGCCCGTTGGAGCTACACCGACGTCGCCCACAGCGGCGTGTACGAAGCGCGGGCCGGCGAGCTCGTCCAAAAATTCGCCGTCAATTTGAACGCGCGGGAAAGCGACCTGGCCCGCTTCGATCCCGAGCTATTGCCCAGCCAGTTCAACCGCGAGGCGGACGCCGGCGCACCGGCCGTTACCCAGCGGGCGGCGAGCGAAGGAGAATCGTATTTCCGCCTGCTGTTGTCGCTGGTCGTTCTGTTACTGCTGGTCGATCCGTGCCTGGCGTGGTACTTCGGCAGAGGGCGGGGCTGAGCGCGGTCCTACTCGAGCAACTGTGGTAGCAGTCCACGCCCAGTGGGTTACATTCTATAATCATTCTTGCCCCCTAGCCAAACGACCGATCTGCTTTCATAGCGATGCCAGCGCCCGCTCTCCAAACCTTTGCCGCTCGCGAGGCCCTTCTGCTGGCGCCGTATGCGATGCACAGCGCCGACTCGCGCGGCCGCAAACATGCCGAGCCCGAGCAGCCGTATCGCGGACCGTTCCAGCGCGACCGCGACCGCTTGATCCATTCGAGCGCGTTCCGCCGCCTGAGCGGCAAGATGCAGGTCTTTACCGGCGACCGGGGAGACTATCACCGCACCCGCCTCACCCACACGCACGAGGTCGCCTCGATCGCCCGCACCATTGGCCGCGCCTTGCGGCTGAACGAAGACCTGGTCGAAGCCCTGGCCCTGTTTCACGACATCGGCCATCCGCCATTCGGCCATGCCGGCGAAGACGCGCTCGACGAATGCTTGCGCGATCGCGGTGGGTTTTCGCACAACCGCTACGCCCTGACGATCGCCGAAGAGCTGGAATCGCGCTACCCGGCGTTTCCCGGGTTGAACTTGACCCGCGAAGTGCTGGAAGGGCAACGCACGCGGGCCGACAAGCAGGCGGCTTATGCGAGCCAAGCCCCGGCGCCGCTGCTCGAAGTGCAAGTGGTGGAGGCCGCCGACAGCATGACCTACGATGCCCACGACACGGACGACGCCGTCAAGCTGCAACTCGTCTCGCTCGACGAACTGGCCGCCAACGACCTGGTCCGCGACGCGCTGCGGCAGGTCCGCGGGCAGTATGCCGACCTGCGCGACGACTTGCTTCGTAAGGCGGTGGTGCATCAACTGCTCGACCGCCAGGTGATCGACGTGCTCGAACAGGCGCGGGCGGCGCTGGCCGCCGTCGGCTCGGTTTCGGCCGAGCAGGTCCGCCAATTGCCGCTGCGGATTGGTCCTGGCCCGGAGTTGGCCGCGCAGAAGCGGACGCTCGAACGGTTTCTCTACGATCGCGTTTATCGGCACCCCCAACTGGTTGCGGTGCGGGCTCAGGCCCAAGAGCGGCTGCGGCGGATGTTCGATTGGTACACTGCGCAGCCCGATCGCCTTCCACCCCGGTATCGGCAGCGGGCAATCGAAGCGGGCCTGCCGCGGGCCGTGGGAGACTATTTGGCGGGAATGACCGACCGGTTTTGCGATCGACAGTACGAGCTCCAGCAGGCCTCGCGCTGACTCGCTCCATCTCTCGGCTCCTCAATTAGGCAATTAGCCCCCCAGGACAAGTCGCTCCCAGGACAAGGTTGCGGCGGCCAGCGGATTGGGCATAGAATCGCGACATCCCGTTCGTGCCCCGTCTCGCCACCGCCTTGGGAACCTCCTCGCATGGTCAGCGCCGATAGCACTCGACCCACGCAGCCGTTCTTGCCTCCCGCCAAAACCGGCAAGGGCAAATGGATGGCCCTGACCGCCGCCTTGTTGGGGTTGATGTTCGACGGCTTCGAGATGGGACTGTTTCCGCTCGTGGCCCGGCCGGCCCTGCGCGACCTGTTGGGCAGCGGCACCGACGAAGGGACGGTCGGTCTGTGGTTTGGCGTTATCACGGCCGGCTTTTTGGTGGGGGCCGCCACGGGGGGCGTGCTGTTCGGCTGGCTGGGCGATCGCATCGGTCGAGTGCGGGCGATGACGCTCAGCGTGCTGGCCTATACGCTGTTCACCGGGCTGTGCGGCCTGGCCCCGAGCCTGGAATGGTTCTTCTTGTTTCGTTTTATCGCCTCGCTGGGCATGGGGGGCGAATGGTCGCTGGGCGTGTCGTTGGTGATGGAAATCTGGCCCAGCACGTCGCGCGGCTGGCTGGCGGGGCTCATTGGGGCAGCAGCCAACGTCGGCTTTTTGCTAGTCGCGGCAATCAGCCTGGGTTTGAGCGGCATCCTCGACTCGCTCACCGGGGCCATGCAGGCCAGCCCGCTGCCGGAAGCCTGGGTGGCAGCGCTGGTCAAAAACGACGCCTGGCGGCTGCTGCTCTTGATCGGGGCGCTGCCCGCGCTGTTGACGTTTTTTATCCGCTTGTTCGTTCCCGAGTCGCAGCGCTGGCTTCAGGAAAAGGAGCACGGCCGCACGTCGCATTGGGCCACTCGCGACCTGCTCGGCGTGCTGATCGGCGCGATTGGGCCGCTCTTCACGATTTATCTGTTTGCCTGGCCGAGCACGACGCTGGGCGGAATGACGATCGAGCACTCGCCGCCGCTCTTGCTGCTGGGGCTAGTGGCCGGCCTGGGCATCGCGCTCGTCGGATACCTGTATCCAGTGCGCCGCTATCTGGCCCGCGTGCGGGCCGCGAGCGGCGACAAAGCAGGCGCAAAGCCCGTCGTCGGGCGGATGATCATCGCGGCCTGTTTGAGCGGAGTGGCGCTGCTTGGAACCTGGGCCTCGATCCAATCGGCACCGTCGTGGGCCGATCATCTGGCCACGAAGTATCCCGACGAAGCCCGGCAAATCCTGACCGGCAACCTGGCGCACGCCAAAGCCTACACACAGATCGCGATGGGTTTTGGCGCCATCATTGGCACCCTCGTCGCCGCGGTGGTGGGCAGTTGGTTCAGCCGCCGCTGGATGTACGTCGCCATGTGCCTGGCGTCGCTCGGCGCGTCGCTGCTCTTCTGGCAATTCAACACCCGTTACGACTACACCTTTCTCGTCACGGTGATGCTGGCCGGCGGCGTGACGGCTGCCTTCTACGGCTGGATTCCGCTGTACCTGCCCGAGCTGTTCGGCACGTCGATCCGGGCGACGGCCCAGGGATTCGGCTACAATTTTGGTCGCATCTTGGCCGCGGTCGGCGCCTTGCAGTCCGGCTACCTGATGAACGAGGTGTTTAGCGGCGATTACTCGCTCGCCTATTCGACGATGAGCCTGGTCTATCTCGTCGGCGTCGCGATTATCTGGCTGGCGCCCGAGACCCACGGCCAACCGCTGCCGGAATAACCGGCAGAGTAGCGATTGCGCGGGCGGTGCCCGATTTGCCGCCCGCGCGGCCCCGTCCGCCGCCCCAGGCTGGTCCTATACTTCCCAAAGCCTCGAACCGCGAATTACGCGGAAGGCACAGATGGGAGAAAAGTTCTTTTCCGCATCCGTGTTTCATCTGTGTTCCATCCGTGGCTAACCAACTATTCCCATTTTGCGAGCATGAGCGAACTTCTCGACTGGTTCCTGCACATCGACGAACACTTGCAACAGGTCACCAGCCACTATCGCGGCTGGACCTACGCCATCCTGTTCGGCATCATCTTTTGCGAAACGGGCCTGGTCGTCACGCCGATCTTGCCGGGCGATTCGCTGCTGTTCGCTGCCGGCTACGTCGCCTCGCTTCCCGATAGCGCAATCAACGTTTGGTTGCTCTGCCTGGTGCTGACGATCGCCGCCGTGCTGGGCGACACCGTCAACTACCACATCGGCAAGTACCTGGGCCCGCGCGTGATGAGCGGCAAATTCTCGCGGTGGCTCAATCCCAAGCACCTGGAAAAGACCGAGCGATTTTTTGAGAAGTACGGCGCCAAGACGATCATCCTGGCCCGCTTCATTCCCATCGTCCGGACGTTTGCCCCGTTCGTGGCCGGCATCGGCTCGATGAACTACCGCCGGTTCCTGGCCTACAACGTGGTGGGGGGCGTGTTATGGGTCTTCAGCATGACGCTGGCGGGCTACTGGTTCGGCCGGTTCGAGATCGTCAAACAGAACTTCGAACTGGTGGTGATCGCGATCGTCGTGCTCTCGATTTTGCCGGCGGTGATCGAGTACCTGCGGCACCGGTTTGCCAAGCCGGCCCCCTCCCAGCCCGAAGCGAACGGCCTGTAACCCTGGCGAACGGCCGGCCCGTCCGCACTCAAACCACGCGATCGGGGACCGGCGGCTGATCGCCGTGTGCTTCTTCGCCCAGCCCCTTGGCCGCTAAGTATCGCTCGGCATCCAGGGCGGCCATGCACCCGGTGCCGGCCGAGGTGATCGCCTGGCGGTAGTAATCGTCGGCCACGTCCCCCGCGGCAAAGACCCCTTCCTGGCTGGTAAACGTTCGCATGAGCTGCGTGTATTTGATGTAGCCCTTGTCGTTCAGCTCGAGTTGCCCCTTGAGAAAGTCGGTGTTGGGCGTGTGACCGATTGCCAGAAACAGCCCGCTCGCCGGCAAGTCTTCGCGGGTGTTGTCCAGATTGTTGCGGAGGCGAATTCCGCTAACCCCTTGCTTCTGGTCGCCGATCACCTCGTCCACTTCGCGGAAGTAGTGGATCTTGATCTTGGCGTTCGATAGCGCCCGCTCCTGCATGATCTTGCTGGCCCGGAACACGTCGCGCCGCATCAGCATGTGAACCTGCGAGGCATACTTGGTGAGGTACGTCGCCTCTTCGACGGCCGAATCGCCCCCGCCCACCACCACCAGCGGCTTGTTGCGGAACCGCGGCAACGCCCCGTCGCACACGGCGCACGCGCTGACCCCGCGGTTTTTATACATCTCTTCCGTCGGCAATCCCAGGTAGTTGGCCCGCGCGCCCGTGGCAATGATGATCGTGTGGGTCAGGACCGTTTGCCCACCCAGCGTCGTCAGCTTGAACGGCCGACGGCTCAGATCCACATCGACCACGTCGTCGGTGACGATCTTCGTCCCGAAATTCACCGCCTGCTGCCGCATCAGGTTCATCAGTTCGGGCCCGGTCACCGCGTGCGGATTCTCGTGCAGGGGTTCGAGATACGTTTCGACCCGGTCCTTAGGCACCGCGGTGCGGATGAAGTCGTGCAGCCGGCCCGAGGGAAAACCCGGATAGTTTTCCACCTCGGTCGTCATATTCAGTTGCCCCAGCGGCAGGGTGCCGGAAATCCGGTTCTCTTCGGTCTCGGCCCCCTCGAAGACCAACGGGCTCAGGTTCGCGCGTGAGGCATAAATGGCGGCGGCCCAGCCGGCAGGGCCGCTGCCGATGATGACGGCATGTTCGGGCATCGATTAGGTCCAAACGTTCAGGATCGAAAAGTCCAAAGTCGGAACTGCGAGATTGCCCGAATTTTAGCAGGCAACCCAGAGGGGTAAACGGGACGCTCTCTCTATCCGCTCTCTGGCGTGCTTGGTAAAGTGAGACGTTTGGGAAAGAGGCTTCCGGGCGAGACTGGGCTTGCAAGGGTGATTTGGCTATGAGACGGCGCGTCGTGGTTACAGGAATGGGCTGCGTCAATCCGCTCGGGCACGACGTGGAGACGATGTGGTCGGCTTTGAAAGAGGCGAAGTCGGGCGTCGGCAAGACGACCATTTTCGACGCCAGCAAGTTTCCCACGCAGATCTCGGCCGAGGTGAAAAACTGGGACATCGCCCAAACGGGCGAAGACCCCGAACTGTGGAAATCGCGGGCCCGCCACACAAAATTCGCCTGCGGCGCGGCCCAGCAGGCGGTCGCCCAGTCCGGATTTCTCGACGCCAAGCTCGATCCGATCCGCGTCGGCGTTTATCTCGGCTGCGGCGAGGGTAGCCAGGATTTTGCGTCGTTCTCGAAAATGATGACCGCCGCGCTGACGCCCGAAGGGCTCGATTTGGCGAAGTTTGCCCAAACCGGGCTCGAAATTCTCAATCCGGTCGCCGAGATCGAGCAGGAGCCGAACATGCCGGCGGGCTACGTGGCCGGGATGTTCAACGCGCAGGGACCCAATGCCAACTGCCTGACCGCCTGCGCCGCCAGCAGCCAGGCGATCGGCGAGGCGACCGAGATCATCCGCCGCGGAGAGGCCGACGTGATGCTCTCGGGCGGGGCTCATAGCATGATCCACCCCTTTGGCGTAACCGGGTTTAACCTGCTCACCGCCCTATCGACCAGCAACGACGAGCCGACCAAGGCGAGCCGTCCGTTCGACCGCCTGCGCGATGGCTTCGTGCTGGGGGAAGGGGGGGCGATGATCGTGCTGGAAGAGTATGAGCAGGCGCGGCGGCGCGGAGCGACGATCTATGGCGAGGTGCTCGGCTACGGCACGACGGCCGACGCCTACCGCATTACCGACATTCATCCCGAAGGGCGCGGCGCGATCGCCTGCATGAAAATGGCGCTCGCCGACGCCGGCCTTTCCCCCGCCGACATTCAATACGTCAACGCCCACGGCACCAGCACGTCGGTGAACGACCGGGTGGAATCGCTGGCCTGTAAGACAATCTTTGGCGAGCGGGCGATGCAAACCCCCGTTTCCAGCACCAAGAGCATGATGGGGCATTTGATCGCGGCCGCCGGAGTAACCGAGATGATCGTCTGCCTGATGGCGATTCGCGACGGCGTGTTGCCCCCCACCATCAACTACGAGAATCCCGATCCCGATTGCGATTTGGACTACATCCCCAACGTCGCTCGCGAGGCCCGCTGCGACCACGCGGTGTCGAACAGCTTCGGCTTTGGGGGCCAGAACATCTCGCTCGTCGTCGGCCGAATGAAGTAGCAGAACACAAAAGGGATGGGAGCCGTCACAGACCGCGGAAGGCGCTGATTGTCGCGGATGGGAAGGAGTGAGCCACGGATGCAACACCGACTCGCACAATCTGGCTTAGCCGGAACCGACAAGCACAACGGGCCGCCATCGCAAGGCGAACTTGGTTTTGTTTAACGGTCGAGTAGGAGAGGGGCAGTTTGAACTGCCCCTCTCCCCTCATCAAA
>JBBDYF010000027.1:0-8267 GCA_040901775.1 Pirellulaceae bacterium | reverse complement strand
TCGGATGTACCGCCCGGCTGGAGCTACAACCCTTCGGCCTGGACCCAGCGCGCGGGGATCATCGCCCTCGCTTTCGTGCAGTTTTTCATTGCCCGCCACCTAGCCGCCTATCAACTCGGGCATATTCCTGGCGCTTGGGATCCGGTTTTTGGCGAAGGAACCCGCCAGGTTCTCGATTCCGACGTGTCGAAGGCGTTTCCGGTTTCCGACGCGGGACTGGGCGCGGCCACGTACTTGCTCGAGGCGCTAACCGGATTCCTGGGGGGCACGCGGCGGTGGCGCACCATGCCCTGGGCCGTGGCGCTGTTCGGAGTGATGATCGTCCCGGTCGGCGTGGTGAGCATCGTGCTGGTCGTGCTTCAGCCCGTGGCGGTCGGCGCTTGGTGCGGCCTGTGCCTGGCGACCGCCGCCCTGACCGTGGTGATGATCGCGCCCGCCGTGGACGAACTGGTCGCCACCGGGCAGTTCCTGCTGCGGGCCCGCCGCGCCGGCCAGCCGCTGTGGCGCACCTTCTGGTGCGGTGCTGCCGACGAGGGCTCGTCGCTCGACACGCTGCCAACGCCGCGCCAGCCGCTACTGCAAGAGCTGGCCGGCGGGATGGAGCTGAATTCGATACCGTGGAACTTGGCCGTCTGTGTGGCCGTGGGCATGTGGCTGATGGCGGCGCCCGCCGTTTTTGCCAGCTCCTCGGCCGCGGCGGCCAACGACCAACTGGCGGGCGCTCTGATCGTCACTTTCGCGGCCATCGGCTTCGGCGAGGCGGCTCGGGGGGGCCGGCTAGTGAATGTGGCGATCGGGCTCTGGCTGCTCGCCGCGCCGTGGGTTTTGACTGGCTACACGCCGACCGCTCGCTGGAACGACATGGCCGTCGGCGTTGCGGTCATCTTGCTCAGCCTGCGGCGGGGACGCGTCGAAGGGAAATTTGGAAGCTGGGACCGGTACGTCGTTTAGTCCGACGTGCCTTGAAAGTAGGGCCGCGTCGAAATCACGCCCTCTTCCGGGCTGCTGGCGGTGGCATACAGCCGCTTGGGAATGCGGCCCGACTGGTAAGCCAGCCGGCCCGCCTCGCAGGCATGCCGCATGGCGCGGGCCATCCCCAACGGATCGCGGGCGTGGGCGATTCCCGTATTCAAGAGCACGCCGTCCACTCCCAATTCCATCGCCACCGTGACATCGCTGGCCGTGCCGACGCCCGCGTCGATGATCACCGGGTAATCGGGATCATCCTGTTTGAGGTACTCGAGAATGATCCGAATGTTGTTGGGATTCAGCACTCCTTGCCCGGAACCGATCGGGCTGCCCGCGGGCATAACGGCTGTCGCCCCCGCCTGCTTCAGCCGGCGAGCCACGACCGGATCGTCGCTCGTGTAGCACAACACACTGAACCCCTCGGCCACCAATTGCTCGGTCGCGCGGAGCGTTTCGACGGGGTCGGGCAACAGGGTTTTGGCGTCTCCCAGGCATTCGAGCTTGACCCAGTCGGCCCCCGGGTTGTCGAGGCTTTGCAGAATTTCGCGTCCCATGCGAGCCACCCGCACGGCGTCGGCCGCGTTATAGCAGCCGGCCGTATTGGGGAGCAGCGTGTAGCGCTCCAGATCGAGAAAATCGAGGATATTCTTTCCCTGCCCGTCGTACAGGCGCTCGCGGCGAACCGCCACGGTGATGCAATCGCTCCCCGAAAGCGTCAGCGACTCCTGCATCGCCTGGAACGTTTCGTACTTGCCCGTGCCGACGATCAACCTGCTGGCGAGCGTGTGACTGCCCAGCCGCCAGGAATCGGCGGCCAGCGTTTGTTCGGGAAGTTGATCTGCAACCGGCATTAACCACCCCCGACCAGCGACACCACTTCCAGCCGGTCCCCTTCGGCCAACGGATGCTCGGCATGGCGAGCGCGGGGGACGATTTGTAGGTTCACCTCAACCGCCACGCCGCGCGTCGGCAGCGCCAGCCGCGCTAGCAGGTCGGCGACGGTTGCACCCGGTTCAACGTGCTGCGGCTGGCCATTGACAACAACGTTCACGCGGGAAATTCCAAAGCGGGACAAGCGAACACGGTCTATTCTAGGACCGAACCAAGGAACCGACAACGACCGCCTGGGTGTCACAACGGCTGCGTGCCGCTATTGGGGGGCGAATCCTCGTCTCCCTGCTCTTCCCGCTTGCGCTGCTCCTCTTCGTACTCGCGTTCGAATCGCTCTTCGCATTTGCGGCAGAACTCGGACGTGTCGTAGTGCTGCACCCAGCCGATCTGCGGCAGGCGGGGATGCACGCCGTACTTGGGCAGAATCTCCTGGGCGATCATGCGGTAGGTCAGCTTGGGGCTGAAGTGTTCGCACACGGCGACCGCCACGCCCAACAGCGCCAGCCGCATCAGGATTTCCTTGAGCGCTGCCTCGGCCTGGGCGTCGCTCAACTCGCGCAACTGCTCGACGTTGAAGACCTTGACCGGCGGATCGAACACCTCGGTAAACGGAACGTCTTGCGACCCTTCGGTCACTTCGTCCCATTGCTCGTACATCCGTTTGGTCTCTTCGTCGATGCCGGGCATCACCTCGTCCCAGCTTCGTTTTTCTCCCTCGCCCGGCTCGGTCGCGACGCGCTGGGCTTCGTCCGACTCGGCGTCTTCGGCCAATTCGTCGTCCAGTCCCGGCGGGAACAAGCCATAGGGATCGTCCGCGTCTTCATCGGCATCGGGCGGAGGAACATCGAACGGACTAAAGCCCCCTTCCAACTCCTCGTCGTCATCGGGAACGAAAATGTCCGAATCGTCGTCGTCCGAGTCAGCCGGTTCGCCGGCCGCGTCGGCAGTCGCGGCGCGGCGGCGGTCTTCCTCGTCCTCGGCGACCCATTCGAGCTCGGGATCGACCAGTTCGATTACCACCCGGCCATTCTGGCTGAACCATTCCAAGTATAAACAGGGCTTCCACTCGGTCGGCGGCTGCTCGCCCAATTGCGCGCGGCGGTCGAACTCCGCGGTCGAGCACGGGAACGTCTTGACCTGGCGAATCGTGATCTCGCCGGTCGGACCGACCTGCTGCCAGGCGAGGGACTTCGTTTCCAGCGGCGAGGGCTCTTCGTACCGGGGGCGATCGTCGGGAATAGAAAACCGGATGTGCTTGCCCCGCAAGGCTTCGCCGCAGTTGCCCGTCAACTGAAAGATGATGGGCGATTCTTCACCGCGCAAGGCGAGCCAGCCGTGCGTCATGTACGGACGGCGGTTAATCAACTCTCCCGCGACGACATGATCGCCCAGTCGCAGCGCCATAACAAAGATCGCCAGGTTCCGAACTCGAAGACAACGGCGGGGGGTTCTTTTCAGGAAAGTTTGAATACATTCGGCACAGCGCCGCCCGGCTATTCGCGCAATTCAATCGAGCGGGCCTTTCCCCCGCCAACCAAGCCCATCGGCCCTTGCTGCGGGGCTCCCTTGTTGGCCAGGTTGGAATTCCAGGCGAACGAATAGGCCGCGAAGACGCCCGTGTTGGCGTCGGCCACATACACGACCGAAGCGGCCGGCCGGGACTGCCCGGCCTGCCCGCGATATTGGACCACTCCGGTCACCAACAGGTAGTTGGGTTTTTTCCCCATTTCCGCCCCCATTTGGCCCGTGATGTTCGTCTTGAAAACTCCGCCGACCGCCTTCGTCCGGGGATTGATGACGAAGCATTGCAGGTCGCCGGTCAGATAGTCCAGCGTGTACAGCCCTTCCACTTCTTCGTCGATCGGACCGGTAGCGATGGCAAAGGTTTCGCCACCGTGCGAGGCAACCGCTCTTAGCCGCAATTCGTCGAGGGCCGCCAGGTCGCCCGCTTGCGACCGCATTCCGATGACGGTTCCGGCGGTCAGCGCGCCGCCGATCGCCAAGCCGGCGATCAGTCCGGCACTCACCAACAGCCAGGCTCTCTTTTGCCGTGTACGCCTCATGACCAGTCCCTGCTTTTGTAGAGTGGAATATGCGCCCCTTGCGAATGCTATTTCTGTATCGTAGCCGCCGGTGCGTTGCAAGACTAGCAGCAAGGGCCAGTCGAGCGGGCGGAAGGCGAGCGGGGGGTGAGCGCTGCCTACAACGGTGCCAGCCCCTTTGCTACAACTATCGCACCAGCCCTTACCTAATTACCCCAGGATCCCCTTTCCCATGACAACCAACGGAAGCTTGAATCGCAAACTGCGGATGGCCCTCTGCGGCGGCGGTCAGGGGGCGTTCATCGGCCGCGTCCACTGCACCGCGGCGGTCCTCGACAACCGGGCGGTGCTGGTCGCGGGTGCCCTGTCGAGCAATCCCGAGCGGGCCAAGGCGAGCGCTCCCGACTACGACATTCCGGCCGACCGGGCCTACACCTCGATCGACGAACTGGTGCAAAAAGAGAAAGCCCTGCCGGCCGAGCGGCGGATCGACTTCGTCAGCGTCGCCACCCCCAACCACACCCACTTCGACATCGCCAAGGCAGCGGTCGAGGCGGGATTCAATGTCATCTGCGATAAGCCGATGACGTTCGACCTGGCCCAGGCCGAGGCCCTGGCCGAAGCGGTCGATCGGGCGGGGGTCGTCTTTGCGGTGAGCCACAACTACACCGGCTACCCGCTGGTGCGGCAGGCCCGCGAGATGATCCTGGCGGGCGAACTGGGCGAGATCAACGCCATCCGCAGCACCTACATTCAAGGCTGGCTGCGCACCCGGCTGGAAGCGAGCGACCAGAAGCAGGCCGCCTGGCGCACCGATCCCAGCAAGAGCGGCGCGGCGGGCTGCTTTGGCGACATTGCCACCCATGCCTACAACCTGGGGCGCTATATGACCGGCCTGTTGCCCAGCGAAATTAGCTGCCACTTAAAATCGTTCGAGCAGGGACGCCAACTCGACGACTACGGCACGGCCGTCATCAAGTTTCAGAACGGCGCGCTGGGCACGGTCACGGCCTCGCAGATCAGCCACGGCCGCGAAAACGACGTCTCGATCGAAATCGACGGCACGCTAGGAGCGATCCAGTGGCGACAGGAAGAGCCCAACGCCTTGATCGTCCGCAAGAACGGCGAGCCGCACAAGATTTATACCCGCGCCGGCGGCCCGTACCTGGGGCAAATGGCCGCGGCCGCCAGCCGCCTTCCCAGCGGCCACCCCGAGGCATTTTTCGAGGCGTTCGCCAACGTCTATCGCTCGGCTTACGACGCCATGATCGAGCGAGCCGAAGGGAAGAAGTTCGAACCCGTGGACACGATCTATCCCAACGTGAACGACGGTGTGGAAGGGATGTACTTCATCCAGCAATCGGTCGCCTCAAGCAAGCAGAACGGGGCCTGGCTGCAGCTGGCGCACCCACGGGCAAGGAAGTAGCGCCGTGGGTTGTCACCAGTCCCGCCCCCCGCACGCCCGATTGCCCGTGCCGGTGGCACATAGTCAACGATTCACCAAGTACGGATTCCTCTTCTCTGGCCCGTGAGCAGAGAAGAGGAACCCGTACTCTGTCAGCGGGGGTAACCTTGACAAGCCGCGGCTGGCAGAGTCATACCAGCGATTGCAATGACAGCTTTGGGAGGCATGCAATTTTGGCACCCCTGCAATCAAGACGCGAACTAATGCGCCAACTGTCCCTGCTGCGAGACCAACTACGCTGCTACGGTATTCGGGACGCATCCGACTATGCAGAGGTACTCGTCGCTGAAGCGTTGGGCGGAAAGAGGCTGGCGAGCCAGGTCACGCAAGGTCACGACGTGCTGGCGAGCGAATACGGGCGAGTGGAAGTGAAGTGCCGACAATTGCCGGCGGATGGGCGCGTTGAAGAACGCGTCGTTGTCGGCGCGTCCAAGAGAAGCGGCTTCGAATTCCTTGCCGTGGTCATCTTTCGCCCTGATTTTTCAATCCGCGGCGCGGTCGTTGTCCCCTACGCGGTGATTTGGAAGTTCTCCGCCCGGCAGCGATACAATCGCATCAGTTACTCGCAAGCCTGCCGATTGATCGGGGCCGTCGATATCACCACCGCGGTACAGATGGCGGCGAACCGATAGCCCCAGTGCGTCGGCAGCCGCGGAGGAAACACCGATGGGGCACGAATCCGGCAGTCTCCCAGCCGTGTTTGATCCGTGTTCCATCCGTGGCTCCCCTCCCAGCGGCTCGGCAGGAGGCTTGCCGTCCTCAGTCCTGCCGTTCTCTCTGCGGCTTTGCGGCCTTCGCGTCTTGGCGTTGAAACGGCAGACGTTGCCCGCCGCCCAAGCCTGCGCCTCCGGCTACGGGTTTAACAACGCCAGAGGATCGCGGCCCGGCGCGAGCAACTGCACGCCGCTGCCGGGGCGGTCGGGATAAAAGCAGCGGCCCCGCTCGAGTCGCACGCCCTCGGCGATGTCTTCGGCCAGCAGCACCGCGCCGTCCATATCGACGTAGTCCAACAGCGGCAACAACTGCGCGATGGCCGAAATACCGACCGTCGATTCCGTCATGCAGCCGACCATGACCGACAGCCCGAGCTGGCGGGCCTCGGCGATCATCCGCCGGGCAGGGGTCAGCCCGCCGCACTTGACCAGTTTGATGTTGATGCCGTGAAACAGGCCGGCGCAGCGCTGCACATCTGGCTCTTCGATGCAGCTTTCGTCGGCCATGATCGGCAGCGCCGATGCGGCGCGAACCTGCGGCATGTCGCTCCAGCGATCGCGCGGCAGCGGCTGCTCGATGAACTGGACGCCGAGCGCCTTCAGCACCGGAGCATTTGCGATCGTCTGCTCCGCCGTCCAGCCGCAGTTGGCATCGACGCGAAAAGTGGCCGCCGTGTGCTGGCGCAGCTCGCCGACGATCTCCAGGTCGCGATCGGTTCCCAGTTTGATCTTGTAGATCGGCCAGTCGGGAAACTCGTTCATCTTGGCGACCATCACGTCTAGGCGATCGATCCCGATCGTGTAGTTCGACAGCGGTGTCCGGGCGGTGGATAAGCCCCACAGCTTCCAGACCGGCTCGCCGCGAAGCTTGCCCCACAGGTCGTGCGCCGCCTGGTCCAGGGCACACAGGGCAAAGGGATTCTCGGCGAGCGCCGGCTGGCACTGCTGCCAGAGCGCGGCGGGATCGGTTAGCGTCGTTTGTTCAAGCAGCGGCACAAGCGCCGCCAGATCGTGCGCCATCCGTTCGATCGTGAAGCCGTAATACTTGTTGCTCGTCGCCTCGCCGTAGCCGCGCTGGCCGTCCTGCGACAGCTCGACGATCAGCGTCGGCTGCGAGCTGATCGACTCGCGGCTGATGGTGAACGTGTGCGTCAGGGGCAGATCGAAGGCGTGTAGTTTCAGTTCCATCAGCGATTTATGGCATCCAGCGGCACGATCCGCAACTCTCCTTGCTGGCCGCCGAGAATCGCCGACTTGCCGCCGGGCAGGATGGCCACGGCATAAGCCCAGCCGGAAAGCCCGCCGGGCAACTCGACGACCGCGATCGTCACCGGATCGACGGCCCGCAGGCGGCCATCCTCGCAAGCGGCCAGTACGTGCGAGCCGCTCGGCGTCCAGGCGAGCGCGGTCGGCGGGGAAGCGAGCCGGGCGAAGCGGACCAGCCGGCCGATCGCCGGCTGCCAGAAGCGGACGGTTCGATCGGCACTGCACGAGGCGACCAGCGCCAGCCCGTCGTCCGTTCCAGGGCGAACCGCCAGATCGCGAACGGCGGCCGTATGGTTGTCGAGCGAGCGAACGACCTTGCCGCTCTGTGAATCGAGCACGCGAATCGCCTGATCCGCCCCGCCGGAAATCACCGCGTCCTGCGGCAGCCAGATAACGCACAGCGCCGCGGCCGAATGGCACTCGTAGATGCTTGGTGCGTCGCCGCCAGCGGGCGAGAGCAGGCGGATCGTTTTATCCCCGCCGGCGACGGCCAACCGCGAGCCGTCGCCGTTCCAACTGGCGCGGTAGGCCACGTCGTCGCCCGCGGCGAGCGTTCGCTCGCGCTGGCGCATGGGCCAGTTCCAGATTTCGACGCTCCCTGCTTCGGCCGGCGAGCCGCCGGCAATCGCCAGCCGCTCGCCGCGCGGTGAGAAGGCCAGGTGGTGGACGTGCGGCAGGGCGGTTTCCAGCGTGGCTTGCCGTTCAAGATCAGGCAGCGCCAGCACCAGCACGCCGGCTTGCGACGCGGCCAGGCAGTGGCTGCCGTCGGGAGCGATCGCCAGGGCGGTGATCGGCGGAGCGGCGAGGAGAAGGCACGATACGACCGCGACAAGCGTCATAGTCAGCCCGCGTTTCGTATCACAAGCATAGCCGGGACCAAACCTGGTCCCGGAGAATCTCCACAACGGTGCAATTCGCCCC
>JBBDYF010000026.1:0-8330 GCA_040901775.1 Pirellulaceae bacterium | reverse complement strand
CCTGCGCTGCTATCAGCAAGCTCTTTAGAATCACAATGTGCGAGTTGCACCCGCCATCCGCCATTGTCGCCATCGCCGCTTTGTGTTTTGTGGGCAGGTCGTTAAGGCACTGGTCGATGTGGGCATGAAAGTCGGCGTAATTCGTGTGGTGCCGACTGTACAACGAGTTGGGAACGGGAGCCAGCTTTGGCTCGCAGGTCGTTTTCGCGGCAAACAACAACAGCCTGGTTTCCGTAGCGGTCAATGACACCGGCGTCGCGGGCCTGGAGGCGGCCCGCGGTTTGAGAATTGTCGCGGAATCACGCGGAATCCCATTCCTGCAGCCGCGTTCATTTATGCAGCAAAGCTAGCGGATAGATTTCGCGTGAACAGTTGCCGACATGCTCGTCGCGATGCTGGCACCGGACAACTGTTTAAGACTCCTAACGAAACCGCATTGCCCCCGGCGCTATCGTCGAAGGCAGGAGGTTGAGTTAGATTGTTAATGTTGTCTCCTTGTTTTTCGGTAAGGATCTGTCGGAATGGCTATGCGGATCTACGTGGGCAATCTGCCCTGGTCGTACTCCTCCACAGATTTGGAGTCGTTGTTCAAGCCGTATGGAGATGTGACCGCGGCGGAAGTGATTATGGATCGCGAGACGAGGCGCTCGCGCGGGTTCGGTTTCATCCAGATGGCTAGCGACGCCGACTGCGAGCCGGCGATCGCCGCGCTGAACGGCCAAAACTGCAACGGCCGACCGCTAGTCGTCAATGAAGCGCGCGAACGGACAACTCGCGCTGACGGTGGTGATGGATCTGGCGGAGGGGGCGGACGTGGCGGACGCGGTGGTTACGACGGCGATGAAGGTGGCGGCGCATATGGCAACCGCGACAGCGGCTCGCCCGATGAAGGCTCACGCAGCTATTAGCGCCTGATGCGTCGCGTGAAAACACCCACAACACCCGATGAACTGGCGGTCCCAACTCGCTCGACCGCGCCGCCATCCAAGTTGCTGGCCTGGCTCCGCTTGATGCGGTTGCCCAACGTCTTTACCGCGCTGGCCGACGTGACAATGGGCTTTCTGGTCGCGCGGCAATCGCTCGAGCCGCTGGGCGCGCTGGTCGCGCTGGCCGCCAGTTCGGCGCTGCTCTATACCGCCGGCATGGTGCTGAACGACGTTTTCGATATCGACATCGACGCCCGCGAACGGCCGCACAGGCCACTCCCATCGGGCCGGATACCGCTATTGCTAGCTCGGGCCTTGGGCTTCGCCATGCTCGCATTGGGCGTCCTGTTCGGCTGGCTGAGTGGACTCGCCTTTGCCGACGCCGCAGCCGCTCCCTGGCGGAGCGGCGTCATGGCAACGATTTTGGCATCCCTGGTGATTCTGTACGACGCTTGTCTGAAACGGACACCATTCGGCCCGGTCGGCATGGGGGCGTGCCGAAGCTGCAACGTGCTGTTGGGAATGAGCCTGGCGCCGGCCGACTCGTTCTCGCCCGATTGGCTGCTCGGATATGCCCCTGCCCAGTGGCTGATTGCCGGCGGCATCGGCGTTTATATCGCCGGCGTCACCTGGTTTGCCCGCGACGAGGCGACGAGCAGCCGGGGGGCCCAGTTGCTCGGCGCGATGGCGGTCATGACGACGGGCGTGGCCCTGCTGGCGCTGGGCGTCTCGTATCTTCCCGCATTGCAGCTTCAGCCGTCCACCATTTGGATATTGTTCGCCTTGTTGATGCTGACCGTCCTCCGCCGCGCGTTTGCCGCCGTGACCGATCCCTCGCCCCAGCGGGTGCAGGCCGCGGTCAAGCATAGTATCCTGTCGTTGATCTGGCTCGACGCGGCCCTGATCGCGGCGGTCGCCCCGCTGGGCTTCGCGCTGGCCGTGGCGGCCCTGCTGATCCCCGCGCTATTGTTGGGGCGGTGGGTCTATTCGACGTAACTGGCAGTTCCTCCGCGGGCGACCCGCTCCATGCTTCTTGGCTACAACACGAACGGCCTGGCCCACCACGACCCGTTCGCCGCCATTGCGCTGTTGGCCGAAATCGGTTACCACAGCGTCGCCATCACGCTCGACCACGGCCCGCTCAATCCGTTTGCCGACGGTTGGCAGAGCAACCTGCAGCGGCTCAAAGAGCAGCTCCGGCGGCTGGGCCTGCGCAGCGCGATCGAAACGGGGGCCCGGTTTCTGCTCGATCCGCACGTCAAGCACGAACCGACGCTCGTCTCGCCGTCGCCCGAGCGGCAACAATTGCGGATCGACTTCCTGCGGCGGGCGATCGACGCCGCCGCGCTCGTCGAAAGCGATTGCGTTTCGCTCTGGTCGGGCATCTGCCGCGACGACGCCCCGGACGAAGCGGTGCTCGAACGCCTGGCCGAATCGCTCCGCCCAGTTTTGCGGCACGCCGCCGATCACAACGTGACGCTCGGCTTCGAGCCCGAGCCGGGCATGTTCATCGACTCGCTCAAGTCGTACCAACGGCTCTTGCAATGGATCGACTCGCCGCAGTTGCAATTGACGCTCGACGTTGGCCACTTGTGGTGCCAGGGCGAGTTGCCGCTGGCCGACTACATTGCCCGCTGGGGCGAGCGAATCGTCAACGTCCACATCGAGGACATGCGGGCCGGCGTTCACGAACACCTGATGTTCGGCGAGGGCGAGATGCAATTCCCGCCGATCCTCGCCGCCCTGGCCAAGACTGGCTATCGCGGCGGACTGCACGTCGAACTGAGCCGCCACAGCCACGAAGGACCTGTGGCGGCTAAAAAGGCCTACGACTTCCTCCGCCCGCTTCTGACCTCTGACCTCTGACCTCCGAACATGTCCGACCACATCATCCTGCTCTCCGTTCCCGGTCTTCGCGGCCAAGATCTTGCCTCGATGCCAAACCTTTCTCGGCTCACGGCCGGCGGGGACCGCACCACGCTTGTCCCCAGCTTTCCCGCCGTCACCTGGCCGGTGCAGGCGAATATGCTGACCGGCAAACTGCCGGCCGAGCATGGTGTGGTGGCCAACGGTTTCTATTGGCGCGAGACGCACGAAGTGGAAATGTGGACCGCCTGGAACGACAAAATCCAGCAGCCGCAGATTTGGGATTTGCTGCACCAGCACGATCCGGCGCTCACCTCGGCGGTTTGGTTTCCGATGCTCAGCAAGGGGGCGGGGGCCGACTATATCTGCATGCCCAAGCCGGTGCATAACCCCGACGGAAGCGAATCGCTCTGGTGCTACACCAGGCCCGAAATGTTGTACGGCACGCTGCGCGACACATTCGGCCACTTCCCGCTGAAGAATTTCTGGGGACCGCTGGCCAATATCAAGGCGACCGCCTGGATCGCCGATTCGGCGGTGTATGCAATGCAGCAGCACCGGCCGAACTTCTTTTTCATCTACCTGCCGCATCTCGACTACGCGGCCCAAAAAACGGGACCGGACAGCCCCGCGGCGCTCAAGGCGGTGGCCGAACTGGACGACGTGCTGGGCTTGCTGTTCGAGCGGGCTCAAGCGGCTTATCAAGGTGCCAACCTGATCTGGCTAGTCGCCAGCGAGTACACGATCACGCCGGTCGATCACGTGACCTATCCCAACCGGATGCTGCGCGAGGCGGGGCTCTTGTCGGTGAAGAATGACGGCGCGGGCGAGCTGATCGACTTTGCCGCGACGCCCGCCTGGGCCCTGGTTGATCATCAACTGGCGCACGTTTTCGTAAAGGACCGCGACGCCGCCACGATCGGCCGCGTGGTCAGTTTGTTCCGGGGCAAACCCGGCTTTGCCGAAGTCCTCGCCGGCAGCGAGCGGGGCAAGTACGCGCTCGATCACGAGCGGGCGGGGGATGTGGTGCTGGTTTCCACCGCCAACAGTTGGCAGGCGTATTACTACTGGCAAGACGACGCCAGCGCCCCCAAGTTCGCTCGCACGGTCGATATTCACAACAAGCCGGGCTACGACCCGGTGGAGCTGCATTTCGACATGGCCACCAAGAGCATCCCGCTCGACGCCACGCTGGTAAGGGGCTCGCACGGCGCGCCGGCCACCAGCGACGCGCAGCGGGGCGTGCTGTTGTCGTCGCAGCGCGGCATGTTCGTCGAACGGGCGATGGCCGACACCGACGTCTGCGACCTGGTGTTGCGGCAGTTTGGGATTTAGCCGGACGCCATGTGCGATAGCCCCTGACTCAACGCGCCGGCTGAAAACCTTGCCCCTTCCCCGTTGGACCGCTACGATGCATGGTGGCACGCCGCGCCGGCCAGTTGGCAGGAAAAGGTCCGGCCGGCGTTCCACCGAGGAGCCCACGGATGTCTCGATCCTTCGCCTGGCAGATGCTGGCCTGCGGGCTGGTTTTGCTGTGCTCGCCGCTCGCCTCGGCTGGCGACGATGCTGGCGATGCTTCCGCCAAAGCAATCGCCAGTTTGCTTGACTTTGGCTGGACCAACACACCCGCCGCCCGCGCCGCAGCCGACGCGCAGTACGAAGTGGCGAAGAAACTGCCCGGCAGCGAGCTCGCCGTGCTGAAGGCTTCGCTCTTGGTCCTCATGCAACAGCGTCGCTACGACGACGCGCTGGCCCGAGCGGACGAACTGCTCGCCAAGGATGCGGCCGACACGAGCGCCTGGCGGGCTAAGATCTGGCTGGCGGCGCTGACCAAGAACTACGCCGTGGCCCTCTTAGCGGCGGATAGTCTGAGCGAACAATTGGCCGCCGAGTCGCCGACCACCGACGAGCGGCAGGCTCAGCACGACGAGCTGATCGAATTCCAAGGGCGAATCTTCGGCTTTCTAGGCGGCCCCGCAGCGCGTTCGGTCAACCAGGATCAGCGGAAAGAATACGAGCGGCGCGTGCTCGACCGGATTCCCGAATCGCGACGCCTGCCGTTCGAGTTAGCCCGCGATGCCGTGGTGCAAAAGTACCTGGAGCTGAGCGGCGAGAAAGAGGACGAACGCGACAAAGCGGTCGCCGCGGGCCAGGCGGAAAAGGAAAAGAGCCTCAAAGAGCTCGAAGACGAAGGGAAAGAAATTTCCGAACGGGCCAAGGAGCTTAACGACCAGGAGAAAAAAGTGCAGGGAGAGCTGCGCGACGAGCTGGGAGAAATCGGCAAGGCGGATCGTCCCTTGGTGCAGGAGCTGTCGCTTTTGAGCGTCCGGGCGGGCGCGCTGCGCCGCGACTTGACCTCGTACGCGATTCAGATCGGCCGGCTGCGGAACGATGCCGACGCGACGGAAGATTTCGACGTCCGCGAGCAACTGCTGCGCGACGCCGATCGCCTCGGGTTTTTCGCGAACCGGATCGAGTCGGATCTCGTTTCGGTCAATCGTCTGGCCGACGCCGTGGGGGCCGAGCGCGCGGCCCTGGCCGGCCGCCAGTTGCAGGCTCAATCGGCGGCGGTCTTGCAGGTCCGGCGGATCGAGCAGGAACGTTCCGGCCTGCTCCGGCGGGACAAGCGGAACGAAGGAATTGCCCGCCGTACCAGCCGGTCGAGCGTTCCGGCATCGGGCAAGGCGCGGGTTCTCGCCGCGCAAGCGACCGCCCTGACCACCTACGAGGAGTTTCCGCTCGAAGGGAGCAAGGCCGAATTGCTCGAATCCCTGCCGTAGCCGCCGGCGACAATTCCAATCGTACAACAATCTTCCGTTTACGCTTGCGTAGCCGGCCTGCCGACCGATAAACTAATAAAGCTCGCCCGATGCATCCCCCCGCCTGCTCCACCCCACCGTTCGTCACGATGATCCTCTCCCGCCTAGGTCGTCTGCTCGCTAGCTGCGCCGCGTGCGCGGCGGTGGTTCTGGGATCGATGTTCGGAGCGACGTTTGCCGCAGCCGACGAGAACCAGCCCCCCAGCTTCGAGCTGGACATCATGCCGATTCTGACCGCCCGCGGCTGCAATCAAGGGGCCTGTCACGGCAAGGCTCGCGGACAAAACGGCTTTCAACTGTCGCTGCTGGGTTTCGATCCGGAATTCGACTTCGACGCCCTCACCCGGCAGGCTCGCGGGCGGCGCGTCTTTCTCGCCGCGCCCGAGCGGAGCCTGATGCTGCAAAAAGCGACCGCCCAAGTTCCGCACGGCGGTGGCTTGCGGCTGGAGATGGGAGGTCCGGACTACGAGGCGGTGCTGCGCTGGATTGCGGCGGGAACGCCGCGTCGCATTGCCAACGAGCCCCAGTTGACCGCCGTGGCGGTCGAGCCTGTTCAGCAGTTTCTCGTGCCCGACGAAGCGGTGCCGCTGCGCGTAACCGCCAGCTACTCCGACGGCACGACGCGCGACGTTACCAGCCGAACGCAGTACCAATCGAGCGAGGCGGCGATCGTCGGCGTCGATGCGGCGGGCCTAGTGAAGGCGGGGCCGATTCCAGGCGAAGCGACGATCATGTCGCGCTATATGAACGTGATCGCCACTACCCACGTCGCCATTCCGCTGCCGGGCGAGGTTCCCGCCGAAGTGTATGCCGCTTTGCCGCGAAACAACTTCATCGACGAGCTGGTCTGGACGAAACTCCAATCGCTGGGAATCACGCCGTCCCAGCCGGCGGACGATGCGAAGTTTCTGCGCCGCGTTTATTTAGACATCATTGGCCGCCTGCCGACGCCGGACGAAGTGCGGGCTTTTTTGGCCGATGGCGAAAGCGTCAACGGCGTTAGCAAGCGCCACCGCGTGGTGGACGAATTGCTCGAGCGGCCGGAATACGCCGACCACTGGACCGCCAAGTGGGCCGACCTGTTGCGACCCAATCCGTATCGCGTCGGGATCAAGGCGGTGGTCAACTACGACGCCTGGATTCGCGACAGTTTCCGGAAAAACAAGCCGTACGACCAGTTCGTTCGCGAGCTGATTACCGCCAAGGGAAGCAGTTGGGATCACGGGGCGTCGGTCCTGTTTCGAGATCGGCGTGAGCCGACCGAAATCACCACGCTGGTCAGCCAGTTGTTCCTGGGCATTCGGCTGGAATGTGCCAAGTGCCACCACCATCCGTTCGAGAAGTGGAGCCAGGAAGATTTTTACAGCTTGTCGGCGTATTTCGCTCGGGTGGGGCACAAGGGAGCGGGCATTTCGCCGCCAATTTCGGGCGGGGAGGAGGCGGTGCTCTTGAAAGAGAGCGGCTCGGTCAAGCATCCATTGACCGACGAGGTTCTGTCCCCCAGGCCGCTATTCGGCGAGGCGCCAGCGCTATCGGAAGATTCTGATCCGCGGGAGGCTTTGGCGGCGTGGATGACGGCCGACGACAACCCGTTCTTTGCTCAGGTGATCGCGAATCGCATCTGGTCCGACCTGATGGGGCGCGGCATCGTCGAGCCGATCGACGACCTGCGGGCGACCAACCCGCCGACGAATGGGCCGCTTTTGGAAGCGCTCGCCGACGAACTGCGGAAGAACGAGTACGACCTCAAACGCCTGATCCGAGCCATTTGCACGTCACACGTCTATTCGCTCGGTTCGCTGCCGGGCGAGCGAAACGCCGGCGATCGGCAGAACTATTCGCGTCACTATCGCACGCGGCTGCGGGCCGAAGTACTGCTCGACGCGGTGACCGACATCAGCGGCGTGGCCGATACCTTCCGCGGCACCCCCCAGGGCTCGCGGGCGAATCAAATCTGGACGACGCGGGTGGAGTCGGTCTTCCTCGACACCTTCGGCCGGCCAAATCCCAACCAAGACCCACCCTGCGAGCGGACGCCGGAGAGCACCGTGACGCAGACCCTGCACCTGATGAACGCCCCGCTATTGCACCAGCGGGTGACTTCCGACGAAGGGCGGGCCGCGGAACTGGCGGCGAGCGACCGCAGTCCCGATTTGATTGTCGAAGAACTGTACCTGCTGGTCTATTCGCGCCTGCCCGACGAGGCCGAGCGGGAGATCGGCCGGAGCCTGTTTGCCGAAGCCGATATGAGTCGCCGCCGCGCAGCCGAAGACTTGCTGTGGGCGCTGCTGAATACACCCGAGTTTGTGTTTAAGGATTGATGCCAAAGGGAACCTTGCCATGAGCGTGCATCGCAATTGTGAAGGACATTCTCGCCGCGATTGTTTGAAGCTGGGGCTTTCGGGCCTGCTGGCCGGGGGCCTGGTCGGCGCGCTGCGCGCCACGGCTTCGGCCGCGGTCAGCCCGGCCCGCCAGGCCAAGTCGTGCATCCTGATCTGGATGGATGGCGGCCCCTCGCACTACGAAACGTTCGACCCCAAGCCCGAAGCGCCGCAGGAGTTTCGCGGTCTGTTCGACGCCATCGCCACCAAAACGCCCGGCGCGCGGTTCTCGCAACATATGCGCAGGCTTGCCGAGACTTCGGACAAGTTTGCCGTGGTCCGCTCGATCCGCCACGACCAGGGAAACCACGGGGCGGGGAACCACTACATGATGACCG
>JBBDYF010000025.1:0-8366 GCA_040901775.1 Pirellulaceae bacterium | reverse complement strand
TTTTTCCCGGCGGAACCTCGTCTAGGACAAATAGCTGCTCCCCTTCCAACTCGACGCGCTCGGCTGGCAGCACGGCGTCTGCCCCGGCGGGAAGCGGCGCACCGGTCATAATTCGCACCGCCTGGCCGCGCTCGACTCGGCCGGAAAACGGATTGCCAGGCAGCGATTGCCCGACGATCGCCAACGACAGGCGATGGTAACTGGTGGCCCCTTGGGTATCGCTGGCGGACAGAGCGTAGCCATCCATCATCGAACGGGCAAACTGCGGGACGTCCCGCGTGCTGGCCACGTTGTTCGCCAAGACGCGACCGGCCGCCTGCCAGATCGAGACCGGCTCGCTCGCCAGCCGCCGCTGGCCCGCTTGGCAGTCGATCCAGGCCAGCGCAGCCTCGACCGTGGTCCGCCGGGCAAAGCCCTTCATGCGGATGTCGGCCGAACTGGCAGATGGGTTGTGTTCCATGATTTTGGCTGACAACCGAGATCCACAACAATCATAGAGTTGCCGCGAGGGTGGCTCCACCGGTCCCCGGAAACTGAAACGCAACAGTCTTCTCTTGGGCGTGCAAGGCAGCCGTAAGTGGCCCGCGTGGGCATTCTAATCGGCGCTAGCCATCGTCGATCGAATAGGTTGGCGTGCCGCACCTGCGACTTTTCCTGCTTATAAGGGCATTCAACTCTCCCTTATGCCCTGACCGCGGTGTGCCCTCGATTGACGCTAAACCCCTGCCCAATTACACTTTCCGCTTTGATTTGTGGCAAAACTACGGCCCCGTCTTAGGGCCAGACTCTCTTTTCAGGGTGACTCCATCATGGCAAAGGCAAAACCGGCAGCCGGCGGCGGCAAGCTGATCTACTTCTTCGGCAAGAGCAAGTGCGACGGGCGGGGCGACATGAAGGCGCTGCTCGGGGGGAAAGGGGCCAACCTGGCGGCGATGACCAAGATCGGCCTGCCGGTCCCTCCGGGGTTCACCATCACTACTGAGGTTTGCACGCACTTCTATAAGAACGGCAAGAAGTTTCCGACCTCGCTGCCGGGCGATCTGTCGAAGGCGGTGGCCTGGATGGAAAAAGAGACCGGCAAGAAGTTTGGCGACCCAAAAAATCCGTTGCTCGTTTCGGTACGCTCGGGATCGCGCGATTCGATGCCCGGCATGATGGATACGATTTTGAACCTGGGCCTGAACGACGCCACCACCGAGGGCCTGAAAGCGGCCACCGGCAACGGCCGCTTCGCGTGGGACAGCTACCGCCGCTTCGTGCAGATGTACGGCGACGTGGTGATGGGCGTGCAGAAGCGGCACGAGAACGAGCCGGAGCCGTTCGACGAGGTGATGGACCATCTCAAGGAAGAAGTGGACGCCCCGGAAGACACCGACCTGTCCGAGGCGAACCTGCAGGAACTGGTCAAGCGCTTCAAAAAGCTGATCAAAGAGCGCACGGGCAAGGAGTTTCCCGCCGATCCGGTCAAGCAGCTCGAAGGGGCGATCGGCGCGGTCTTCAACTCGTGGATGAACGAGCGGGCCATCCTGTATCGGCAGAAGTACCGCATTCCCGACGAGTGGGGCACCGCCGTCAACGTGCAGAGCATGGTCTTCGGCAACATGGGAGACGACTGCGCCACCGGCGTCGCCTTTACCCGCGATCCGGCCACGGGCGAGAACGTCTTTTACGGCGAGTATCTGATCAACGCCCAGGGCGAAGACGTGGTCGCCGGAGTGCGCACGCCGAAGGTCATCGCAGAGATGGCGAACGACAAGACCATCGGCGCCGCCTTCAAAGAGCTGGAAAAGGTGCGCAAGACGCTGGAAAAAAACTTCGGCGACGTGCAGGACTTCGAGTTCACGATCGAAAAGAAAAAACTGTTCATGCTGCAAACCCGCAACGGCAAGCGGACCGCGCTGGCCTACGTGAAGATTGCGCACGACATGGTTAAAGAACGGCTGATGACCTCCGAGCACGCCATCCGCTCGGGCGATCCCGAAGCGCTCAACCAGTTGTTGCAGCCGATCTTCGATCTAACGGCCTACGCGCAGGCCAAGAAAGAGGGCCGCATGATGGCGACCGGCCTGCCCGCCGGACCGGGGGCGGCGTCAGGCTCGGTCGTGTTTACCGCGGCCAAGGCCGAAGAACTAGCCGCGAAAGGGAAGAACGTCGTGCTGGCCCGGATCGAAACCAGCCCGGAAGACTTGCGCGGGATGATCGCTTCGGATGGCATTCTGACCGCCCGCGGGGGCGTGTCGAGCCATGCCGCGCTCGTCGCCCGCCAGATGGGCAAGGTGTGCGTCGCCGGCGCCGGCGACATTCAGATCGACTATGCCGCCGGCAAGCTGACCTGCAAGGGAGTCACCTTGAAAGAAGGGGACCAGATCAGCATCAACGGTTCGACCGGCGAGGTGTTCCGCGGCGCGATCGCCACCGCCGATAGCGAGCTGAAGCAGGTGCTGGTCGGGCGGACGATGAAGCCGGCCGACAGCAAGGTCTTTCAGTATTACAACAGCCTGATGAAGCTGGCCGATAAGTACCGCAAGCTGGGCATTCGCACCAACGCCGACCAGCCGGACCAGGTGACCAACGCCATCGCCTTCGGAGCCGAGGGGATCGGCCTGTGCCGAACCGAGCACATGTTTTTCGAGGGGGACCGGATCGTCGCCGTGCGGCAGATGATTTTGGCCGACAACGAAGAGGACCGGAAGAAAGCCCTCGCCAAGCTGCTGCCCCACCAGCAAAAAGATTTTGAGGGGATCTTCAAGGCGCTCGACGGGCTGCCGGCTTGCATTCGCCTGTTGGACCCGCCGCTGCACGAATTCCTGCCGCAGCACGACAACGTGAAAGGGACCGAAGAGGTCGCCGCCCAGCTCAAGATCACCGTCGAAAAAGTGCGCGAGCGGGTGCAAGAACTGCACGAATTCAACCCGATGCTCGGTTTCCGCGGTTGCCGGCTGGGGATCAAGTTTCCGGAAATTTCAGAGATGCAGGCCCGGGCCATCTTTCAGGCGGCGGCGGCCGTGCTGAAAGCGGGGATCAAGGTCAAGCCGGAGGTGATGATCCCGCTGGTTGGCTTCAAGAAAGAGTTCGACCTGCAAGCCGAGATCGTGCATCGCGTGGCCAAGGAAGTGATGAAGGAGACGGGCAAAAAGTTCGCGTACACGGTCGGCACGATGATCGAAGTGCCGCGCGGGGCGCTAACCGCCGACGAAATCGCCGAGTCGGCCGAGTTCTTCAGCTTTGGCACGAACGACCTGACTCAGACCTGCCTGGGGATGAGCCGCGACGATTCGGGCTCGTTCCTCCCCTTCTATCAGAATGCCGAGATCATCAAGGCGAACCCGTTCGCCTCGATCGACACGACGGGCGTCGGCCAGTTGATGAAGATCGGCGTCGATAAGGGACGCAGCACGCGCGGCGACCTGAAGATCGGCATTTGCGGCGAGCACGGCGGCGATCCGTCGAGCGTCGTCTTCTGCCACCAGATCGGGCTCGACTACGTGAGTTGCTCCCCCTTCCGCGTGCCGATCGCCCGGCTGGCCGCGGCCCAGGCGGCGCTGAAAGACGGGAAATAGAAGGTGTTGCGATTGCTGCTGGCCCGCCTCGCCGGATAAAATGCTATATGAGCGTGTTGCCGCGAGTGTACATTGAAACGACCTTTGTCAGCTATTTGACCGCCCGCGGCAGTCGAGATGTGGTGATCGCTGGGCATCAACAAAGCACAATAGAATGGTGGGATGACTGTCGCGGAGACTATCAGCTTTGCGCTTCAGAACTTGTTTTTCAAGAAGCCGGCGAGGGCGATCCGCATGCGTCGCGAGAGCGGCTTGAAGTTCTGAAAAACATGGTGCTTTTGGAAACGCGGCAAGAAGCATTGGACCTCGCCAGGGAACTTGTCCAAGCGCGGGCATTACCGCCGAAGGCGTTTGAAGATGCGTTGCATATCGCTATCGCAGCCGACCAGAAAGCGCCTTACCTTCTGACCTGGAATCTGCGGCATATGGCCAATGCAACTATGCGGCCTCTCATTGAAACCGTTTGTGCGAACAAAGGCTACAAGGCTCCGATCATTTGTACGCCCGAAGAACTCAGGAAGGTGAGGCCATGAACGACTCCGATCCAATTGTTGATGAAGTTCGCCGCATTCGCGATGCGCATGCCGCCAAGTTTAATTACGACCCACAGGCAATCTTCCGAGACATCAAGGAGCAGGAACAGAGGAGCGGCCGCAAATACGTTTCCTTTGCTGACGACGGGATTGCGCCGAGCAAGGCACCGCAACCGACGTGGCTGGCCACGTCGGTTTCTGAAAATCAAGAGGTCGCTCAGGCCGGCCCGGCAACTGAGCTTTAGCATTCCACGGCAGAGGCGCAGGTATCCCGCCCCGACCTGAAGATTGGCATTTGCGGCGAGCATGGTGGCGATCCGTCGAGCGTCGCCTTCTGCCACCAGATCGGGCTCGACTACGTGAGTTGCTCCCCCTTCCGCGTGCCGATCGCCCGGCTGGCCGCGGCCCAGGCGGCGCTGAAAGATGGGAAGTAACTTCCGCTCGGCAGCACGAGCAAGAGCGGGATATAATGGGAGAGGTGAACTGCACCCTCCCCGGAGAATTCCCATGATCCGAGCCGTCGTTCGTCAAGGCTCCATTCAACCGCTCGACGCCCTTCCTGCCGAATGGCGAGAGGGGCAAGTGCTTGAAGTGAGTGAGTCGGTAGAGGCGAATTGGCCTCCGACCGCCGAAGAACTTGAGGCGTGGTCCGCGGATGTAGAAGCCGCAACTGCAGGAATTACCGAAGAGGAGCATGCGCAGTTTATGAAGGCGCTAGATGAAATTGAAGCGGAATCGAAAGTGCTGGGACGCCGCGAAATGGAACGCTCTCCATGAGAGCCTACCTGCTCGATACGAACCAGCTTGGGCAGGCAGTGAGAAGAAGTACCGCAGTGCATTCGCGGATTAAGCGAGAGGTTGCCAGAGGAATTCGCGTTGGCACATGCATCCCGGTTCTTTGTGAAATCGAAATTGGCGCGATCTATGTTAATAAGGCTGACGACTATCACGCTGGCCTTCAAAACGTTTTGCGTAGCGTTCGCATCTGGCCACTGACCTTAGAAACGTCGCGTCATTACGGCGAAATTTCGAGAGATCTGAAACGTCGCGGCCGCGCGCTATCGCAAGTCGATATCATGCTTGCCGCGCTATGCCGCGAACTTGACCTAACGCTAGTCACCACCGACAAGGACTTCTCAGCACTTGCCTGGTTGAAGGCGGAAGATTGGTCGTAGCGCCAGGAGCAACTATTCTAGCTCCTCAGATTGCGGCGAATCGGCTTCTACCGCCGACCAAAACGGCTCTTCCACGCTCCAGTCGATGAAGAACCGTTCGACCGCGAGCTCGCGGAATTCGTTGCGCGAGATCGGGTACCAGTCGTGGTTGCAGGCTTTGCCGGTGTCGCTTCGCAACTGCTTGGTTGGGCCGGCAGCATAGTCGCCGCCGTCGAGGCTGCCGCACCGGTCGCATTCATAATAGCCGGGAGTCGCCGATGCAAAGCCGGGCAGCGCAGTGGGCGATTGGTTGACCGGCGGCGTTTGGCAGCCGGCGAAGAGCAGCACGATAGTAACGACCCCGAATCGCTTCACGCGGCGCTCCTCGGGGCGCTATGCGGCGCGCTTCTCGAAGCGACAGCCGGGCGGCGATGACGCCGCAGCAGGCTGCTGGTGCCGGTTCGGTTGTCGATCACGGGCGACGCGATCAACCGGTTCGGATTGATCCGCCGCGGTGCTCCCTGGCCATGTTTCGTGCCGGTCGGCTCGGCCGGCTGGGCGTCGAGCTGCACCAGCGGCACGCGCAGCACCTGGTCGGCGTGCAGTTGGCGAATGGTCCGGTCGTCCTCCGGCAGGTTCTGCAGCACCTTTCCCGTCCGCTGTACTTCGTCGTAGATCGCCTCGACGACGAGCCGTTGGTGCAAGTCGTCAACCTGCCCGCCAATCCAGCGCATCGGCATGGCGAGCGCGGCGGCGAACCCCTGGAGGGTGGTTTCCACGAGGGGTGGCTCGACGGCCGATTCGGCAAACGCCCGCTCCAGCACGCGAGCCAAACCGACGACCGCGCAACCAAGGCAACTGGCGATGCGGTCTTTGCACTCCTGGTCCATGCCGGCCAACGGTTCCTTCACCGCAGCCGCCAAATCGTAGTGATCGAGCACTGCCTGGTAGTGCTCGTGGGCCAGCTCGGCCCCTTGCTGGATAAGCTGGCCGAGCCAATCCTCGCGCCGCGAAGGCTCAATCCGCGGGTAACCTCCCCGATCGTAGTCGAGGATGTGCTGCAACTCGCCATACGAGCGAGCGATGCTCCACTCGAGCGCGCGATGCACGGCGGCTTCCCCTTCGGTCTGCGCCGTGTGCAGCGGCATGAAGGGATCGCTGAAGTAGTGCGACAGCACGCCAGCCGCATACACGGCTTCGCTCCAGGCGTTGCGGCGAAGGGCATCGACCGTCTTGCCGTACCAGCGGCGCGCCGCCTCGACGGCGCCTCCCCAATTCTCGCCCACATGCAGCACATGGTTCTGATAGTCCTTGAACTGCTCGTCGGGCGCCGTGCTGCCGGTCAGGTACGTTCCGTGATGGTGCAAGAACAGGTCGGTCCACCGCACGGATTCCGCCCCGCGCAGGTGCCGCAGGGCGTCGAGGGCCAGCCGGTGATGGGTGCCCCGGCAGGCGGTGCCAAACAGGACTTGAAACAGCAGCGACAAGGGAAGACGCCTCCGGAAAATAACTACGGCCTGGCGGCGGCCACATCGACTTCGATGCGGGCCGCCGGTGTTTCGCTTGTACCCAGTGGCGGCAAGCCGGCCAGAAACTCGTCGAGCGCCAGGCGGTATTCTTCGGGCTGCGGATCGTTATGTCCGCTCCCTTTCACGGTGATCATCTTTTTCGGCCCCGGCGCCGCCTCGTACAGGGCGAGCCCTTGTTCGTAGGGGATTACCTCGTCGGCTTCGGCATGGCTCAAGAGCAGCGGCCCCCGATACTGCTCGATCTTTTCGAGCGAGTTCATTCGCAGCGTCATCAGCCAACTCATCGGCAGCCAACTGACGTGGTGCTGGGCCACGTCGGGCAGCGACGTGAACGTGTTCGACACCACCAGCCCCCGCGCGCCGTCGTGGGCCGCCAGATCAATCGCGACAGCCCCGCCCAGCGAGAATCCCATCAGGATGACGTCGCTTTCGGCAATTCCCTCTTGCTCGGCCAGCCAGCGGCGGGCCGCCCGGGCGTCCATCAACACCCCGGCTTCGGTCGGCTTCCCTTCGCTCCGGCCGTAGCCCCGATAGTCGATGGCCAGCACCGCCAACTGGTGCCGGCGGTTGAGCACCCGCAGCGTGTCGGCCAGCAGGGTGACGTTTCCCGCGTTGCCGTGCAGCAAGAGGGCCTGGCCGCGCGGCTCGGCATGACGGACGTACCAGCCGTGCAGCTTGGTGCCGTCGGCCGCGGCGAAGTTGGCATCCCGCGCCAGAACGGTAGTTTGATCCCACTCGCCGGCTGGATATTTGGAGGGCTGAAAGATGCTCCGCCGCTCGGTCGAGGCGAGCGGCGACCACGGCCCCAGGGTCTGGCAGCCGCTGGCGGCAAACAGCATCAATAGCCCACTAAGCAGCAGGCATTTACAGAGTAGCAGTTTCAACCGGGCGGCTCGTGGCAATGTGGCAGGCAATCGCGACCAATGGCAATGTCGCGGCGGGACGCTATCAAATGCCTGAGCCGGGGTCAATCCAAACCGGGTGGCAAGCGAAGAACCAGCCGGGGTGTTCGCTGCTCAACCAGCAACCTGTTTTTCACCGCTAGCGAGCGACCGAGCGACGCAGCACAACTGCCTTCGTGCCAATGGGTTGTGCCGATACCGGCAGCGGTCGCAAGTCTTGGCACACCCTTTGCAATTAGTGCGGCATCAAGTGCGGCATCAAGCCGGAGTGAAAACTCAGCTAACGCATGGAACAAGCAGTCCCGCATCAGCTAAGGATAGAAAAGATGAACGCCACCCAGACTTTGCCCCGCCGGCCATTGCCCGCCGCGAACCGCGTCCGCCAGGCCGCCGCCGCGATCCGCCGCGATTGGACCCCGGCCGAGCGCCAACTCCGCCGAAGACTGGCCAGCCGTCAACAGCAACGGCTGCTCGGCGCGCTGGTCCGCTCGGCAGCGTAGAACAAAGGGCCGAGTAGGCCGATTTCGTTACGGGACAATGCTCAAGCCATGTAGCCATGTAGGTTATGCTTCAGCATAACGTATTTAGAAGTTATTGAGGAGTTATGCTGAAGCATAACCTTGTATCTTCTCTTTGGTCGCTCAGATCAGGGATAAAGCGTGACTGTTTGGATAAGTGCCCCGGGGCT
>JBBDYF010000024.1:0-8416 GCA_040901775.1 Pirellulaceae bacterium | reverse complement strand
CGGCCCGCAGCTCGAGCTCGTAGGGACGCGGATCGGGATGCGCCATGTCGGCCCAGAGGGTCGTCTTGCAGCGACCGATCAGAACTCCCTGGGTCGTCAGCGGCCTCCACGGCACTCGCGGCGACTGGCGCGGAAGGCCGAGCGCATCGAGCGCGTCGCAGACCACGGCGCTATACAGCACCTGCCGCATCCGTTCGAGCGTGATAGCTGCTTCGCTGGCCATGTCGCGGCTCCGGTGGTTGCGCAGTGGTGTTACCAGCCGGCGAATCTAACTCGCCCCGCTTGGAGCGACAATGGTTGCAGAGGCGCGTCCGCTAGACGAAACTGCTGGCCAGAGCCACGATCCATTCCGCACCCCCTGGCGAGAGCTTCGATGTCCGCTGTTCGTTCTGGTTGGATTCGCACCGCCCTGCTGGCGGCTTGTTGCGCCCTTTCGGCAATCGCTCTTCCCGCGATACAGGCTCAGGAACTGATGCCATTGCGCTACAACCACCCCGGCCTGGTGGTCGATCTAGGTGTCGGCTTGTGGGCCTTTCCGTTGCCGATGGATTTTGACGGCGACGGCGACTTGGACCTTGTCGTCTCGTGTCCCGACAAGCCGTCGAACGGGACGTACTTTTTCGAGAACCCCGGCGGCGACAGTCGGGACAAGCTTCCCGTCTTCAAGCCGGGCGTGCGCATCGGGCCGGGGCACCAGTTCATTCGCGTCTCGCATGTGGCCGGTGAGCCGCGGGTGCTCACGCCGGCCCGCGAGTTCGCCAGCTTCACAGAGCAGCGGTTCGAGCAGCCGCAGAAGATTCCTTTGCCGGCGAACCTCCACACGCCAGGACGCAAGATTCGGGCCAACATGTGGCACTACGTCGATTACGACGGCGACGGGGCGCTCGATGTGATCGTTGGCGTCGATGACTGGCAAGACTACGGCTGGGACGATGGCTACGACGCGGCTGGGAACTGGTTGCGGGGGCCGCTGCGGGGCTACGTCTATCTTGTTCGCAACGAAGGGACGACCGACCAACCCAAGTACGCCCAGCCGCAACAGGTTGAGGCGGCTGGTAAGCTGGTTGAGACCTTCGGCTGGCCCGCGCCGAGCTTTGCCGACTTCGATGGCGATGGCGATCTCGATCTGCTGTGCGGCGAATTTCTCGACAAGTTCACCTATTTCGAGAATACCGGCAGCCGCAAGGCGCCCAGCTATGCCGCGGGACGCCTGCTCACGCACGACGGCCAGCCGCTGGCGATGGACTTGCAGATGATCGTCCCCACGGCCATCGACTGGGATCGCGACGGCGACGTCGATCTGATCGTCGGCGACGAGGATGGCCGCGTGGCGCTCGTCGAGCATCTGGGCTGCGTGCAGCAGGGACTGCCGCAGTTCGCGCCGCCGCAATATTTCCAGCAAGAGGCCGATCGGGTGAAGTGCGGCGCGCTGGCGACGCCGGTGGGGGTCGATTGGGATGGCGACGGCGACGAAGACCTCGTCAGCGGCAACACGGCCGGCTACATCCAGTTTTACGAGAACCTGGGAATTGCTGCCGAAGGAAACACGCCCAAGTGGGCCGCCCCCCAGCGATTGCAGGCCGAGGGGAAAGTCATTCGGATCGAGGCGGGGACGAACGGTTCGATCCAGGGGCCATGCGAAGCGAAGTGGGGTTATACAACCCTCAGTGTGGCCGACTGGAATCATGACCAGCGGCTCGACCTAATTGTCAATTCGATCTGGGGCGAAGTCGTCTGGTACGAGAGTGCCGGCCCCAAATCTGCGGGGGACGGCCAACTGCCGCAGCTCAAAGCGGCCCGGCCGATCGAAGTCGCTTGGCCGGGGCCGACGCCCAAGCCCGCCTGGACTTGGTGGGAGCCGAAAGGGAAGCAATTGGTTACTCAATGGCGGACGACGCCGGTCGTCGTCGATTTTACCTCCGACGGGTTGAGCGATCTGGTGATGCTTGACCAGGAGGGTTATCTCGCCCTGTTCGAGCGGCAGAAGCAAGCGGATGGCGAGTTGACGCTGCTGCCGGGTCGTCGCGCCTTTGTCGATGAGCAAGGAAAGCTGCTGCAATTGAGCGTCAAACCGCGCGGCGGCAGCGGCCGGCGAAAGCTGTGCGCGACCGATTGGGATGACGACGGCCGGATCGATTTCCTGCTCAACGGAACGAATGCCGACCTGCTGCAAAACATGGGGACCAAGGAGGGGCTGACGGTTCTCGCCAACCGTGGCCCGCTGGCCAAGACCAAACTCGACGCCCACGACACCAGCCCCACCACGGTCGATTGGAACGGCGACGGCCGACGCGACCTGCTGGTCGGCGCCGAAGACGGCTACTTTTACTACCTGCCGCATTAGCGGCCAGCACTCCACGACAGCCACCAACCACGCGAACCAATTATGAATCGCTCTTCGATCGGCAATCGGCCTTTTATCCGCTTTCCTCTGCTGCTCGCTCTGCTGCTGCTGTTGCCAGCCGGCGCGGCCACCGCCGCCGAGCGCCCGAACATCGTCGTCATCTTGGCCGACGACATGGGCCTCTCCGACATTGGCTGCTACGGCAGCGAGATCGAAACGCCCCACCTCGACCGGCTGGCGGCGGGGGGCGTCCGGTTCACGCAGTTCTACAACACGGCTCGCTGCTGTCCCACGCGGGCCAGCCTGCTGACCGGCCTGTATCCGCACCAGGCGGGGATGGGGCATATGATCGTGACGCAAGAAAAGGGCAGCTATCAGGGAGACCTGAATCGTCGTTGCGTCACCTTCGCCGAAGTGCTGCGGCCAGCCGGTTACAGCACGTATGCCGTCGGCAAGTGGCATGTGGCGAAAGCGACCACGCCCGCCGGCCCGAAATACAACTGGCCGCTGCAACGCGGCTTCGACCGGTTCTACGGCATGATTACCGGGGCGGGCAACTTCTACGACCCGGCGACGCTCACCCGCGACAACAAGATGATCTCGCCGCGCACCGATGCCGAGTACCAGCCCGAGCAGTATTACTTTACCGATGCGATCACCGATCATGCGGTTCGGTTCATCGGCGACCACCAGCAGACTTCGCCCGACAAGCCGCTCGCCATGTACGTCGCCTACACCGCGGCTCACTGGCCGATGCAAGCGCTGGCAGGGGACATCGCCAAGTACAAGGGGAAGTACGACGCCGGCTACGAGGCGATCCGCCGCGCCCGCTTCGAGCGGATGAAGCAGTTGGGCATCGTTGCTGCGGATCATCCTTGGACTGAAACGGTCGGCGATTGGAACGCCGTGGAAGACAAGGCGTGGGAAGCGCGCTGCATGGAGGTCTACGCCGCCATGATCGATCGGATGGACCAGGGGATCGGCCGAATCGTCGCCCAACTCAAAGCCACCGGCCGGCTCGACAACACGTTGATTCTCTTTCTGCAGGATAACGGCGCATGCGCCGAAACAATCGGCCGGGCGCGTTCGCCGCGCACCGTGGATCGCCCCGCCAAGCCCCCGCTAGAGCCGCGAACCGCCGACGCCATTGAACTGGCCGTGATTCCCCGCCAAACGCGCGACGGCTACGTCGTCCGCCAAGGACCAGGCGTAATGCCCGGCGCCGACGACACCTACATCGCTTACGGCGAAGCTTGGGCCAATGTCAGCAACACGCCTCTGCGCGAGTACAAGCATTGGGTTCACGAAGGGGGGATCTCGACTCCGTTGATCGCCCATTGGCCGCAAGGGATTGCCCGCCGGGGCGAACTGGAACATCAGCCGGGACACCTGATCGATGTCATGGCGACGTGCGTCGAGCTGGCCGGCGCCACCTATCCGAAACAGGCGCGAGGAGAAGCGATCCTTCCGCTGGAAGGGATCAGCTTGGTTCCCGCGTTTGCCGGCGAACCGCTGGCGCGCGAGGCGATCTACTGGGAACACGAAGGGAACCGGGCCATTCGCGTCGGTAAGTGGAAGCTGGTCGCCAAGGGACCAGCCGGCGCGTGGGAGCTATACGACATCGCCACCGACCGAACCGAGCTGACCGACCTGGCGGCGAAACAGCCAGAGCGCGCCAGCCAGATGCAATCGCTGTGGGAAGCGTGGGCCCGGCGGACGAGCGTGCTCCCTTGGATCTGGAAACCCCAGTACGGCGAGATGCCGTAAGCGTAGCCCGGCAGGGTTTCGGCCCGGCGTTTGCCCCGCTGTTCTCCAAGCGATCGTCGCAAAGCTCCGCCAGCCTCGGCAGCGCTGCGACTTTCCCAGCGAGAATTGTCACCACTGGAAGTCTCCCATGGCAGCTACCAAGACCAAGCAAGATCCCAAGCACCCCAAGCAGGACGGCCCCCAGCCGCCGTTCGATCAGGACAAGCAATCCCCTCCCGGCACCGAAGCCCAGATGTCGCCGCAAGCCGATCACGGGGTCGAGTCTTATCGCGGCCACGACCGGCTGAAGGGCTTCGCCACGCTGATTACGGGTGGCGATAGCGGCATTGGCCGAGCAGTGGCCCTGGCGTATGCTCGCGAAGGGGCCGATGTCGTGATCTCCTACTTAAGTGAGGATCGTGACGCCCACGAAACCAGCCGGCTTGTTGAGCAGTCAGGCCGCCAGGCGGTATCGGTGCGCGGCGATATTCAAGACGAAGCCCATTGCCGCCAACTGGTGGACCGGGTGTTCGACCAGTTCGGCCGGCTCGATTGCCTGGTCAACAACGCGGCCTATCAAATGGCGACCGAAAAGCTCGAGGACTTTACCGCCGAACAGATCGACCGGGTCTTTCGGACCAACGTCTTCGCCATGTTCTATCTGGCGAAAGCGGCCGTGCCGCGGATGAAGCCGGGCTCGTCGATCATCAACACCACGTCGATCCAGGCCTACGCTCCGTCGCCCAACCTGCTCGATTACGCCGCCAGCAAGTCCGCGATCATCGGCTTTACCAAGGCGCTCTCAAAAATGCTCATGCCGCAAGGCATCCGCGTGAACGCGGTCGCCCCCGGACCCGTGTGGACCCCCTTGATTCCCTCGACGATGTCCGCTGAGAAGGTCGAGAATTTCGGCGACAACACCTTGCAGGGACGGCCCGCGCAGCCCGCCGAGCTCGCCCCGGTGTACGTGTTGCTCGCTTCGCCCGAGGCGGGCTACATCACCGGCGAGGTGTATGGCGTGACCGGCGGTCGCACCCCTTACTAGCGGGAATGTCAGCGAAAACCTGCGCAGTTTCGGCACGACATTCGCACCTTACTTTATGTCGCGTCCAAGGACACCTTCGCCCTGACGCGGAAAGGATGGTTGTGATGAAACCGGAAAAGCGAGAACAGTATCGCAAGCTGCTGCTGGAGCTGCGCGAGCGCGTCGCCGGGCAGGCCGAGAATGTCGCCGAATCGATTCAAGAAGACCTTTCGCCGACGGGCAACGGATCGACCGCCCCGGTACACTTGGCCGACATCGCCTCCAGCACGGTCGATGCCGACGTGCGCGTGCTCCAAACCGAGCGCGGCATCCTCAGTGATGTCGATACCGCTCTGGTCCGGATCGACGACGGAACCTACGGCAAGTGCCAGCGCTGCGGGCGCGAGATCGCCGACGAGCGCTTGCGCGCCATTCCCTACGCCGGCCGGTGCGTCCGCTGCGCCGCTGCCGGGGACGAACCGCTGAGCCAGGACGACGTGCAGGAAGACTGAAAACGTGTAGTCCGCGACTCCCGTCGCGGTGTGCCCCGCCGCGCAAGGTAGCGGGCTACAGAAGGAGAACGCCATGAGACTGACCGGCTTCACCGCCATCGAATATGCCCAGCGAGAGGGGCTGACCCTCAATAAGACGGCCGATCGGATCGATGGCGCGGCAATCGATCTGACCGTTCCCGAAGCGGAAGCGATTGCCGACGACAACCCCGACCTGATTTGGCTGCAAGTTGACGACGACGAATACTACGGCAATCCGAAAAACATGGAGCCGGGAACTGCGGCGGGCAAGGCACCCCGACGCGCCGGCCAACTGGCCGACGAGCTGCTTCCTGGCCAGAACAGCGGCCAGCGAAGCTCGGGCGACACCCACGCGGCTGGCACGGCCGGCGGCGGGCTCGCCTCGGGCGGGCTGGCGGGCACGAACTCGGGTGACGGCGGGACGGAAAATGCCGACCTGGAAGAGGCGATGGGGAGCGGAGTGCTGGATCACTCGGGCGACCGCGTGGCAGACGACGAACCCAATCCGGCCGCAGCGGCGGCGCGCTCGGCGGCACCCAGGCCGGCAAGCGCAGCTCGCCTAAGTAACAAACGATCTCCTTTCCGGCACGAAGCCACACCCGATTACGAAGCCTCATCCAGCGGCGGAAACGGAAAGTCCGCCGACGGCGTGTGCTCGTCGCGCATGACCTTTTCGATTTTTTTGATGACGTCTGGATGCTCGGCTGCCACGTCCTTCGTTTCGTGCGGATCGGATTTCAGGTCGTATAGTTCGATCGTCAGGTTGGGCTGCGCATTCCTGCCTCGCGGCAATAAGTTCTGCCGCACCCCTTTCCAGTCGCCGATGCGGACCATCTGTTGCCCGCCATAGGCCGGGAACTCGCGATACAAAAAGGGCCGCGCAGGCTGCGACTCGCCTCGCACGCTCGCCGCGAAACTGATGCCATCGATCTCGGCCGGAGTCTGCTCCTTCGCGCCGACCAGTTCCAACAGCGTCGGCAGCCAGTCTTCAAAGGCCGTGACGCGGTCGCTGGACGTGCCCGCGGCGATCTTCCCTTTCCAGGAGATGATCGTGGGAACGCGGATGCCCCCTTCGTAGAGCGAGCCCTTCCGCCCGCGCAGCTCGCCCGCGGATTGGAAGAATTCTTCGTCGGTCCCGGCGAGCTTGTCGTACAGCGGCCCGTTGTCCGACGTGAAAACAAAGATCGTCTCTTCCGTCAGTCCGAGATCCGCAACCTGCTGGATGATCTGCCCGACGTGCCGGTCCATTCGCGAGATCATCGCGGCATAGGCGGCCCGCGGCGTGCGGTGCGGCAGATACCCCCGCCCGCCGACGTACGGCTCTTCGGGAAACGCCCCTTCGTACTCGGCCAGGGCGTCGGCCGGCGCCTGCAAGGCCAGGTGCGGGATGATCGTGGGATAGTACAAAAAGAACGGCTCGTCCCGATGATCGCGGACGAACTTCACCGCCTGCTGGGTGATCAGGTCCATCGAATAGTCGCGCCCCGTGAAGCCCGCGTAACTGGCCGGATCGTTCGGGTCGGCGTCGGGCGGCAGCGTCTGCTTGGAAGCGAACGGTGAGTTGTTTAGCGGCACCTTCTCGTCGTTGTCCCACAGGTACGTCGGATAGTGGTTGTGGGCGACCCCTTGGCAATTGAAGCCGAAAAAGCGGTCGAACCCCTGCCGGCTCGGCCGGCCGTCGCTCGTGGGACCGCCCAGTCCCCACTTGCCAAAGCCGCCGGTCGCATAACCCAACTGTTTGAACAGCTCGGCCAGCGTCACCGTGTCGTCCGGAATCGGCCACTGCCCCTCGGGGGGCGTGCTCCGGTTGTTGCGGATGAAGGCGTGTCCCGGATGTTTGCCGGTCATCAGCACGCACCGCGACGGAGCACAAACGGCGTTTCCCGAATAATGCCGCACCAGCCGCATGCCGTCCTTGGCCAGCCGATCGAGGTGCGGCGTGCGAATCTTCGTTTGTCCGAAGCTGCCGAGATCGCCGTAGCCCAGGTCGTCGGCGATGAGAAACACGACGTTCGGCCGCCGCGCGGCATCGGCTGCCAGCGCCGGCAAACCAATCGCGACGGCGGCCAGCCCGAAGCAGGCGGCCAGGGCTCGATAAATCACATTCATGTGCGGTCCCCCGGTTGATGCGAAGCCTAGTGAGGATCGAGATTCGACGCGCATCCAATGTACCAAAGTAGCGAAACCAGGTTGGCGAAAAAAGCCGCCAGCGTCAGTCGCGGAGGCGCTCGTCGGTGAGGCTGTAGAACTGGCGGATGGTGTCCCACGCTTCTTGCGGCGATTCGGCGTAGCTGATCAGCGTCAGGTGCTCGTCGCGGATCGTCCCTTCGTCGGCCAGAAACTGCAAGTTCATCACGCCGTCCCAGAACTCGCGGCCGTACAGGATGACGGGGATCGGCTGCAAGCGTCCGACCTGCCGCAGCGTCAGCACCTCAAACAGTTCGTCGAGTGTGCCGAAGCCGCCGGGAAAGACGACCAACCCGCGGGCCCGCAGCAGGAAGTGCATTTTGCGGATGGCGAAATAACGGAACTGAAAGCACAAGTCGGGCGTGATGTAGCGGTTGGGCATCTGCTCGTCGGGCAGGGTGATGTTCAGGCCGATCGACTTGGCCCCGACATCGGCCGCCCCGCGGTTGGCCGCCTCCATGATGCCCGGCCCGCCCCCGGTGATGATGGCAAAATCGCATTGCCCTTCGATCTGGCAGGCCGACGAGACGAGCCGCGAAAACTCGCGGGCGGCGTCGTAATAGTGCGACTTGGCGAGCACGC
>JBBDYF010000023.1:0-8500 GCA_040901775.1 Pirellulaceae bacterium | reverse complement strand
TGTTACGCCTCCTGCATTGGAACCGATTTCCCACCTACTTTCGAGACGCTCACACTTGGCCAGACACCCGCCGGGCAAGTTGTTGGCGGGAGCAATCCATTCGGCGTAGAATGCCTGTTGCAACTACACGCGGGGAGCGCCGCTTATGTCCACCCTTATTGACGCCACCTTCGACGGGACCGTCTTCCGGCCGGTTCAACCGGTCCCGCTAGAACCCAATACGTCGGTGTGGCTGACGGTGGAAACCGTTGAACCATCGACTGCCAAATCCTCGTCGTTTCTCAGACGGCTCAGGCTCTGAACTTGGAAGGGCCGCCCGATTGGTCGGATCGCCTGCAATAGATCAGGGCGATCGATGCCGGACGACTCGCCCCGCCAGCGCCTCGGTCGGTCGGTTGTTTTCGACCGCAATTTGTCCGTTGACCAATAGCAGCTTGACGCCGCTCGCCCATTGCAGCGGCTTGTCGTAGGTCGCCTTGTCGCGAAACGTCGCCGGATCGAAGACCACCACGTCGGCAAAGTAGCCCGGCCGCAGATAGCCCCGCTCGGGAAGGCCCAGAATATCGGCCGGCAAGCCGCTGGCCGAGCGAATCGCCTGGGCCAGCGGCACGACTTTCCCTTCGATCGCATAGTGACCGATCTTCCGCGGGAAGCAGCCGAACGCGCGGGGGTGCGGCTGGGCCTGCGAGTCGAGCGACTGGGCGCTGCCGTCGCTGGCGGTGGCGATGAACGGCTCGCGCATGAACAGGCGGACTTCGTCCTCGTTCATGCCAAAACTGACCATCTGGGCGCCGCCCCGGCTCATGATGCTTAACACCACGGCCAGCGGCGACTGCTCGGTTTGTTTGGCGATGGCGGCGATGCTCTTGCCTTGCCACTCGCGCTGGGGCGAGAAACCGGCCACGACCAGGCTTTCGCCTCCGTCGCGTTCGTCGAGCCGCTTTTGAATCTGCTCGCGTGCCTTTGGCCCCTGCTGAGGGTCTTCGAGAGCGGCCCGCAGCTTCGGCCAGCCGCGCAGCTCGTCGGGAATGACCATCGCGGCAAGCGAGGTGGAACTGGCCGTGTACGGGTATTGGTCGGCGGTCACGGGCTCGCGCGTCGCGCAGTTTTTGAATGGCATCGGGGGCCGTTCCCCAGTTTGCCTTGCCGGTCACCTTGATGTGCGAAACGTGAACCGGCAGTTTGGCCCGGCGACCGATGGCCAGAATCTCATCGAGCGAATCGAGCAGCCGAGTTCCTTCGTTGCGAATGTGCGAGGCGTACAACCCCTGGTGCTCGGCCACCACCTCGGCCAGGGCCACCAGTTCGTCCGTCTGCGAATACGACCCCGGCGTATAGATCAAACCGGTCGCCATTCCCCAGGCCCCCTCCTTCATCCCTTGATCGACGAGGTGCTTCATCTTTAGCAGCTCCGTTCGGCTCGGGGCGCGGTTTTCGTCTCCCATCGCCTGCGATCGCAAGCTGCCGTGTGGAATCAAGTGCAGCACGTTGGTGCCCGCTCCGCCGTTCTCGACCTGTTTGTAGAATGCGGCCACATCGACCGGCCCGAAGCCGCAGTTGCCGGTTACGATGGTGGTCGCTCCCTGCATCAGGTAGTTGGCATTCTGGCGAGTCTGGGGCTTGGTGATCGGTTCGTCGCTGTGCGAATGCAGGTCGATGAATCCAGGCGCCACGATCAGCCCCTTGGCATCGACGACGCGTGCGCTCGCCACCACTTCGAACTTGCCCAGGGCGACAATGCGGTCCCCTTGGATGGCAACGTCGCCCACGACTGGTTCGGCGTCGCTGCCGTCGTAGATCGTGCCGCCACGGAGCACCAGGTCGGCCTCGACCGGATCGGCAGCCAACAAAGAGAGGAGCAGCAGCGGAGCGAGATTGAACATGTTGTCTTCCAGGCGAGAATTTGTAAAGCGTCGGCAGTCGTCGATGCCACCCGGCTGCTGAGAATTGTATAACGGGGCGAGCTATATCCGCTACTTTTTCCCACTGGAGCGATTCGATGTTTCGCAACCTGGTTCAAGTCTGCTCGCTCGCCGGCGCGTTGCTCGTTGCATCCTTCGCCCACGCCGCCGATCGCCCTCCAAACGTCGTACTCCTCCTGATCGACGACCTGGGCTGGACCGATCTTGGCTGCCAGGGGAGCAAGTTCTACGAAACGCCCCACATCGACCGCCTGGCCGCCGGCGGCATGAGGCTAACCCGCGGTTATTCGGCCTGCACGGTCTGTTCGCCCACGCGGGCAGCCGTCATGACGGGCAAATACCCGGCCCGCTTGCACATTACCGATTGGATCGCCGGCCATCAGCGGCCGCACGCCCGGCTGAAGGTTCCCGACTGGACCAAGCATTTGCCACACGATGAACCGACCATCGCCGAGGCGTTCCGCGCCGGCGGCTATGCCACAGCGCACATCGGCAAATGGCACCTGGGGGACGAACTGTATTGGCCGAAGACCCACGGCTTCGACCAGAACATCGGCGGCAATCACAAGGGGCAGCCCCCGTCGTATTTCTTTCCTTACGACGGCAAAGGGGTCACCCTGCCCGGTTTGAGCACCGGCGAGGAAGGCGAGTACTTGACCGACCGGCTGACGGACGAAGCGGTAAAGTTCGTCACGGCGAACCAGCACCGCCCGTTCTTTCTGTACCTGCCGCACTATACGGTGCATACGCCGCTCGAGGCCAAGCCCGATCTAGTAGCCAAGTATCGGGCCAAGGCGCAGCCGGAGGAGCCGCAGAACAACGCCGTGTATGCGGCAATGATCGAGAGCCTCGACGACGGAATCGGCAAGCTGCTGGCGGCGCTCGACGCGCTCCAGTTGCGAGACGAAACGATCGTCGTGTTCACTTCCGACAACGGCGGCCTGATGTCGAGCACGTCGAACGCGCCGCTGCGAGTTGGCAAGGGGTCGGCTTATGAGGGAGGAGTACGCGTGCCGCTGATCGTTTCGTATCCGCCGGCGATTCCAGCGGGCTCGACCAGCGACGTGCCGGCCATGAGCATCGACCTGTTCCCAACATTGGCGGAACTGTGCGGCCTGCCGGTTGGCGGTAAGCAGGCCGGCTGGGACGGTGTCAGCCTGGCCGCCGCGCTCAAGCAGTCGGGCCGGCCCGCGCGCGATGCCTTGTACTGGCACTATCCGCACTACCATCCGGGCGGAGCGACCCCCTACGGCGCGGTCGTGGCCGGCGACTATCGCCTGGTCGAGTTCTACGAGGATGGACAGGTGGAACTTTACAACCTGCGAAGCGACATCGGCGAGTCGAACGATCTGGCCGCCTCGCTGCCCAGCAAACGCGACGAACTATTGGCCATGCTGCAAACCTGGCGGAAGCAGGTCGGCGCGCAAATGCCGACGCCCAATCCCGACTACGATGCCCAGCAGGACCAGGCTCGGCCCGCGGGCAAGGGCAAGGGCAAGAAAAAGAAGTAGGCGTCGCTCCGGGCGAATCACGGCGCGTTCTACAGCGAAACCGCGGTCCCGCTCGCGGCCGATTCCGCTGCTTTTATGGGAAGGAAGCAGAGCCCCCTACGCCGCCGTGCCCCGGACGAACTGCTCGACCAGTCCCGCATACAGCCCGCCGCCGGCCATCAATTCGGCATGGGCGCCGCGCTGGGCGATCCGTCCCGCTTCGAGCACCAGGATTTGGTCGGCATTGCGAATCGTGCTCAGCCGGTGGGCGACCACGAAGCTCGTCCGTCCGATCAGCAGTTTGCCCAGCGACCGTTGAATGCGCATTTCGGTTAGCGTATCGACGCTGCTGGTCGCCTCATCGAGAATCAGGATTCGCGGATTGGCCAGCATAGCGCGGGCGAAGCAGACCAGTTGTCGCTGGCCCAAAGAGAGTTGCGAACCGCGTTCGCCAACTTGCGTTTGCAGCCCCTGCGGCAGCCCTTCGAGCAGGTCGAGGCAATCGAGTTCGCGAACCGCCGCCAACACGTCGTCGTCGGTCGCCGCGGGCCGTCCGACCCGGATGTTTTCCAAAATGGTTCCCGTGAACAGGAAATTTTGCTGCAGAACCAGGCCCATCTGATGATGCAACGAATCGCCGGCGACCAGGCGCGTGTCGTGCCCGTCGATTAGCACCTGGCCCTGCTGCGGCAGGTAGAAGCGGGCGATCAAGTTGACGATCGAGCTTTTGCCGCTGCCGGTGCGACCGACCAGGGCGATGGTTTGCCCCGGCTCGGCCGTCAGGTTAATCTCGTGCAGCACCAGTCGCTCGGAATCGTAGCCGAAGCTGATGTCGCGCAGTTCGACGCGCCCGACGATCGGCGGCAAAAGGGCGGCGTTGGGCACGTCCTCCCACTCGGGCGGACGATCCAACAGGCCGAACACCCGCTCGGCTCCCGCCATCGCGGTGAGCGCCTGATTGTACTGGTTGCCGAGTATTTGGATCGGACTGAAAAAGATGTTCGCCAGGAAGAAAAAGCGAATCAGGTCGCCGGCCGGCGCGTCGTGATACAGGACGCGGTATCCCCCCACCAAAAGCAGCGCCGCGATGAACGTCTGGCTGTTTAGTTCCAGCAGGGGCAGCAGCAACCCTTCCATCCGCACCGCTTTCACCACGTTGTCGCCGTGCCAGTCGAGCAAGTCGCGGAACAGCCGCTGGTTGGTCCGTTCGCGGACGAAAGCCTGCGTCACCCGCACGCCAGTGATCGATTCGGCCAGCGTCGCTGTCAGCCGGCTGAAGCTTTCCTGCACCACGCGAAAGGCGACGCTCAAGTTGGTGCGAAAGTAGCGATTCAAGAGCCACAGCACGGGGCTCATCGCCACCACGACGCTGAACAAGGCCCAGTCGTAATACAGCATGAACAGCGCGGCGGTGATCATCTGGCCGATCCCGACCAGGCTGACGAACAGCACGTCCTGCACGCCCACTCGCAAGGCTTCGCAGTCGCTGGTCACGCGGCTGATGATCCGCCCGATCTTCGTTTTGTAGTAAAAGCTGAGCGGCATCCGCTGCAGGTGGGCAAAGATTGCCCCGCGCAGGTCGTGAATCACCGCTTCTCCCAGTTCCAGCGCTAGCCGCTGGCGGAAGTGGAACACGATCTGCGTCGAGCCGGCGAGCAGGAAAAGTCCTGCCGCGCCCCACAAGATCGAACGTAAGGGAGCGTGCTCGGTAATCGGTCCTGCAATCACCGCGCCGATCGTCCAGGCCACCAACGGCAACTGAATCGAACGGAGCGCGACCATCACCAGCAACCAATTGCGGCGAAACGCATAGGGCCGCATGTAGCCCAGCAGCCGCGTAATCAGCCGCAGGTCGAGGGGCCGCTTGTCGGGCTCGCGGTCGTCGTCCTTCCGCGGCGCGGTGATCGACAGCCTGGCAATGGCCGGACGATCGGCGCCAGAAGTGGTTGTGACAGGTGGCGTGGAGCTGCGCGATGGTACGATCATGAATGGGTCGAGCCGGCCAAAAATCAGGACGGCCCGCCCATGCGATCATAAGCCAGCGCTGAGTTTGCGGGAATGGCCTGCTTGAGGGAATGGCCGACGCGGCACCAGCCGTTGATCTGGAGACGGCTGGTGCCGAAAATTCGTTGGCGGCGGCGCACGCTCTGTCCTGCCTCGAATCAGCCTCATCGCCACTATCTCGATTACGATCACACCATGCCACTGCGACTCGACAAGCTGACGATTAAGGCCCAAGAAGCGATCCAGGCGGCGCTGGGCCGGGCGGCCGAACAGGGGCATCCGGAGATCGACGCCCTGCACCTGCTGGCGGCCCTGGTGGACGAACAGGGAGGGATCGCCCGCCCCGTGCTCGCAAAAATCGGCGTTAACCTGGAGCAATTGTCGCGCATGGCCACGGACGAACTCGAGCGCAAGCCGCAAGTTAGCGGGGGATCGCAGCCGCAGCCCAACCGTCCTTTGATGGAGGTGCTGGAAGCGGCGGTCAAGGAAGCGGCCGCGATGAAAGACGAGTTTGTTTCGGTCGAGCATCTGCTGTTGGCGCTCACGAAAAACGACTCGTCCGCCCGCAATTTGCTCGAGCTGAATGGCGTGCGAGACAAGGACATTCTGGAGGCCCTGAAAAGTGTCCGGGGCAGCGCTCGCGTGACCGACCAGAATCCGGAAGGGCAGTATCAGGCGCTCGAGAAATACGGCATCGACCTGGTCGAGCGGGCCGCCCAGGGAAAGCTCGATCCGGTGATCGGCCGCGACAACGAAATTCGCCGCGTGGTGCAGGTGTTATCGCGCCGCACCAAGAACAACCCGGTGCTCATCGGCGAGCCGGGCGTCGGCAAAACGGCGATCGCCGAAGGGCTGGCGCAGCGGATCGTTCAGGGGGACGTGCCGCAAAGTTTGAAGAACCGCCGCGTGATCGCCCTCGACATGGGACGGCTGATCGCGGGGGCCAAGTTTCGAGGCGAATTCGAAGAGCGCCTGAAAGCCGTGCTGCGCGAGGTGCAAGAATCGTCGGGCCAGGTCATCCTGTTTATCGACGAACTGCACACGGTGGTGGGTGCCGGTGCGGCGGAAGGGGCGGCCGACGCCGCCAACCTGCTCAAGCCCGCGCTGTCTCGCGGCGAACTGCGGTGCATCGGGGCGACCACGCTCGACGAATACCGCAAGCATGTCGAAAAGGACGCCGCCCTCGAACGCCGCTTTCAGCCGGTCTATGTCGGCGAGCCGAACGTCGAGGACACGGTCAGCATCCTCCGCGGGCTGAAGCCGCGGTACGAGGCCCATCACGGCGTCAAGATCAAGGATGGTGCCCTGGTCGCGGCCGCCAAGCTGTCGCACCGCTATATCACCGATCGGTTCCTGCCCGACAAGGCGATCGACCTGGTCGATGAGGCGGCCAGCAAACTGGCGATGGAACTGGAAAGCGTGCCGACCGAGATCGACGAAGTGCAGCGCCGGCTGCGGCAGTTGGAACTGGCGTCGCGACAACTGGCCGAAGAAACCGAGCCCGAGGCGATCGAGCGGCGGGCCGAGCTGGAAGCGGAAATTGCGGACAAAAAACGAAAGCTCGCTAGCCTGCGCGAACAGTGGGAGGCGGAAAAACTGGGCGTCGGCGACGTGCAGAAACTGCGAAAGGATCTCGACCGGGTGCAACTCGAGTTCGACCAACTCGAATCGCAGATCAAGGAAAAGCAGTCGGCCGGCATTCCTCCCAGCGAAGAGGACTACCAGAAACTGCTTGGCTTTTACAATCAGCGGCAAACCTTGGAGCAGCGGATCGCATCGTCCGACGAGCAGGTCGAGCGCAAGCCGGAAGGTCGCCAGTTGTTGCGGCAGGAAGTGACCGAGGACGAAATCGCCGAAGTCGTCAGCGCCTGGACCGGCATCCCCGTCAGCCGGATGCTGGAGACCGAGAAGCACAAGTTGTTGGTTTTGGAAGAGCGGTTGCACCAGCGGGTGATCGGCCAGGACGAGGCGGTGGTGGCCGTGGCCAGCGCCGTCCGCCGCAGTCGCAGCGGCCTGCAAGATCCGCAGCGGCCGATCGGCTCGTTCATTTTTCTGGGACCGACCGGGGTGGGAAAAACCGAGCTTTGCAAGGCGCTGGCGGAGGTCATGTTCGACGACGAGCAGGCGATGGTCCGCGTCGATATGAGCGAGTTCACCGAGAAGCACAATGTGAGTCGCCTGATCGGCGCGCCGCCGGGCTACATCGGCTACGAAGAGGGGGGCCGGCTGACCGAGGCAATCCGCCGCCGGCCTTATAGCGTGGTGCTGCTCGACGAGATTGAAAAGGCGCACCGCGACGTGTTCAACGTGCTGCTACAGGTGCTTGACGACGGCCGGCTGACCGATGGGCAAGGCCGGACGGTCGATTTCACCAACACGATCATCGTCATGACCAGCAACATCGGCAGCCAGTTGATTCAAGAGGTGACGCGGGAAGGAGGCGATCAAGAGGAAATTCGCACCGCCGTCAAAGAGTCGTTGCAGGCCCGCTTCCTGCCCGAGTTTTTGAACCGGATCGACGAGACGATCGTGTTCCATCCCCTCGAGCGCGACCAGATCGGCCGGATCGTGGAGTTGCAACTGGTACGCTTGCGGACGCTGCTGGCCGAGCAAGATGTGTCGCTCGAGGTGACACCCGCCGCGAGCGGCGCGATCGCCAGCGAAGGTTACGACCCGACGTACGGCGCACGGCCGCTGAAACGGGTCATTCAACAAAGGATTCAAAACCCGTTGGCCACCGAATTGCTCAAGGGAAGGATTCCCGCCGGCAGCGGCGTGCGGATCGACTACCTCGACGACGAATACACGTTCGAGCCAATCACCGCGCCCAAGGAAGCTGAACCTTCCACGGGCGAATGAGTTTCATCGAATGAGCTAGGCTCGGTCGGAGAGAGAAAACCGCGGATGGCGCTGATTGTCGCGGATGGGAAGGTATGAGCCACGGATGAAACACCGATTCGCCCAGCCCGGCGTATCCGGAACCGACAAACAAGGCGGGCCGCAATCGCAGGGCGAACTTGATTCTGATGAACGCAAAGCGACTGTGTTGATTGTCAAGGGTTAGGAGGCGGTTTTGGGATTCCA
>JBBDYF010000022.1:0-8513 GCA_040901775.1 Pirellulaceae bacterium | reverse complement strand
GTACTTGTTGTTCTGCCCGCTGTCGCCCGGCTCTTCGCGGTTGAGCTCGAGCCGGATGAAGTTGGCCGGGTGCTTCTGGTAAAGCTCTTCCTGAAAAGCGGGCGAGATCACGTCGTAAGGAGGCGTGACCACGTCGCTCAAAGAGCCGACGTGGCCCGAGTCGTAGCGCAAACCGCGGAAAGGTTGAATCGTGGGCATGGGGTGCGTGAATCTAAAAGGACGAAGGGCAACGAACTAGGAATCTGGGCAGGGATTCTGGGCAGGCGAGCAGACAAGAGTTTAGCCGACAAAGCCGATCTTGCGGCGGGGCGTCGCGGGCGGCGCGGGCGGCGGCTCCATCAGTTGTTTGATGGCAACCACGATGGTTTGAATCGCTTCGTCGTGGTCGCCCAGTTGGCGCTCGAGCTCGGCAACCTTGTGGGCCAGTTCTTTGTGGGACGAGAGGAGTTGCCGCAGCTTGACAAACGCCCGCACGACGAAGATGCTCGCCTCGGCCGCCCGCGGCGAACTGAGCACGCTGGCCGCCATGATCGCCCCGTGCTCGGTGAAGGCGTGGGGAAGCACCGTGGAAAATTTGATCGGCGACAAATGCGGGCGGCTGGCGACCACCTGTCCTTTCTCCTCGCTGGTCAACTCAAACATGAAGTCCTCGGGAAACCGCTCGCTATTGCGAGTCACGGCACGATTAAGGGCTTTGGTCTCCACCTCATACAACGCTGCCAGATCGCGATCGAGCAAAACCTTTTGCCCTCGAATGGAGAGGATTAGCGACTCCACTTGCTCGTCCAGAAGCATGCTGCTCGTTTTGGACATCTTGGTCAGCCCTCTGTGTTCTTTGCCAATCAATGTCGCGTTAAGTACCTATCCGGACGAGAGTTAGGTCCACCAGGAGGCGGTGCCAATCTGGTACAACTTGAAATATGTTCACATTTAAGCCTAATGGAACTGGTCACAAACTGTGACCAGTTAGCATGGGTACACTATTCGAGCGGCTCGAATTGTCGGAAGGCTATCACAATCTATGATCTCTTAACACCTGAACACTGCTTCCGAGATGTGCTCGACGGCCCGCCAGTCAGCAGACTTCAGTCCAGCAGCATTCATCCCGACTGACCGTTCCCGCCAGGATGGATTGGAACCGGCAGATCTTCCAAGGAGGTGATGTGGATCACCGAAACCCGCGTGATCAGTTCGGCGTGGGCCGGGCTTTCCGAACTCGCGGTGCCGATCATGACAAACCGGCGTCCCACAATCACCAGGTCGGGATGATACACGTCGAAGGACTGGCCATCACTCGTTCTGACGCGAATCGGAACGAACGGCCGTCCTTTGATGCGCTGATAAATGTCGTCGGCTGAAAACATGTTGATTTCTCCCGCTGGATCGAATCTCGCCTATCTTGCCATTGTATATCCTGACGGGCGGAAATCCTCGCCCGGCCAGGAAGTAGTCCATTGCGACAGCCCCGCAGGGCAAAAAACATCGCGGCGATTTAGTACCGATAGTGGTCCGGCTTAAACGGCCCGGCGACCGGGATGCCCAGGTACTCGGCCTGCTTGGTGGTCAGCTTGGTCAGCTTCACGCCGATATGGTCCAAGTGCAGGCGGGCGACCTCTTCGTCCAACTCCTTGGGCAGGCGGTACAGGCCAATCTCGTACTTGTCGCTGTTTTGCCACAACTCGATCTGGGCCAGCACCTGGTTGCAGAACGAGTTGCTCATTACGAACGAGGGGTGGCCGGTCGCACAGCCCAGATTCACCAGCCGGCCTTGCGCCAAAAGCAGCACGCTGCGGCCCGTGTCCTTAAAGGTGTACCGATCGACCGCGCCCACGTCGCTCGGCTTGATGTTCACCTTCTTGGCCTTGCCCGCTTTCACCTGGGCTTCGAGCCAGGCGACGTCGATCTCAATGTCGAAATGGCCGATGTTGCAGATGATGGCGTCGTTTTTCATCTGCTGCATGTGCTCGGGCCGCAATATGTCGCAGCAGCCGGTGGTGGTGACGAAGATATTGCCTTGCGCCGCGGCCTCTTCCATCGTGGTCACTTCGAACCCTTCCATCGCCGCTTGCAGGGCGTTGATCGGATCGATCTCGGTGACGATCACGCGGGCACCGTAGCTCCGCATGCTGTGGGCGCAGCCTTTGCCCACGTCGCCATAGCCGGCGACGACCGCCACCTTGCCGGCGATCATCACGTCGGTCGCCCGCTTGATGCCGTCGGCTAGCGACTCGCGGCAGCCGTAAAGGTTGTCGAACTTGCTCTTGGTCACCGAATCGTTGACGTTGATCGCCGGCAGCTTGAGCGTTCCCGCCTCCAGCCGCTGGGCCAGGCGATGCACGCCGGTCGTTGTTTCCTCCGACAGCCCCTTGATGCCGCCGATCAGCTCTGGGTACTTATCGAACACCATGTTCGTCAAATCGCCGCCGTCGTCCAAAATCAGGTTCAAGGGCTGCCCATCGGCAAAGTGCAGCGTCTGTTCGATGCACCAATCGAACTCTTCGTTGGTCATCCCTTTCCAGGCATAAACGGGGACGTCCGTGACGGCGATGGCGGCAGCCGCTTCGTCCTGAGTGCTGAAGATGTTGCACGAGCTCCAGGTCACCTGGGCACCCAGTTCGGTCAGCGTTTCAATCAAGACAGCGGTCTCGATCGTCATGTGCAGGCAGCCGGCGATGCGCGCCCCGGTCAGCGGCTTGGACTCGCCATACTTGCGGCGGAGGGCCATCAGGCCGGGCATCTCGTTTTCGGCCAGCATGATCTTTTTGCGGCCCAGTTCGGCCAGCGAAAGATCCTTGACTTTGTGCGGCAAACGCTGTTGGGTAACGGTGGACACGTTGAAAAGCTCCTAACGATATGGCAGATCGAGCCCTCGCCTGGCACGCGCCGGGCAATGCTCGTCCGGACAAATTTGACGGAAATCCTAACCGCAAAATCCTAAACCGGCTGGCCGAATCACGATAGGGGCGCTGGTGGATTGCAAAGGGGCGGGTTTCGCTAATCGCTGGTCGCTTTTTTTCACCGGCCTAGTTTCGCTACTCAGTGCACATCTGTTTGCAGCGACTGCACTTGCGGCTGATTACCGAAACCCCCTTTTCGCGTTTCGCTAATCGCGCTGATAAGCAAAACCCCGTCCGCCACGAACCTCAGCTACCTCTGTTTATATGGGTGCCACCCCCCTCGTGGGCGTGCTGGCAGCCGGGACAAGTCGAAGTCAAAACGAAAGGGCTGCCGTGGGCGAGGCACGCAAATTCGGCCGGCGCGCACGCGTAGCGCGGCATGGACGGAATTATAGGCACCACGCCGGATTGTGTCAATATGTCCAGCTCGGGATTCTTACGGTGTCCTGCTACTTAGCGACGCTTCGCAGAAGTGTACGCAGACACGCTTCTGCGAAGCGTCGCTAAACTGAAACATTGAGTAACGCTCGCCGTGAGCTGCCGCAGTTCCGCTTTGCGATTCGGGCCTCGTTAAGGCCCTGCCGTTCGATGAACGAACCGACAAATCCCGCGATTAACGCGACTACCGAAAGTCAACTGACTCGCCTGAGGTGGTTTCACCGCGTCAACGCCGTGCTGTTTTGGCTTTCGATGCTCGGCATTTTCGGAGGCTTGGCGGTCTTCTCGGTTTCGGAGTCGGTCGGAACTTGGCTCATGGTCACGGGGTTTGCCTTGGCCGGGTTCCTCGTGCTGGAAAGCTATGCGATCTATCCACGCCTGAAGTGCCCGCGCTGCAAGCATCGCTTTTTTCTTCCGGACGGAGGCTGGCACTGGCTGGCTCGCATCAATGTCGGTCGAGGGCGTTGCCTGCACTGCGGCTTGTCTTACGCGCGTGTGGATGAGGGAGTCGGCGATCGGACAAACGCTTCTGCGAAGCGTCGCTAAGCCATGTAGGTTATGCTTTAGCATAACAGTTTATTATTTATTGCGGAGTTATGCTGAAGCATAACCTACGCGCTATCGCTGCTGATCGGGCCAGCCGTAGCCCCCGTCGGGCCGGGCGAGGCTTTCGAGGCAAGTCGTGACGCCCCGCCACTCGTCACTCTCGGCCGCCCGAGCACGAGTGAACAGAGCACTGGGCAGCGCCAGTGCCACGCCCAGCCCGCCCGCCGCGTGCAGGAAATCTCGCCGGTCAAGCGGATCGCCATTTCCGAAAGCGACGGTCACGATTGCTTCCTTTTCGCCTTGTTCTTGCCTTTCGCCGGCCTGCCCGCTTGGATGGGCCACAACTCAGATTCGGTGCGGGCCGATTTTAGGAAGGCGTCGAGTTGGCGGACCACGTCGGGATGATCGGCCGCGACGTTGCTCGCCTCGGCCACATCGGTCTTCAGGTCGTACAGCTCCAATGGAGCGCCGACCGCCAGCCGCACACCCTTCCAATCGCCGATCCGGGCCGCCTGCGAGAAGCCCCGCTCGTGAAACTCAAAGTACAGCGGCGGATGCTCGACCCGCTTGCCATCGACGAGCGCTGGCAGGATCGACACGCCGTCCAGTCCGCCGGGGGGCGATTGTCCGGTCAGTTCGGCCAGCGTCGGTAGCACGTCCCAGAAGGCCCAGACTTGCTCGCTCGTCGCGCCGGCCGGCACGCGCCCCGGCCAGCGGGCGATCGCCGGCGTGCGGATGCCCCCTTCGTACATGTCGCGCTTGTGCCCGCGCAAGGGACCCGAATGCTGGAACATCTCGTCGGTATAGGCCGCCCCGTTGTCGCTGGCAAAGATGACCAGCGTGTTCTCATCCAGCTTCAATTCCTTGAGCAGCGCCATGAGCCGGCCGACGTCGCGATCCATCCGCGTAATCATGGCGGCCAGCTTTTTCAGGTTCTCGGGCCAGTCGCGATCGGCATACGGCCCCAGGTCGGGCACTTGCAGCTTCGAGTGCGGAATCGTGAAGGCGAGGTACAGAAAGAACGGCTCCGCCCCGTGCCGCCGGATAAACGCCAGCGACTCCTCGGCCAGCAGGTCGTGCGCATATTGCTGGCCGCCGAGCATCACCTTGTCGCCATTCCGCCACAGGTATTCGGGATAGTATTCGTGCGCCTTGCGCTGGCAGTTGTAGCCAAAGAACTCGTCGAACCCCATCTTGTCGGGAGTGCTGACCGAGCCGGGATGCCCCAGCCCCCACTTGCCGACGATCCCGGTCGCGTAGCCGGCCCGCTTCATCAGGTGGCCGAGCGTGAAGGTATCGGCCGGCAGCGGCGACTGCCCTTCCGGCTGCACCTCGCGGTTGCCGCGCACATGGGCGTGGCCGTTGTGCTTGCCCGTCATTAGCGAGCAGCGCGAAGGGGCGCAAACCGTCGCGCCGGCATAGGCCTGCGTGAACCGCGTCCCTTCGGCGGCCAGGAGGTCGAGGTGCGGCGTTTGGATCAGCTTTTGCCCAAAGCAGCCGAGATCGCCGTAGCCCAAGTCATCGGCCAGGATAAACACGACGTTCGGCGGCGCGGCCCAGGCGGCGTGGCAGGTATTCAAGATCGCCGCGAAGAGCGCGACGAGAACGACCGAACGAAGGGATGCAGGTTGTGGATACATTTTGAATCAGCACCGAGTGAAGAGCGGCTGGACAAGGACAATCGTAGCCCGGCGCAGGGCCGCAACGCAAATCGGCAATGGCGCTGCTATTTGACGGTCGCCAGTTGCTCGAAGGCCTGCCGGGCCTGGGCGACAAACGCGCGCACCTTTGCGGCGTCCTTCTTACCGGGGGACGCCTCGACTCCGCTCGCCGTATCGACCGCGGCTGGCCGAGCCGCCCGAATCGCCTCGGCAACATTGTCTGGCGTCAGGCCCCCCGCCAGCACGATGGGCAGGCCCGCAAGTTGGTCGCTCGCATCGCGAACTAGCTTCCAGTCGAGCCGCTGGCCAGTGCCGCCGTAAGTGCCGGGGTGATGAGCATCGAGCAGCACGGCTTGCGGAAGCGCGCCGAGCCGTTGGCATGTCTGCAGGTAGCTCGCGGCGGCGGCTAGGTTCCCATCGGCAGAGCGGAAGGCCCGCACGAGCGACCGCGGCCCGATCCCCTGTTGGCGCAGTTCGGCCAGCAGTTCGGCCGGCTCGTCGCCGTGCAGTTGCACGTCGATTTCGCCGGGCACGGCTTGCAACACCTGCTCGGCCGGGGCGTTGACGAAGACCCCGAAAATCGCCAGCCGATCCGGGGCATAGTCGCGTCGCACGGCGGCGACGATCTCGCTGGCCCGCTGGGGCGAAACGAACCGCGGGCTCTGCTCGTAAAAATTGAGCCCAATCGCGTCGGCCCCGGCCTCGGCCGCCAGCAGGGCGTCGCCCGTCGAGGCAATGCCGCAAATTTTGATTCGGTACATTGTGGTGGATGAATAGCGCGGATGCGGACGAACTCTTCGCTGTCACTTTTACCACCGAATCCGCGGGATACGGTTGCCGAAGCGAATTCGATCACCGAAGCGGGTTTGCCTTCAACGCCTCGCGGCCGCCAGGACTGATGCCACCGGCTTCGATGTAGATATGCTTGATGTCGGGGTATTGGTTGCGAATGCTTTTGTGCAAGCGATCGACCGCCTCTTCGACTTCCGCAGCCGACAGATTCTCGTGGAACTCAATACCCACCGTGAGCAATACCGTGTGCGGACCGAAATACATCGTGAGCGGGTTCATCACCTTTTTCACTCCCGAATCGGCCTCCGCCAGCGCTCGGATATGCTCCAATGTTTCCGCGTCCGCGCCTTCGCCCACCAGCAATCCTTTGCTCTCGTAGGCTAGAAATACCGCCACCGTTGCCAGCAGCACGCCAATCGCAATCGACGCAGCGCCGTCCAACAAGGGTTTATTGAAATAGTGCGCCAAGAAAATTCCCGCAAAGGCGAACACCAAGCCGAGCATCGCGGCGGCATCCTCAAACAGCACGGTAAAGGTCGTGGGGTCTTTGCTGGTTTTGATCGCTTGCCAAATGTTTTCTTCTTCTCCCCTGAGCGCTTGGAACGCTCGAAAGGCGACAACCAAGACAACGCCCTCAAAGACCATTGCCAAACCCAGCACCACGTAGCTCCAGAACGGGTCTTCCAAAGTGCCGGGGTGAATTACATGCAGGATGCCTTCATAGATGGAGATACCCCCGCCGACGCCGAAAATCAGAACTGCGACAATCAGCGACCAGAAATACAATTCCTTGCCGTAGCCAAAAGGATGGGTCGCGTCGGCCGGCTGTTTGCTCTTGTGGATGCCTAACAACAACAGCCCACCGTTACCGGTATCCACCAGCGAGTGAATGCCTTCCGAGATCATCGCGGAACTACCGGTGAACGCCGCCGCCGTGAATTTCATGATCGCAATGGCGAAGTTACCGCCAATCGCCGCATAAATCGCTATTTTTGACTTGGATGCCATGACGGTCTGAAATGTGGAATGCCATCGAAGTGAGGTGCTGAAAGCATCGCTGAGCGTTTCCAATAGGTGAGTGTGTTGGAAGCACTCCTTGGGAACGGGGCCCAGCGACGTCTCGTCATCTTACTGCGATTTTCCAGCAGGTGCAGCCACCGCGATTTCCCTCAAACCGGCCGAATCCCGGCTACCCGAGCCGGTCACGCAGCAACTCCGCGAAATTCAGCGGCGGCTCGAAGAGGAATAGCCGAGCTTCGCGCATGTCGTCCGCCAGTTTCCAAAATTCAGTCGCATTCCCGCCCGCCGATTCGTAAGATTTCTGTGGATTCGTGGTTTCTTCCCGCTTCCCGTCCCCAGTTTTTGCACCCCACCCATGCGACTATTCACGCTTTGCTTCAGCGCCACTTGCCTCTTGCCGTTAACCGCCCCCGCCGCCGACTGGCCGCAGTTTCGCGGGCCCCGCGCGACCGGCCTGGCTTCGACCGACGAGCCGCTGCCGACCGATATTGGCCCCGATAAGCACGTCCTCTGGAAGACCGAGCTGCCGCCCGGCCATTCGTCACCCGCAATCGTCGGCGACAAGATCTTTCTGACGGCGGTGCGCGACAAAGAGCATCTGGAAACGATCTGTCTCGACCGGGTCTCGGGCAAAATCTTGTGGCGGGCAGAAGCGCCGCACCAGTCGCTCGAAAAGATTCACGGCATCGGCAGCTACGCCCAGCCGAGCCCCGCGGCCGATGCCGAGCGGGTGGTGGTGCTGTTCGGCTCGAGCGGACTGTACTGCTACGACCATGCCGGCAAGCCGCTTTGGCAGCGGCCGATGGGTCCGTTCAACGACGACTTCGGAGCCGCCAGTTCGCCGATCCTGGTGGAAGACCGGGTAATCTTGTGCCAGGATCACGACACCGGGTCGTTCCTCGCCGCCTACGACCGCGAGACGGGCAAAACGCTCTGGCAGACCGACCGCGCGGAGTTCTCGCGGAATTACGCCACTCCGCTCGTTTGGGAGGTCGAGGGAAAAAGGCAAATCGTGACGGCCGGCTCGCTGCGGGTTGTCGGCTACGACTGGCAGACGGGCCGCGAATTGTGGACGGTCGGCGGCCTGGCGCGCGTCGTCTGCGTTTCGCCCGTCGTCGGCCCGGACAACACGCTGTACGGCGCCCGGTGGGGGGCCGGC
>JBBDYF010000021.1:0-8701 GCA_040901775.1 Pirellulaceae bacterium | reverse complement strand
GTCGAAGTCAAGCGACAGGACTTGCTCATTCGCGCGTTTGCGGCCCTGCAAGGACAGGGAAAACACGCCAGCCTGCGGCTGCTGATTGTGGGTGACGGCGAAGAGCGAACTCGCTTAGAAAAACTGGCCTTCAGCTTGGGGGTTGGCGAGCGAACGATCTTTGCAGGATACCAGGCCCAGCCCGAGAACTTTTTCCAAGCCATGGACCTGTTCGTCCTGACCAGCCGGCACGAAGGATTGCCGCTGGCACTGCTCGAAGCGTGGGCTTCGGGGCTGTGCGTGGTTTCGTCGTCGGTCGGCGCGATACCCCAAACCGTGACCGGCGGCGTGAATGGCGTTCTCTTTCCCAGTGGAAACCGACAAGCATTGACCGACGCGCTCGCCCGCTTGCTCGACGATCCGGAGCTGATGGGTCGCCTCGGCCGGGCGGGCCGCGCGCGGGTGGGGCAAGAGTATTCGCTCGACCAGATGGCCGCTGCCTACGAGCGGCGTTACCGCAGCCTCGTCACCAGCAGCCTCGTCACAAGTTGAGGGGAGAGGCCGATGCGGATTCTTGCCCTGACCAACCTGTATCCCAGTCCGTTGCTGCCGCACCGCGCGCCGTACAACCGGCAGCAGTTTCGGATCCTGTCCGAAATGCATCCGCTTCGAGTGATCGCCCCGGTTTTGTGGACCGACGAGTGGGCCGCCTACCGCCAGGCATTGCCCTCGCTGCCGGCTGGGCGGCGCGTCGTTCACGACGGGTTGACGGTCGATCATCCCCGCTATTGGTATCCGCCTAAGATCCTCCGCGGGCTGTATGGACGCTGCTTTCTGGCCTCGGTGCGGGCCACGTTCGAGCGCGTGGTGCGCGAGTTCAATCCCGAAGTGATCTTTGCCCCCTGGGCCTATCCCGATGGCTACGCCGCGGTGCAACTGGCGAAAAGCGTTGGCCTGCCTGCCGTCGTGCAGGTGCATGGCTCCGACATTCGCGAGTTGACCAGGTACCGCGGACGCGCCTCGGGCACGGCAACCGCGGTTCGCGAAGCCGACGGCGTGATTGCCGTCTCCAGCGATCTGGCCGAAAAGGTGATCGCCCTGGGGGCAACTCGTCGCCGCGTGCAGGTGGTGATCGACGGCGTCGATCGCCGGGCATTTTGCCCCGGCAGCAAGTCGGAGGCGCGCCAGCGGCTTCACTTCTCTTCCGGCACGAAGCACCTGTTGTTCGTCGGCAGCCTCGTTCCGGTCAAGGGGCTGGATGTGTTGTTGGCCGCCTGCCGGCAGCTTGCGGCGGCGGTCGGCCCGTGGCAGCTCCACCTGGTCGGCGACGGACCACAACGCAGGCGCCTCGCTCAGTTGGCGGCCAGTTACGGCCTGGAATCCCAGGTCGTTTTTCACGGTTCGGTGCCACACGCCGATTTGCCCGATTGGTTTCGGGCGGCCGACGTATTTGTCCTGCCCAGTCGATCGGAAGGGGTGCCCAACGTGCTGCTGGAGGCCGCGGCTTGCGGCGTCCCCTTTGTGGCCAGCGCCGTGGGCGGAATTCCCGAAATCGCCGGCCTGGGCGCGAGCCGGCTGGTTCCGCCCGAGCAGCCATTGCCGCTGGCCGAGGCTCTGGCCGCCATGCTGCAAGCTCCTCCGCCCCCCGGTCCTGGTCCCCGCGACCGGCGCGATGCGGTGTCGGAGATCGCCGTTTTTTTGCAACGCTTTGCCGCGATGCGGGGCGAGCCTGAACTGCTGACCGCGAGCCCGCTAACGTACTCCTCGACCCGCTGTTGACACCCTGAAATTACTCGCTGCCCGCCGTTTGAACCGGCGGGCGAGGAATCGTTTATGACCACTCAGAATGGCTTGGCCCCCCGCCAGGTGCTGCTCGTCGAGCTCAACGAAATCACCTGGCGATTGCTGCAACCGCTGCTCGACCAGCAAGCCCTGCCGGCGCTGGCCGATCTGCTTCGGCGGGGCGTGCGGGCGACAGCGATCGCTCCCGAGGTCTCGCCCGATCTCGATCCTTGGATCTCGTGGACGACGCTCTATACCGGGCGGCCGTCGGCCGAGCACGGCGTCAAGTTTTTGGAGCAGCCGCCGGAAACCGTGCAGGGGCCCCGCATCTGGGACATCGCGGCCGACGCCGGCAAAAGCCTGGGGCTGTTTGGCTCGATCATGTCCTGGCCGCCGCGGCAAGACTTTCGCGGCTTCTGGGTGCCGGGAACGTTTTCGCCCGACGAAGCGACCTATCCCGCGTCGCTCCAGCCGATTCAAGAACTCAATCTGACTTACACGCGGGCGCACTCGCCGCTCGCCGCCGGCCAGCGCCGCAGCAGCAAGCTGTCGCTGTTGTGGAAGCTGCGCCGCTTGGGGCTCAAGCTTTCGACGCTGGGCGAGATTGCCAGTTTCTTTGCCCGCCGCGCCGCCGGCCGAGCCCACGAGTGGGAAAAGGTCAGCCTGCAGCCACTGCTGAATCTCGATTTCTTCGAGGCGCTGTGGACGGAGCACCGGCCCGATTTCGCGACCTTTCACACCAACCACGTCGCCCACTACCAGCACCGCTACTGGCGCTCGACCGATCCGACTCCTTTCCTCGAGCAGCCCTCGGCCGACGAGTCGCGAAAGTATGGCGGGGCGATCCGCTTCGGCTATAAGTCGGCCGATCGGCTCGTGCGGCGTTTGCAGCGGCTGGTGGGGCCCGAAACGGTGCTCGTCGTCGCCTCGGGCCTGGGACAGCAGCCGTATGTGAGCAAAGAGTTTCGCGAAGGCCGCACGGTCGTCCGCCTGCAAGAGATTGAACAATTGCTCGACCTACTGGGGGTGCGCGGCCAGTGCGAGCCCTATTCCGTCATGGCGCCGCAGTGGAACGTTCGCTTCCGCACGGCCGAGGCGCGCGAGCGGGCGGCCCGCGGCCTGGCCGCGGCTTATTATGGCGCCGCCGACCAGCCGCTGCTTTCGCACTTGGTCGCGGGCGACACCATCTGCCTGAACGTCTGCCAGAAGCTCCCCCGCCCGATCGATTGGGACACTCCCTGCGTCTTCCCGGAAACGGGCCAGACGATCTCGATGCGCCAGCTTTGCGCCGAAAAAGACCCCACCCCCAAGCAAGGCTATCACGAAGCGGCTGGCGTGTTCATGATGGCGGGACCGGGCATCCGCGCCGGCGTCGATCTGCACGAGTGCAGCACGCTCGACCTGGCGCCCACGATGCTGCATTTGATGGGGCTCCCCATTCCGGATCACATGCCGGGGCGGGTGCTGGAAGAGGCATTGGAAACGCCCCCCGCGCGGCATCGCAAAGAGAGCGTGTTGGAGCCGGCTGGCGTGCAACACTCTTGAAGATCCAATCCCGGCAACCTGCCTTTCGCTCATCCCCTCGAACGTCCGAATTTCCCGCGATGACCACTTCGCTTGTACCACCTCGATCCGCGCCCGCATGCGACAGGGCAGTTGAGCCGGCCCCCCGCCTGCTCGGCCGAGACATCCTTTGTTTCAGCCACGACTGGACCGGCGATCCCCTTTCTAAAACGCACCTCATGCGGCTTCTGGCCCGCGAAAATCGCGTCTTGTGGGTCAATTCGATCGGCTACCGAACCCCCAGCGTCAACAAGGCCGACTTCAGCCGGGCCTGGAAAAAACTGGTCGCCTCGTACCAGCCGTTGCGCGAGGTGGAGCGGAACATTTTTGTGCTCAACCCCCTGGCAATTCCCGCGTATGGGTTGCCGGCGGCCCGGCGGATCAACCAGTGGTGGCTGCGGGCCCAAGTGCGGCGGGCGATGCGCCGTCTGAAGATGACCCGGCCGATCAACTGGGTGTTCAACCCGGCTGCCGCGGTGATCGCCGGAACGCTGGGCGAAGAGCAGTTGATCTATCAATGCGTCGATGAATATTCGGCCTTCAGCGGAGTGGCGCCCCACGCGATTCTCGATCTGGAAAAGCAACTGCTCCAAAAGGCCGACTTGGTGATCGTTTCGGCCGAAAAACTGCGACAATCCAAGAGCCGGGTGAACCCACGCACGGTACTGGTGCGGCACGGGGTCGATTTTGCCCACTTTCGCCGGGCGCTCGATGCCGGCACGCAAATTCCGGAAGAGATCGCCAACCTTCCCCGGCCGATCGTCGGCTTTTTCGGCCTGATTGCCGACTGGGTCGATACCGAGTTGATGGCGGCTGTTGCCCAGCAGTATGCTCACGGCTCGCTCGTCGTGTTGGGCAAGGCGACGACCGACGTTTCCTGCCTCAAGCTGCCCAACGTCCATCTGCTGGGGCGCAAGCCGTATGCGGATTTGCCCGCTTATTGCAAGGGCTTTGATGTGGTGCTCAATCCGTTTCGGATCAACGAGTTGACGCTCAACGCCAACCCGCTCAAGGTGCGCGAGTACCTGGCGGCCGGCTTGCCCGTCGTCTCGACCGACATTCCCGAGGTCGCCGTGCTCCCCGCCTGCCGGATCGGCAAAAACCACGAGCACTTTTTGGAGCAGGTCGAAGCGGCCCTGCAACAACCGGGACCGCAATCCGCCATCAGCGAAACGGTGCGCGCGGAAAGCTGGGACGCCCGGCTGCACGAAATCGAACGCCACCTGGCCGCTGCCAGTTCTCACTAGAAGCCCGCACCAAGAGACTCGTATCCACCTGGGGTCATGCATGAAACTGGTTGTCGTCGCCGGCGCTCGGCCGAACTTTATGAAGGTTGCGCCCTTAATGTGGGAGATCGCTCGCCGGCCCGAAGTTTCGGCCCGGCTCGTCCACACGGGGCAGCATTACGACGAGCGGATGTCGAAGCTGTTCTTCGAGCAGCTTCAGATTCCCCGGCCCGATATTGACCTGGGCGTGGGATCGGGCTCGCACGCCGTGCAAACGGCCGAGGTGATGAAGCGGTTCGAGCCGGTGCTGACCGAGGATCCGCCCGACGCCGTGGTGGTGGTTGGCGACGTGAATTCGACGATCGCCTGCGCGCTGACCAGCGTCAAGCTGGGCATTCCGGTCGCCCACGTCGAAGCGGGCCTGCGGAGCTTCGATCGGACGATGCCCGAAGAGATCAACCGTATTTTGACCGATTCGATCAGCCGCTGGCTGTTCGTCAGCGAGCAGTGCGGCCTGGATAACCTGCGCCGCGAAGGGGTCGAGCCGGAGCGAATCTTCTACGTCGGCAACGTGATGATCGACACCCTGATCGCTTGCCGCGACCAGTTCGAAAGCGCTCGGCTCGACGACCTGGACCTGCCCCAGGGGGATTACGCGGTGCTCACGCTGCATCGGCCATCGAACGTCGATCATCCCGAAACGCTCCGCGGCTTGCTCGGCGCGATCGAAACGATCCAGGCCAACATTCCGATCGTCTTCCCCGTGCATCCCCGCACCCGCAAGGCGCTGGCCGATCAGGCCATTTCGCTGCCCAACGTGCGGCTGACCGAGCCGCTGGGTTATCTGGAGTTCATGAAGCTGGTGACCCATGCCCGGATGGTGCTGACTGACTCGGGCGGAATTCAGGAAGAGACGACCTATCTGGGCGTTCCTTGCCTGACGCTGCGACACAACACCGAGCGGCCGAGCACGGTGGACGAGGGGACGAACATCCTCGTCGGCCCGAATCCGGATCGGATCGTCGCCGCGGCCCAGCGGGTGCTCGCCGGCCCGCGCGAGAAGCGGCAGGTTCCTCGTTTTTGGGACGGCCAGGCGGCGGTGCGCATTCTCGATGCCCTGGTCGCATCCGACCCCGCGATGCAGCCGGCCGGAGAAGCAGCCGCGGCAGCACTGTGTGCCGCCGGCGCATAATACGACGAGGCGGCAAGCAGAAAATGTTTTACCTCAAGCACTTCGCCGTGGAGGGACATTATGTTTCATCTATGGCTACTCGTCTACGAGCGATAAACACTTTACAGGACATGCGATGACGGACAAGACGGTTGCACTCAACGCCGCGGCGACTTTGCTGCGGGCGATTACCGAGAAGCAGGCCACCATTGGCATCATCGGCCTGGGCTACGTCGGCTTGCCGCTGGCCCGCGCTTTCACCCAGGCCGGTTTTCCCGTCGTCGGATTCGACGTCGATAAAACGAAAGTCGAGCGGCTGGGTCGGGGCGAGAGCTACATCGGCCATCTCGCGCCGAGCGTCGTGCAGGAGATGCTCAAGAACCGCTTCGAGGCGACGGCCAACTTCGAGCGGTTGGGCGAGGCTGACGTGGTGTTGATCTGCGTGCCCACGCCTTTGACCGAGGCCCGCGAGCCCGATCTGACCTACATCGTTAAATCGACCAAGGCGATTGCCGCCCAGTTGCGCGCCGGCCAACTCGTCATATTGGAAAGCACGACCTATCCGACGACGACCCGCAAAGTGGTGCTGCCAATCCTCGAGCGAACCGACTTGAAGGCGGGGGTGGACTTTTTCCTCGCCTTCAGCCCCGAACGCGAAGACCCCGGCAACGCGACCTTTTCGGTAGGGACCATTCCCAAGGTCGTGGGCGGATTCGACGAGCAAAGCGGCGAGCTGGCCGCCCAGTTGTACGGCTCGATCGTCGGGCAAGTGGTCCGCGTCTCGTCGCCCGAAGTGGCCGAGGCGTGCAAGATTTTGGAGAACACATACCGGGCCATCAATATCGCCTTGGTCAACGAACTGAAGGTGCTGTACGACAAAATGGGGATCGACGTGTGGGAAGTGATCGAGGCAGCCAAGACCAAGCCGTTCGGGTTTCAGGCGTTTTATCCGGGGCCCGGCTTGGGAGGGCACTGCATCCCGATCGACCCGTTCTATCTGACCTGGGTGGCCCGGCAGTACGGCATGGCGACGCGCTTTATCGAACTGGCCGGCGAGATCAACACCGGCATGCCGACATACGTAGTGGGCAAGGTGGCCGACGCACTCAACACCCAGGCCAAACCGGTGAAGGGAAGCCGCGTCGCCATTCTGGGAATGGCCTACAAGCGCGACGTGGACGACCCCCGCGAATCGCCCGGTTTCGAGCTGATGGACCTGCTGCAAAAGAAAGGGGCCCAGGTCAGCTACAACGATCCGCACGTCCGTGTGCTCCCCAAGATGCGGCACTATCCGCACCTGCGGATGAACAGCCAGGAACTGACGGCCAGCTACCTCGCCTCGCAAGACTGCGTGCTGATCGCGACCGATCATAGCGCCTACGATTACAACTGGATCGTCCAGCACTCGCCGCTCGTGGTAGATACCCGCAACGCGACCCGCGGCGTAGCAGCCGGCCGCGAGAAAATCATTAAGGCCTGACCATGCGGATGCTGCGGCTGATCGCGTCGGACGTGCGGGCCAAGGCCCAGTGGTGCTACGGCAACACCGGCTGGAAAGCGGTACTGAAGACGCTGTTGACCGACGGCACGGCGGCCATGTTTTGGTATCGGCTGATGCAGGCCGCGGGCCACTGGCGGCTCGCGCCGCTCGAAATGGTATTCGGCAAGCTCAACGCCGTTTGTTGCAACTGCATCATCGGCCGCGGCGCTGAATTTGGCCCCGGCTTCGTGCTCATCCACTCGACCGGCGTGGTAATCAACGGGCAGGTTCGCGGGGGCGAGCACGTCTATCTCGAGCACCAGGTAACGATCGGGGCCGAACGTCAGCAGTCGCCACTGCTGGGCGACCGGGTGTTCATCGGCGCGGGAGCCAAGATCGTGGGCAGCGTGACGATCGGCAGCGACGCCCGCATCGGCGCCAACGCCGTGGTCGTCGATGACATACCCGCCGGGGCAACAGCCGTCGGCATTCCGGCCAAGGTGGTGCGGATGCGCCCCTCGCCCGTAGCCGAGGCCGCATCGGCTTGATTGGGCTCGCTTGATGTGAGCGCTCTCTCCGATCCATCAAAAGCGGCCAATGGTGCGGATTTCCGCCCCGCGGTCGCCAATCGCTTGCCGATCTTTGGTTTCGCCCCTAGGATCAACCACACTTCTCGTCGAGAGTAGCGCCGCTTATCCTTGGCGCTATGCAGCGAGACGTTGCCGCCACAGCGCCCGATTCTACTTCTTCGAGCTGCTCCTTCTGACCACGCTCGGGCACTGCACGATTTGCGGCGCGTCCGCCGGCTTTTGGCCGGATCGCTGATCTCTTGCGTCGCGAAGCACTTGTCTTTGTTCGCTTACCCCGGAGCATGGAATGTCGCGTCGTCAACGCCGTAGTTCGCGCCCGTTGCGCTTTGAAGGTTTGGAGTGCCGTCTCGCCCTGGCCACGTTTTACGTCGCAGCCGACGGCGACGATGCCAACGTGGGCACCGCCGCCTCCCCTTGGCGGACGTTGCAAATGGGAGCCGACACCGTGCAAGCGGGTGACACCGTGAATGTCCGCGCGGGCAGTTACACCGGGTTCGACCTGCGGACCGACGGCACCGCCGCCCAGCCGATCGTGTTTCAAGCCGAACCGAACGTGGTGATCAACGCCCGCAACGCGCGGACGCCCGACGGCATCAACCTCGAAGGGGCCGACTACGTCACGATCGACGGCTTTCAAGTGGTCGGCATGCCCCGAGCGGGTATTCGCTCGGTGCTCAACGAGCACGTCACCATTCGCAACAACCGAACCGATCAAAACTATGTCTGGGGCATTTTCACCGGTTTCAGCGACGATTTGCTGATCGAGGGAAACGTCGCCTCCCGCTCGGCAACGCAGCACGGGATTTACGTTTCCAACAGCGGCGATCGCCCGGTGATCCGCAACAACGTCAGTTGGGGAAACGATGACTGCGGCATCCACATGAATGGCGACATCAACATGGGGGGTGAT
>JBBDYF010000020.1:0-8765 GCA_040901775.1 Pirellulaceae bacterium | reverse complement strand
CCCCCCTTTGTTAACACAAACCGCCCTTCCGCGCAAACCGCGAGTTGCACCCCGATCCACGAGGCGGCCCGTTTCGCTCTGGACAGCCTGGCGGCTGCGCAGTATCCCAATGGGGCCTGGCCGCAGCGATTCAGCGGGCCGCCGAACCCCGCGGAGTTTCCGGTTGTTAAGGCGAACTATCCCGACGAGTGGCCTCGCACCTGGCACCAGGAAGATTATCGCAACTATTACACGCTCAACGACAACGCTTTGGCCGATACGATAGCCCTGATGTTCGAGGCGGCCGAAATCTACGACGAACCGCGCTATGCGGCTGCGGCCCGCCGCGGCGGCGACTTTTTGATTCTGGCTCAAATGCCCGATCCGCAACCCGCCTGGGCTCAGCAATACAACGCCCAGATGCAGCCCGCCTGGGCCCCCCGGCATCACCGGCGGAGAGTCGCAAGGGGCGATCAAAACCTTGATGCAGGTCTATCGCCAGACCGGAGACAAAAAATACCTGGCGCCGATTCCGCGGGCGCTGGCCTACCTGAAAAAGTCCGAGCTTCCGGCTGGCCGGCTGGCGCGGTTTTATGAACTGCCGACGAACCGGCCCCTCTATTTCAACAAGCAGTACGAACTGGTTGAGACGGCGGACGACTTGCCGACGCACTACGCCTTCCTCGTCCGGTCGAACGTCGATCGGCTAGAGCGCGACTACGACAAACTGTTGGCCACGCCGCCCGCCAGGCTACGGCCGGCCAAAAAGACGCCGAAGTACGAAATGTCGGACGCCTTGACGGCGGCCACCCGGCAGGCGATTGACGGCCAGGACGAGCGCGGGGCCTGGGTTGAAGAGGGCCGCTTGCGGGCCGCCGATCCTGAGGGGAACGTGCGGCAAATCATCACCACCCAGACGTTCATCGAGAATGTCGATACGCTCAGCAGGTTTTTGGCGGCGGTGTGATGATAGAATAGCACCTAGAGGCCGAGAACTGGGAGACAGAAAATGGAAACGATTCGCGCGATCTACGAAAACGGGGTTTTTCGACCTTTGGAATCCGTATCCTTGCCAGAGAAGTTCGAAGTGGAACTGAGCATCTGCGCCGCGCCCAGCGATGATCGACCGTTGATGCGTTTGGCGGAGATTGTCCACCGATTCCCGGACAATCCCAACTCGCCCACAGACTTTGCAGCTCAACATGACCATTACCTGTACGGCACTCCCAAACGGCCCTGATTTTTGTCGAAACGGATCATCACTGGGCGCGACTGGTTAGGCGCGATCCGCCGTAAAAGGCCGAGCGTGTATCGAGCCCACCCTACACTCGTTTTGAGACCAGATTTCGCACCAGCCGCTCTGTAAAATCGATCGTCGCCACGATCTCGGCATGGTCGAGGTTGCCGCTCCGATCCGCCGGCACATGATAGTTTCGCGGAATGTCGCTGACCGGGTCGATCCGCGACAGGCAAACGGCTCGGTAACCGTAAAGGTGCAGCGGGGCGGCGTCGGTCGCGCCGGCCGGGGCGTGGAACGGGCGCAGCGGCTCGAATCGCTCGTCCCCCGCGGCTGCCAGTTGCAACTGCTCGACGAGCGCCGGCGGCGGCGAAAGGGGCCAGAGTTCCCCTTCGTGATGATAGCGGAGCGTGCCGCCGGAGATCGAGTCGAGCACGATGCAGGTGGTGGATTCCGGCGGCCACTCGGAGCGCATCTCGCGGGCGAGCGCCAGTGCGCCGCCGCGGCCCGACTCTTCGCACCCGGTAACGACGAACACATATTCCACGTCGGACGGACGATCGCCCGCCAGCCGATCGGCCAACAAAACCAGCGCCGCGCAGCCGCTCAGGTTGTCGTTGGCCCCCGGCACGATCCGGTCATTCACAACAATCTGCAGCATCAAGATCAGCGAGGTGAGCGAGCCGAGCGTCAAGCCGAAATAGATGCCAGGAAACCACCACCAGTCAGACGTCGTGCGAATCGTCGCCAGCACAATTAGCACCAACGAGCCGACGACCCAATTCAGTATTTGCTTGCGGAGGAAGGCGGGTCGCTGGGGCAGAAAAAACAGCACCAGCTTGAGAAACAGGGGGTGAAACATCCAGCCCGTGGGGGCGGCATCGGCGTGGGCCCAAAAGACGATGCGTCGTCGCGGCTGCCCCACGGCGGGCATTTCGGCCAGCAGATTTTGCGAGGGTGCATAGCCGAGCAGGCCGCGGAGCAGAAAGGCGACGTAATGACAGTCGAGCAGGTAGGACACGCCGGTGAACAGCAGCAGGGCGGCTCCCACTGCCGGTTGCCAAAAGAGGACAATACTGCCGAGCACGGCGACGGCCTGATGCAGGCCGAGCACGGCGTACAGATTGCGGCTGGCACGAAAAGTCTGCCAGCGAATCGTCAGGCCGCGGCGCGAGAACTCCTCGGCAAGCAGTTCTTGCGCTCGCCGTTCGTCCGGGCTGGCCGACTTACGGCGAGGACACTCGCGCTCGAGCTTGCGAATCAAGCGGCGCGTCAGATCCAGTTCCGAACTGGGAGCGACTTCGGTCGTCGGAGGCTTCACGGAAGGGCTCGCGGCGGATCGTCGGGGTGCGTCCCAAGTATAGAGAGTTTGGGCGACGCATGGTGGGGCGCAAAGCCCAGGCCTCGATCCACGCTGTTGTCGCGAGCTTACGCCGCGCGGCGGCGAAGCTGCCAGTTGGCGGAAGGTTCGTGTTCCGAGTCGTTCATCATCTGCTCGAACTTCTTCGCAAATCGCTGCCAGTGCCGGGCGACTTTTTGTTGACGGACGATGCGAAACCAAGCGCTCACCGGGATGAATTCGTTATTACCGCCGCCATCGACCAAGACCAGGCGCACTTCCTCGCGGCTAAGGAAACGACAGACGAGATTTTTGGGATGAATGTCGCGAGTCAGGACGCCGAACCGCAGGCACCACTGCTGAAAGCGGGCCAGTTCGAGACGACAGGTTTGATCGGCAATGCGATCGTGCTCCAAGGCTTCGAGCAAGGGCGCGGCAATCGTTCCGTCGTGGTTCAGAACGAGATCCCAAACGGTTCCAAGGCCGAAATTCGTTTCGACCCATTGTTGGAACCGCGGCATGTGCTGAAAGTCGCACCCACCGCGCGCCAGCCGCTCGCTTTCGCGCACTTCGCGAGCCGATTCGTCGCGGTGGATGGTTTTGGGCCTCAAAACCTTGACGCACCACCGCGGATTTTCGGGATGGCGATAAACGCGCCGAATGGCACCGGCCGCAAGAAACGCATCGTTCGACAACGTGAGCATGGGCGGCAGATCCCTGCGGACTGGCGTGCTGCGGCGCTCGTGTCGTCGCGGCCGCATAACATCCCCAATTCCTTTTATCGGAATCCGCCCGAGCCGATCTCCAAAGGCAGTTGCAAGAATCGGCGTCTCCGGCGCAATATTTACAGAGATTTCTCTCAACACCCCGACCACTGGTCGGGGCTTTGAACGCTACACGCCCAGCCAGTTCGTCAGGCCCAGTCGAAAGATGATCCCCAGGGCGGAGATGGCCTCCTGGCGGTTGATTTTTGACTGGCCCCGCTCGCGGTCGGCAAACAGGATGGGTGTTTCGACCATGCGGGCATTCAGCCGTTTGAGTCGCCACAGGATCTCTTCCTGAAACGAATAACCGCGGCTTCTGATCGCGGCGAAATCGAGCTGCTTGAGCAGGGCTACGCGGTAGCAGCGGAACGCGCCGCTGGTGTCGCGGGGCACCAAGCCCAGCAGCGCGCGGGCGTAGGTATTGACCCCCCAACTCATCAGCCGGCGAGCGAGCGGCCAATCTTTGACGCCGCCGCCCGGGCAATAGCGCGAGCCGATGGCGACGTCGGCCTGGTCCATCGCGGCCAAAAGGGCCGGAATGTAGCGCGGATGGTGGCTGAAATCGGCATCCATGTTCAGCACATATTCATAGTCGTGCCCGATGGCATATTGCATGGCGGCGATCGTCGCGGTGCCCAGGCCGAGTTTGCCGTCGCGGTGCAGGCAATGCAGCCGCGGCTCGCCGGCGGCCTGCGCGTCGCACCAGCGGCCCGTGCCGTCGGGGCTGTTGTCGTCGATCACCAGCAGATCGGCCCGTGGCGCTACCAACAGCACTTCCGCAACCAAAGCGGGCAGGTTGTCGATCTCGTTGTAGGTCGCCACGGTGACGAGCGTCCGCGGCGACATGGGAAGAGCAGCAGCCACGGGATCAGTGGTTGGAAGGGTGGCGAGCATGGATTGAAGATTTCGGACGGTAGGCTACAGCTTGCAGATCCTCTTAAGTGTACCGCGCAGCAAAATGCGCGCGCCGGGTGCGGTTGTTGGGATCGCAACGGATGCAGCGGGTGGATCAGAAACCCGCGGTGCGATAGTAATCGACCGTGGGGCGCAGGCCGGTGGGCAGATCGACGGCCGGCTCGTAACCGAGGATTTTGCGGGCCTGGCCGATGTCGGCCAGGCTGTCGCGCACGTCGCCGGCGCGGGGAGCGGCGAAGATCGGCTCGATCTTGCCCCCCATGATCTCGTTCAGGGTGTTCAGCAGATCGAGCAGGCTGGCGGCTTGCCCGTTGCCGACGTTGAACACTCGCCCCGCCGCGCTGGCCGGGGCGGCAGCCGCCTTGAGGTTCGCCTGGACGACGTTTTCGATATAGGTGAAGTCGCGGGTTTGCAGGCCGTCGCCATAGATCGTTGGCCGCTGGCCCTTGAGGATCGAGCGGATGAACAGCGGAATCACGGCCGCGTACGGGCCGTTCGGATCTTGCCGCGGTCCAAACACGTTGAAATAGCGGAGGCAAACGGTTTGCAGCCCGTAACTATGCCAGAAGGCCTGGCAATACAACTCGCCCGTCAGCTTGGCCGCCCCGTAGGGCGAAAGAACCGAGGGAAGATCGGTCTCGGTCTTGCGCGGCGTCGGCTGGTTGCCGTAAGCGCTGCTGCTGGCAGCATAGACCAGCCGCTTTACCCCGGCGCGGCGGGCCTGGTCGAGCACGTTGAGCGTCCCGGTCGCACAGGCGGCGTGGGTCGCCAGCGGCTGTTCGACGCTCAAGGGCACCGACGCCAAGGCCGCCTCGTGAAAGACCACCTCGCAGCCGGCGACCGCCTTGCCAACCGCCGCGGCGTCGTTCAGGTCGGCTTCGATCAGCTCGATCTGCGACAGCATGGGAGCGAGGTTCTCGCGTTTGCCGGTGCAAAAATTGTCGAGCACCCGGACCTGGTCGCCGCGGCGGACGAGGGCCTGGACCAGGTGCGAACCGATGAAGCCGGCACCGCCGGTGACGAGAACGAGTGGCATGGAGACTCCTGTAGCGGCAAGCTGCCAGCTTGCCGCGAAAGCGCGACCACTGGTCGCGGCTATGTAAAACGCGACCACTGGTCGCGGCTATGCAGACAAGTTACGACGTGGCGATCGAGCCCAGCACGCGCGCGCCGGCAGCGCGGAAATCGCGCAGGGCGGCCTGCGCCTGGGTCGCTTCGGTCTCGCCCAGGCGAACTACAAAGTACGTCGCATCGCACAGTCTGGCAAGCGTGGCCGCGGCCAGCTCGCTGGTTTGGCCCGCGTCGATCAGCACGAGCCGATATTGAGACTCGAGCGTTTCCAGAAGCTGGCTCAAGCGGTGGAGCACCGATGCGGGATCGGGAAGCCGGCCTCGCCCGGCCGGAAAAATGGATAGCTGCGGAAAGCTGGTGGCTTGTACCTGGCTCAGCGGGTCGGATTCGGAGCGGAGCGATTCAGCCAGTCCCGTGCCGGCGGCCAGATCGAGCTGGCAAGTGAGCGCCCGGTGCGCGGTGTCGGCGTCCAACACCAGGATCGGCTCGCCGCGCTCGGCCAGCAGGGCAGCCGCGTGCAGCACGACCTCGTGGGTTTCGCTGGCGGGTCCGATGCCGGCCAGCAAGATCGAACGGCCGCCGACCTGCTCCAGATCGTGCCACAACCGGTCGGCCAGTTGGCGAAACGGCTCGGCCCGCTGCGGGTCGGCCAGGGTGCGGCGAACCGTCCGTTCGAGCAGCGTCGGCAGGCGGGCTGGGACGGCCGCCGCTGCGACTTCGACCGGCGGCAAGACGCAGGGTTCGTTGGCCGGCTCGCGCAACTCGGGCGCGTCAATCGGTTCCAACTCGGCAACGTCGCGTGGCGGTTCCAGAACCTCGTCTCGCGGCAGCGCGGAAGAATATTCCTCGACGAACACCGGCGCGAAACTGCTTTCCACGAACTGCGACGCATCGCTGGCCGCGGACGCCGGCAGCACGATCGTCGGCAGGCCGGCCGAAAGATAGGCCAGCGGGTTATCGAGCGGCTGCAGCTCGATCGGCGAAGGCTTGTTTGCCGGAATTTGGCTTACCGGCGGCGGTGGATCGGGCGCGGGCGGGCGGTATTTGTCGGCCAGGTGCGTCAGCAAGCCCTTGCCGGCGGCCGGCTTGGGCGACCGGGCTTCCAGGTTTTTCAGGGCTTGCAGCAGACGACTCATGCGAGCTACTTCTTCCTCAGCGTGCTGAACAACTGGCGGTACTCTTGCCGCTTGGGACTCGCAGGTTTTTGTTGCGATCGGGCGGTCCGGTCTTCCTCGATCACGATGATGTCCCGGTCGTCGCCGGCGAACTCTTGAAGCGAAACGGTCGCCCGTCGCGCCACCTGCAGCGTTGCCTGTTCGTCGGGCAACACCGGATCGCTGGCGGGGTCGAAGTCTGAGGCAATGGTGTCTGGCGCAAGGGTGTCTGGCGCGATCGCCGTCGTTGCCAGCTCGAACTGGGCCGCGTACGGCGCCGGCTCGACGGTGGCGAGCGTAGCAAACTCCGCCAGCGTGGACTGCGCGTGGGGGGCAGCCGCTTCGAGCGCCGCCCCGAGCGAGCGTCCCTCGTCGCTGCCGACACGCTGCAAGTGGGCTTCTTCCAGGCTGGCGTAACGGTCGATCACCACTTCTTCCGCTTCCCAGTTGCCGCCAAACGGATCGTGCGCCGCATGAAAGATCAGTTCCACCTCGGTGCCGCTCTCGTCGGCGGGCGAGAACTCATCCGCCTCCCCTTCGCGGGGCAGGTCGCTCGCCGCGAAGGGACTCGCCTCGTCGCGCAGCGTCGCCAGGCCGCTTTCAATTGCGTCGAGCCGGGCGGCGGCGGAGTCGCCTGCTTGCGAGCGAAACGGCCCGGCGATCGTCGCGGCCGCTGGGGATGCCTCGTCGAGTTGGCCGAACTCGATCACGCTTTCCTTGGCTTGGTCAATAGTGCGGGGCGACTCGTGCCACGGCGCCGGTAGTTGCTGCAAGTCGGCCCAGGCCTCCTGGATTCCCGCCAGGCCGAGCTGCCGGTGCCCCCCCAGGGCCGCGAGCATGAGTGCATGATCGCACAACTGGTTGACCAGCCGGGGGATGCCGTCGCTCGCCGTATAAATGCCGCGGAGGGCTTGATCGTTCAGCAGTGACTCGCCGCCGGCTCGCCGCAACTGTTCTTGAACGTAGTAGATCGTCTCGTCGCGGCCCATCGCCTGCAAGTAGCAGCGGGCGGCGATCCGCTGGTGGAACGATTCGAGCTTGGGACTCGCCAGCCGCTCTTCGAGCGCCATGCCGCCGGCCAGCACCAGCCGTACGCGGGGCTGGCCGTCGCGCACCAGGTTGGTGATCAGGCGGATCTCTTCCAATAGCCGGAGCGGCAGAGAATGCGCCTCGTCAACGAGCAGCAACAAGCCGTCGGTCCCGCCGCTGCGGGGCTCGAGATGATCGACCAGCGACAGCCGCAGTTCGTTCTCGTCGAGGCCCCGGTACGGAAGCTTCAGTTCGAACAGGATGTTTTGCAGCAGGGCACGCCGCGTTCCTAGCCGGGCCGAGGCGAGCGAGGCGATGCGAAAGCGGTCGCGAAAGTGCTGGGCCAGCAACTGGCAGACGAGCGTTTTGCCCGTTCCCGCGGGACCGACCACCAGGCCGGGACCTTCGTCGCGGTCGATCGCCCGGAAGAGCGTGGTGCGGGCCTGCTCGAGGGCCGCAGTCGGCAGGTACGCCGCGGCGCTCGGGGCGGCAGCGAACGGGCGGTGCGACAGGCGATAGAAGCTCTCGTACATGATCCCTTCCTGGGGCGCTTCGAAAGGCCGCGTTCCCGGCCAGCGGCTGGTTGCTAGCGGGGGGCGGCCAGCGGCGCGAACTTGTAGCGCTGAGGGCGGCACTGTCTGTTACCCATCGGCCAAGACACGCTATGGGCTGTAGTAGGAACGATGCCGGGATGGAACTTTCGGTAGTCTGCGGAAGCTTTAGGGTGGATCGGCGGAGGTGGTCGTTACGCGCCGAACAGGCGTCCGACAACCTCCGACTGGACGCCAAACGGATCGGCCAACACCTGCGCAGCGACCGCCCTGTCGGCCAGCATCGAAAAGACCAGCGCCAACATGAACGCGGCCAGTGTCAGTTCCGCCAGCTTGAGCATCCCTTTCACGGCCCAGGGACTGATTCGCCAAGTCCGACGCGCCGCGCGTCGCCCGCTCTCGATGGGCGTGTGGGCCACCAGCGGCAACGGCAAGGCGGCGGTCAGTTCGTCGGTGTTCTGAATTCTTAAGCGGGGAACCAGGGCGACGGAGCAGGCAAACATCAGTCCCCCGGCCAAGAGGGCGATCAACCCACCCCCAACGAGGGTGAGCGCGCGGGGCGTTCCACCGACCCGGACAACCACACGAGCCGGTTCGACCGACCAGGGAATCGAGATCGTACCGGCGAGCGATTCGACGCTGGTCTGCAATTGGCGCTCGGCCCATTGGCGCGTCCGCGTCGCGGCCAGCAAGTCGGCGGCTGCTCGCTGGAGCGCCGAGTTTTCT
>JBBDYF010000019.1:0-8868 GCA_040901775.1 Pirellulaceae bacterium | reverse complement strand
GGGCCCGCGTGCCGCCGCGGGCCGCCGTCGGAAAGCCGAATGTAGTTGAACATCGACTCCTGCGTCGTCGGCTGCGGCTCTTCGTCGCGGGCCAGCACCGGTAGGATGATCGTTTCTTTCGCCAGGCCGTGAGCGTGGCCCGTGTTGAGCGTGGTGTTGAGATAGACGAGCGTCTCGAGCCGGCTCAGCGCTTCGGCGGCGTAGCGGGCATCGGGGTTCGAACCGTACAGGTTTCCGCCCAGGCAAAAGCCCATCTTCAGCCGGCCGGCGTGTGCCTCGTCCATGCAGCCCAGCGTGTCGAGGCCGGGGGTCGTCGGCAGCTTGACCGCGAACTCGCGCTCGAGCGCTTGAAAGATCGCGTCCTTCAGTTTGGGCGTCACGCCGACGCTACCCATGCCCTGGATGTTCGAGTGGCCGCGGATCGGCATCATCCCCGCGCCGGGGCGGCCCACCATCCCGCGCATCAGCGCCAGGTTGGCAATCGCCTGCACGTTGGCCACGCCGTGGGCATGGTGCGTGATCCCCATCGTCCAACTGAAGACGACCCGTTTCGCGGCGGCGTAGCGCTCGGCGATCTGGTCGATCTGCGTCTGCGATACGCCCGACTTGGCGTGTATCTCGCTCCACGAAGTTGCCCGCAACCTGGCCAGCCAGTCGTCGCCGCCGGTGCAGTGCTCGGCCAGAAAGCGCTGGTCCTGGGCCCCCATCTCGTCGATTCGCTTGGCAACGCCGGCGAGTAGCGCCAGGTCGCCCCCAATGTGCGGCTGCACATAGAGCGAGGCGATTCTCGTCCCGAACAGCAGGCTCCACGGGCTGGATGGGACGCGGAAATTGACGAGCCCCGTTTCAATCACCGGGTTGATGACGATGACCTGGCCGCCACGATTGCGAACGTGCGCCAGGGTGGTCATCAGCCGGGGATGATTGCTGGCCGGGTTGCCGCCAATGAGGAACACGAGGTCGGAGTGCTCGGCATCTGCGAGCGTGACGGTGGCGGTACCGGTCCCCAGCGAGGATTGCAGCCCCACGCCGCTCGCCTGGTGGCAATAGTAGCTGCAGTTGTTGACGTTGTTCGTCCCGTAAATCCGGGCGAACAGTTGCAGCAAGAAGCCCGCTTCGTTGCTGCTCCGGCCGCTGAAATACCAGAAGGTTTCGTCGGGCGACAGCTTGCGCAACTGGGCGACGATCCGCTCGATCGCTTCGCTCCACTCGATGGGCCGGTAATAGTCGCGGCCCCGCTGGAGCAGCACCGGCTGCACCAACCGGCCGCACGATTCCAGATCGCGAGGCGAGAAGGCTTGTAACTGGCTCTGGGCGTAGGTGCTCCAAAATTCGGGCTTGATCGCCCCTTGCATGTCGGAGGCCATCGCCTGCAGCGACTTTTTGCAGAACTCGGGAAAGCTCCCCGCTTCGTTGACCATGCCCCCTTTTTGCCCCCCCATGCCCAGGGCGCATGTCTTGCATGCATTGCGACTGCGCATCGCCTTCCAAAAGCCCCACAACCCTCCCATCTGGCGCGATTTTTTCAGCGAGTAGAGAATGGCCCGCCATCCTCCGCCGCTCTTCATCCTTTTCATGGTCATGCCGGCATACTAACCGGAAGCAGTGGCAGGGACCATCAGGGCGTAACTCGCCCGCGGGCGAAGCATCACTTGCTCCGCCGGCAACCGAAAGTTCTGGGCTATCGCATTTGAATTGGCAGCTCGCGCGCACGAGCTTGACCCACCCCTGCCGCCTACCGCCACAGCATTACAAAATAGGCCGCCAGGGCCAGAGTGCCCAGCAACAGGCCCGCCAGGACGATCCAGCCCCGCGTGCCATAGTCGGACGGCGAATGCGGGCCTGTGACGGCGATCCCGTCGCCATAGTCGTAGCCGCACTGGTGGCAAAGGCGAAAGAACTCGGGCCGGAAATGATCGTCGCAGGTGGCGCAGATCAGCAGGACGCGCGGGCCCTCGGGAGTTTCCTCCAGGTCGGCCAGCGGAAACTCGGTTCCCGCCGTGCCGCAGATCGGGCAGCGGGCTTGCCGCGGGGTCTGACATCGCGGACAAGCGGGCCACTCCTTCCACGTTGCCGGCGGGGGTGGCTCGATCGCCGGCGGGTCGGACGTCGGATCGTGGGCGGTGGTCTGGTCGAACTCTTCGGCGATCTGCCGCGCCTCGATCGCATCGCTTTGGCCGACGGAAACCATCGCGGCAGCCGTCCACCCCAGCGGCAATCCTCCTCCGGCGACCTGGATGTTGTCGTTGACGATCCAACTGGCAATGCCGCGCTCCTCCAGCACCCCTTTTAGAATGTGGGCCTGTTGCAGGTTGGCGGCGTGATAGATTACCGTCGGTTCGCCGGACATGAGTAAATGTCGGAGGTCGGAGGTCGGAGGTCGGAGGTCGGAGGTCGGAGGTCGGAGGTCGGAGGCCGGAGGCCGGAGGCCGGAGGCCGGAAGGACGCGCGGTCAATCTTTCGTCATGCAGCCCCCCATACCGCATTGAGGCGCGCCGCAGCCCCCCGCGGGCATCGGCTGGCAGAGGGGCAATTCGTGTCCCCCTAGATGTGCCGCCGGGGCACTCAACATCTTTTCCAGCCGGGACGATTCGCAGTCGGGGCAGTGAGGTTCTTCGCCGCCGCGGACGAGCAGCTCGAACGGCTGGCTGCAATCGAGGCAGTTGTATTCGTAAAGGGGCATGGCGTAAGCTCCATCAAGTGCGGAGTTCGGAACTCGGAACGGACGACGCTCCGCACTTCCTTCCATTCTGACTGACTGCCGCGGCCCAATCCATGCCCCACGCTCTGACCCGAGCCGAAGTCCGCGACGTGGACCAGCGGGCGATCCGCGACTACGGCATGTCCGGCCTGGTTTTGATGGAAAACGCCGGCCGCGGCTGCGCCGAGCGGCTGATCGAGCTGGGCTGTCGCGGGCCGGTGGCGATCGTCTGCGGCCAGGGAAACAACGCGGGAGACGGCTTCGTGATCGCCCGGCATTTGGATTTGCGCGGCATCGAGGTTCGCGTTTTGCTGTTGGCCGATCCCACGGCACTCCACGGGGATGCAGCGGCCAACTGCGAGATCCTGCGGCGGTCGCAACTTTCGCTGCGTGAGCATTGGAAAGCTTTCGATGCGCAACGTTTGAGCCGCGACCTGCTCGGAGCCGAGTGGATCGTCGATGCGCTGCTGGGAACCGGGGCGAGCGGCCCGCCGCGAGCGCCTTGGGACGCCGTCGTTCGCCTGCTCAACGACCGGCCGGCCCGCAAGCTGGCGATCGACCTGCCGAGTGGGCTGGACTGCGACACGGGAGTTCCAGCCGATCCGACGTTCCGGGCCGATCACACCTGCACGCTGGTCGCCCGCAAGATCGGCTTCGACCAGCCGGCAGCCGCGGCGTGGCTGGGCCAGGTGTCCGTCGTCGAGATCGGCGTTCCGCGAAAGCTGCTGAACGAACTACGTTACTCGAGCGGCAACGACCAGAACCAGGTTTCGGGCGCGGTCGATTGAAACCCGGCGCGGCGATAGGCGCGCTGGGCGACGACATTGTCGGAGCGGACTTCCAGCGTCACCTTGCCGCAGCCTGCCTGGCGCGCTGCGGCCTCGGCAGCGGCGAGCAGGGCCTGGCCGATCCCGCGGCCGCGGAATTCCGGAGCGACCGCCAGGTCGTGGATATTGAGCACCGGCCGGGCTTGGAACGTGGAAAACCCAATCAAACAGATGGCGACGCCGGCTGGGGCATCGTTCTCGTAAGCGAGCAAGACGCGCGCCCCGCCGTGCTTTGCCAGTCCGGGCACCAGGTTTGCGCGCGCCTCGGCCGAAAGGGGCCGGCTGTCGCCAAACTGGTCGCGGCAATACATGTCGAGCAGTTCGACGATCGCCCCCTGATGCTCCGAGTCGGACAGGTCGGCAAGTAGAACGCTCGTCATGGCTTGGGGCTCGCGCGGGAGGCTTATCGACCAGCGAGAAATAATAGCGAAACGCAGCCGGCAGTCCCAGCGGCAGCTCCTTCCGAGAAACAGCTAGCAGGCAAAGCAGGGTTCGGAAGCCTAACCGCCCTCCAGATCCAAGTCGGGAATGTTCGTAAAGGCGATGCGGGTGGGGGCTTCTTGCAGCACATTGTGCAAGGCGGCGAAATAGAGCATGTGGGCCCCGCATTGCTGGTTGACCCGATCGATCGCGTGCGAGAGGGCCGTCAGCTTGCGATCCGTCTCCCACAGCGGCCCAGAGACGTTTTCGCCGGCTACCAGATCGCTCAGGACGAGGCCGATCTTGAGCGGCCGACCGGCCGGCTTGTGCTTCCAAATTTGACCGGCGGCGGAAAGCAAGGTGGACGTGTCTTGGCACGGGCTCAGCTTGCGGCGCTCTTGCCATGCCTGGGAACCGAGATGCTGGGCCCACACGCTAATCGCCCCGGTCCAATAACCGATCTGCCGCAAGCGGGCGGCGGCCTTTTCCGTCAGGCGGAGCAAAATGTCGCCGGCGGCGCGGTCGTCGCGCCGGTCGGGCGGCAGCACGCGGGAGTGACCCAACGTGCGGCGGCGCGTGGGGGGCTCCGAGACGTCGTCCCCGCGCAGGCGATGCCACCAGCTTTGCCCCAGCAGCTTGCTCTCCCAAATTTGAGCCAACTTCTCGGCCGGCAATGCGCATAGTTGCTGGACCGTGGTCACCCCCCAGTTCAGCAAGCGCTGCTCCATGCGCGGGCCGACGCCGGGAAAATCCCGCAACTGAAGCGCGTGCAATCGCTCCGGCAAGTCGGCGGCGCGGATCGCGGTCAGGCCGTCCGGCTTCTGCATGTCCGAGGCCACCTTCGCCAGCATTCGGTTCGGCCCCAGGCCGATGGAACACCGCAAGTACGGCCCCACGGTCCCGCGCAGCGCGGTTTTGATCCGCTGCGCCAGCCGCGTCGCCGCTGCCAACTGTCGCTCGCCACCGCCGAGCTTGCAAACCATTTCGTCGATCGACAAGACGGCTTGCACCGAAGTACACGACTCCACCGCCTGGCAGATGCGGTGATGCATGCGAATGTATTCGTGGGGCCGGGCCTCCACCACCGCCAGCCCAGGGCACAGCCGCCGGGCGGCGCGGACCAGGGTGCCCGTTTGGATGCCCCGCTGTTTGGCTTCATAACTGGCCGCGATGCAGCAAGTGGTCTCGGCCAAAACGGAAACCACCGCGACGGGCCGGCCGCGCAGCTCCGGCCGCAGTTGCTGCTCCACCGAGGCAAAATAGGCGTTCATATCGACGTAGAGATAGCCGACGCTCATCTTGCCGCCTCGCCCCGATTGGAAACAATTGATTACTGCAAAATTATACATACATAAACGCCTGTGTCAAGTCCGCGATGACCCGCAAGCAGCGATAAGCTGGCCAGCGGCTGCCCAACTGGACAGCCGGTGGGTTTGAATCCCGCCGAGAGCGATCCGCAGTTGCTCCTGCTGGTTGAAGGCCTAGCGTTTCTCGCCCCGGCAAGGCAACATGCTCTCATGGCTGAATTCGTCGCATGGTTTTTCTCTACCGTCTGGCCCTATGTCCTGGCGAGCGTACACGTTGTGCTGACGCTCGTGGCATCGGGGCATGTGGTGTTGACCAAACGCGACCCGCGAGCCGCCATCGGCTGGGTCGGCATTATCTGGCTGACGCCGATCATGGGAACGATCTTGTACATCGTGCTGGGCGTCAATCGCATCCGCCGCAAGGCTCGCCAGTTGCGCCGCGGCCGCGGACAGCGCCATTCGTCCGCAGAACGCGATGGCGTCTCGCCCGAGACCATCCAGCAAATTCTGGGAAGCGAAGCCGAGCACCTGTCGGCGCTGACGGGTTACGTCCGCAAGCTGACGGGCTTGCCGCTCTTGGATGGCAACCGCGTCGAGCCGCTGCAGGGTGGCCGCGCGACCTACGACGCGATGTTCGCGGCAATCGACGCGGCTGAAAAGTCGATCGGTCTGTTGACCTACATCTTCGACAACGACCCACTCGGACGCCAGTTCGTCCAGGCTCTGGCCCGCGCTCAGCAGCGCGGCGTGCAGGTGCGCGTGCTGATCGACAGCGTCGGTGCGCGCTACACCTGGCCGTCGATCGCCCACGCCCTGCGCCAAGCCGGCATCCCTTGCGCCACATTCTTGCCGACCTTGATCCCGGGCAAACTGCACTACACCAATCTGCGCAACCATCGCAAGATCATGGTGGTCGATGGCCGGATCGGCTTTACCGGCGGCATCAATATTCGGGCCGGCCACCTGTGCGAGCCCGGCGAGAAACATCCGGTGGAAGATCTGCATTTTCGCTTCGCGGGGCCGGTCGTCGCACACCTCCGCGAAACGCTGATCGCCGACTGGGAATTCTCGGCGGGCGAAGTGCTGGAAGGCCCGGCCTGGCTTCCCCGCCTGGAACCGTGCGGCGAATCGATCTGCCGAGGCATTGCCGACGGACCCGACTCGCAGCACGACCAAATCCGGCTGACCATGCTGGGGGCGATCGGGTGCGCGCGGCATTCGGTCGAGATCGTCACTCCCTATTTTCTGCCCGAACAGCCGATGATTGCGGCCCTCAATGTGGCCGCCATGCGCGGCGTGGCGGTGCATATCTTGCTCCCCTCGCAGGGCAACCTGGCGCTCGTCCAGTGGGCGAGCACGGCTCAACTCTGGCAAGTGCTCGAACGGGGCTGCCGCATTTGGCTTTCGCCCAAACCGTTCGATCATACGAAGATCATGCTCGTGGACGGCGTCTGGAGCTTCGTCGGCTCGGCCAACTGGGACGCCCGCAGCCTGCGGCTGAACTTTGAATTCAACGTCGAGTCTTACGACCGCAATCTCGCCGGCCAGTTGGCCCACATCGTGCATCGCAAACGGGCCACCTCGCGCGAGACCTCGCTGCAAGAGGTGGACGCGCGGCCGCTCTGGATGCGCCTCCGCGACGGCGTTTGCCGGCTGGCCCTTCCGTACCTGTAAATCGCAAGCAATCGCGGTCTGCCGGCCCGTCATCCCGCTCCCCTCGTTGCTCGCGCAAAGTCGCCTGGTTTCGCTAATCGCTTATGCCGTTTTTTCGGCGGCGACGGTTTCGCTAATAAGCTGCAACCCCTTGCAATTTCAACACTTGCGGCATTATTAACGATTCGCCGTCTGGGTTTCGTTGATACCGCCGATAAGCGAAACGAGCGTCGGGTGCCGCTTGAAAGTTCCACCCAATTGCCAATGATCTCGACCACGCTCCACACCCTCCCCCCGCTGATATCTGGGCGAGTTTTTCCTGGCTCGCCGCGACCGCTATCCGCCCGCCCAGCGCCGCCTGGCAAACGGCCGGCGCGCACCTTGCCATACATGGACGGAATTATAGACAGCCGCGAAGATCGTGTCAATACGTCCACTGCCGATTCTTGCTCGCGGTAGTAAGCCGCGGTGTGATCGCCGCCCGCCGTTTCGCGCCTCGAATCGAAGCATTCTGCTTCATCCGCTGAATGGCAGCGCCAAGCGGTGAAACCGTTTGGCTCGCGCTGTTCAGTCTGCTGAACGAAATGTTTCAGCCGAGCGCATGCCAGCGCTAAGCCCGCTTAACAACCAGGCGCCGGTTCGCATACGAAGAGGACACCGCCGCGTGTTGTTAAGCCTTAACGTTGTTTCAGCTTAACAGCATTTTGCTAAGTTTCTTGCACGCCGTTTTTTGCGTTTGGTACGGATTGTGCCAATAATCGTCATCGTGCCGGTTGAGCCGGAAAGTCGCGCGCCGCAGCGCCACCTTGCTGATTACACCCAGGAGAACGGCCGTGAAAAAGTTTCTATCCCGCTTGTGGCACGAGACGGACGGCGTGCTCTCCTTCGAATGGACGCTGCTCACCAGCCTGCTGACCGTGGGGGTCGTTTCGGGGATAGCTGCCGTCCGCGACGGCGTAACCGACGAAATGGGAGATCTGGCCGAGGCGATGGTCAGCCTCGACCAGTCGTACGCCATCCAGCCGCCGCTACGGATTCAGGTGCATACCAGCGGGATCTATGGCGCCCACCGGGGCGCGGGCTCCTTCGTGGGCCTGTCGGGGGCGTCGGATTCGGCCTATATCGATGCCAGCCATTACGACGACCGCGCCCGCCGCGGCAGCCTGAAGGTCATCGAGTTTTCGCGGCGCGGCGAGCGGCCGGGCGCGACCGCGCCGACGATCGAGCCGGAAACGACCGACCTGGCGCAGTAGCCAAAGTTCGACTTGCTTGACACATTGCTTCGCCAGAGTTGCGCGACTGTTTCATGGGGTCAACACACGCGGATTGCCCTGCGCGGGACTGTCGAAGCAGCGGCTGGCGCGTAAGCCTTGACCGGGCAAGGCCCTAACCATCGCCGGGCAAGTTTTCTACGTGGCGAAATGGCATGTGGCACGCAAGCTGCATTGAGCGCCGCCACGAGAACGTCGGCGTGCGGGCACAACGAGCGCCGGCCGAGCGGCCCAGGTGGGCGTCTCAACGTGTGTCTTTCGTGCTTTCTGGTTCAAGGAGTTTCGGATGAAGAACGTTCTGGCTCGCATGTGGAAGGAAGAGGACGGCGTCCTCTCTTTCGAGTGGGTTCTGCTGGTTAGCCTGCTCACCGTCGGCATTGTTTCGGGCTTGGCCGGCGCCCGCGATGCGATCATCGACGAACTCGGCGACGTCGCCCAGGCGATGCTCGCCCTCGATCAATCGTACGCAATCGACTTCCCGCTGGAGGTTGTGGTGCATACCGCGACCACCACCAGTTCGGCCAGCGACAGCGCGTTCATCGACGCCCAGAACTACGTCGATTGCGCGCGGACCTTCTCCCCCCTCGGTCAGGATCCGCAGTTCGTTCTCGACTCGGCCGACGGTGGCTAGCCCCGCTTCGGGCGCGAGCGCGACGAACGAGCCGTTCGTCCGGCCGATCCGTCGGCCG
>JBBDYF010000018.1:0-8933 GCA_040901775.1 Pirellulaceae bacterium | reverse complement strand
CACCACCAGCACGGTCGATATCCCCAACGACGAGATGAAGGGGCGGATCATCGGCCGCGAGGGGCGAAACATTCGCACGTTCGAGAAGGCGACCGGCGTCGATGTGATCATCGACGACACGCCCGGCGTGGTGATCGTCAGCGGGTTCGACCCAGTGCGGCGGGAGATCGCCCGCCAGACGCTCAACAAACTGATCGCCGACGGCCGAATTCACCCCACCCGCATCGAAGAGATCGCCGCCGAGACCCAGCAGGAAATCGAAGCCTTCATGCAAAAGAAGGGGGAAGAAGCGGCCCAGGAAGTGAACGTCCACGGCCTGCACCCGCGGGTCCACTACATGCTCGGCCGCCTGCACTTCCGCACCAGCTACAGCCAGAACGTGCTGCGGCATAGCGTCGAAGTCGCCTTCTTGTCCGGCCTGTTGGCCGAAATGGTTGGCCTCGACGGCGACACGGGCCGCCGCTGCGGCCTCTTGCACGACATCGGCAAAGCGGCCGATCACGAGCTCGAAGGGGGCCATCCCAAGATTGGGGCCGACCTATTGAAGCGCCACGGCGAAAAGACCGAGGTGGTTCACGCCGCCTTCGGCCATCACGACGAAATCGTCACCGACTATCCTTACACCATGCTCGTCGCCACCGCCGATGCGTGCAGCGCCTCGCGCCCCGGCGCCCGCCGCGAGTCGCTCGAACGCTACATCAAGCGGATGGAAGAGCTGGAATCAATCGCCTGCGGCTTTCCGGGCGTCGAGCAGGCGTTTGCCATCCAGGCCGGGCGCGAGCTGCGGGTCATCGCCAGCGCCAAAGATACCGACGACGCGCGGGCCGCCAAAATTTGCCGCGACATTGCCAAGGCATTCGAGGAACAGCTTACCTATCCCGGCGAAATCAAGGTGACGGTGGTGCGAGAGTCGAGGTTTTCGGAAGTGGCAAGATAGAAATGACTAAAACCTAAAACCTAAAACCTAATGACTAATGATTTCATTAGTCATTCGTTCCTTAGTGCTTAGTCCTTATTCAATGCGCATCCTGCTGATTGGCGACATCGTGGGCAAGCCGGGCGAGCGGATCGTCGCCAAGGCCCTGCCGGCGCTGCGCCAACGGGAAGCGCTCGATCTGGTCATCGCCAACGCCGAGAACGCCGCCGATGGTTCGGGCCTCAGCCCCAGCATCTATCGCCGGCTGATCGCGGCGGGCGTCGATGCGATCACGTTGGGCGACCACATCTATCGCCGCTCTGAGATTTCCAGCGTCTTGCAGAGCGAAGCAAACATCGTCAAGCCGGCCAATTATCCGGCTGCCGCTCCGGGACGAACGTGGGTCGTTGTCGCAGCCGCCAACGGCACGCAGGTTGCCGTGACGAGTCTGCTGGGCCGCGTTTTCATGCGGCCGGTCGATTGTCCCTGGCAGGCGATCGAGCGGGTTCTGGGCGAACTTCCCGCGGAAGTTAAGGTTCGGGTGATCGACTTCCACGCCGAGGCGACCAGCGACAAGCAACTTATGGGGCGCTACCTGGACGGCCGGGTGACGGCCGTGCTGGGAACGCATACCCACGTTACTACCGCGGACGAACAGATCCTGCCGGGCGGAACCGCCTTTCAGTGCGACGTGGGGATGACCGGCCCGCACGACAGCATTCTCGGTCGCCGCGTCGATCGCGTGCTCGAAACCACGGTCACTTTCCAGCCGACGCATTTCGAGGTGGCAACCGGCGACGTGCGGCTGTGCGGAACGATCGTCGATTGCGATGCCGATACCGGGCGAGCCACCGCGGTTCGCCGGCTCGTCGTGACCCAGGACGAGGCAGACCGCTGGTCCGCCGCCGCGCCAGCCGGGCCCCCCTTGATGTAGTCAGCGCGGTGGCAAAATACCGTGAAATTCTCTCTTGCAGAGGCCGCCTCTCGTGAGCTATTCTCCGCCGCCCGCCGAGGCAAGCTCTGGCCTATCGCTTCGTCCTGCGCACGACTTGCGCTGGTGGCAGCGACTGGCCTTGGTGGCCGCCGGTGGGTTGCTGGTGGCGCTTCTAGCAACCGCGGCCTGGCTCGAGCCGAGCCGCCGCGGCCTGGGGACGCACCGGCAACTGGGGTTGCCCCCTTGTACGATTTTGGACTGGTATGGATTCCGCTGCCCGTCGTGCGGGATGACGACCGCGTGGTCGCACATGATGCGCGGCCAGGTGGTGTCGGCGATCCGGGCCAACGCGGGCGGAACGCTGCTCGCGCTGGTCGCTGCGGCGTGCGGTCCGTGGATGCTGGTGTCTGGCCTTGCGGGGCGGTGGCTGCTGGGCCCGCCGCGCGAAGGCGTGACGCTGGCGATTGGACTGGTCATTGTAATTGCGACGCTCATCGACTGGAGTTTCCGGTTGGGGCTCGGCGGATAAAAGGAGTGTCCATGCGACCGTTTCCTCTCAGAATCCCGGCGGCCATTTGTCTGGCTGCGGCCACGCTGTTGCTTCCCCAGGCGGGCTGCGGCACGCTCTCGACCGTGGCCTACTGGATCAAAGGGAATAAAATCGATGCCAAGTTCACCGGCCTCGAAGGCAAGCGGGTCGCCGTCGTCTGCCTCGACGCCAATTCGCTGAAGGGGCCCGGCGGGGAAGCATCGCATATCGCGCGCATGGTCAGCACCTTGCTGGGCTACAACGTGAAAGAAGCGACGATCGTTCGCCAGTCCGAGGTTGCCGACTGGTTCGATAATCACGACCAGGACGTGGCCGACTATGGGGACATCGGCCGCGGAGTGAAGGCCGACATGGTGGTCGGCATCGACCTGGAAGGATTCAGCATTCATGAAGGGCAGACCCTGCTCAAGGGGCGGGCCGCCGTGGCGACCCGCGTGTACGACATGCAGCGCGGGGGCGAGGTCGTTTACGAAAGCCCGGTTCGCGAGATCTCCTGGCCCGAGTCGGGCGCTCGGCACGTAACCGAAAACGAAGCCAACTTCCGAACCGCGTTCATTCACACCCTGTCGCAGAAAATTGCCCGCGACTTTTTTGCCTACGACAAGGTGGACGACTTCGGCCTGGACGCGGCGTACCTGGGGAATAACTAACCTCCGGTGCCCGCGGCCGCCTACAGCTTGGGCGGCGGACGCTTGGGCAGCGGTCGTTTGAGCATCGCGGCGGCGTCGTTGCGCGGCGCGGGAGCGGCGGCAGCGTCAGCCGCCGCAACGCGAGGGGGCGCCAAGTCGGTGAAGTCCTCTTTCCACGTCCAACTCAGCGGGTCTTTCAACTCGCGCTGGGCCAGCATGGCCCACGGCGTGTCGGGATGTTCGTCGATCACGCGCTGCAAGTAGGTTGTGGCCTTTGCGGCCAACTTCTCGTACTGGCTGCCTACGCTAATTTCGCTGGAGGGAGCGAGCACCCAGGTGTTGTTCTTGGGCTCCTTGAATTTCAGTTCCCGCTTGGCCTTGGCCAGCATGGCGTTGTAGGTTTCGGTTCGAACCTTAACGGCCAGAACCCGCCCCATCGCCAGGTCGTAGCCCGCTTGCCAGCGCAGGATCGTTTCCTTGTCACGATCCTTTTCGCCCATTTGCAGCGCGTTAAACAGGGCGTTGATCCGCGGCTCGAGCGTCGCCGCCGCTTGCTGCGCCGTGGTCAGGGCGTTGGCGAACGCCCCTTCATCCGTTCTGACGAACCGCAGGCGGGGGCTTTCCATCTGGCCTAACGACGGTAGTTGGGCAGCGATTACCAGCGACCCGCGGGCCTTGTTGCGGCTCGCCCGTTTGTCGTATTCGGTGAGCGAAACGTAATCGGGCCGGTACTTGCGCATCACGTCGGGATCGAAAAACCGCTTGAGATGCGACGAATACGCGGCGGTCTCGTTCGGGCGGACGTTCTGGCGGACGTTGCGATTCGGGTGGACCGAGAAGTAGATTCCCCCCGTCTCGTAACAGAGCCGCGTGAGGGCGAACGGCCCGAAGCCGGAATCGATTGCCTCTTCGTCTTCGTTCTAGCCCGAAAAGCACAGTTTGATCCGCTCCGGGCGGAACGACTCGGGCCCTTGCTCGACCACGCCCCACTGCGGCGTTTGATCGAATTGCGGATCGGGATCGACCCATTTCATCAGCGTTTCCTGCCGCCCAAACGGCGCCGGCACCCCGACCACGTACACCGGCATCGTCAACCGGCGGCACAGTTTGATCGCTTCTTCCGCCCGCTGCGGGTCCGAACCCGCTTCGTCGGTGAAGACGATGAACATCACGTTCCGCTTGGGCTCGGCCTGGTTGGCCGACATATAGCGATACTCGGCATACAGCCCAGCGGCGGCATGAACGGCCCCGAAAATGTTCTCGACTCCGCTGTCGTCGTTGTCGATCGCCAACACCGCCTGCTTGAGCTCGGCCAGGTTGTCCGTCGGTTTTTTGGTCATCAGCTTCATGCCCGAACCGAACCCGATGACCGACGACAGCAGCGGCTTGTCCTCGCGGCGGGCAAAGGCTTCGTCGCCGGCCGCTTCGATGATGCCCAGTTCTTGGTGAATCCGCTCGAAGCGGTCGCAGATGGTCTGCCGCTGGACGGCGAGGCTGGCCGTGCCGTCCAACAGCCAGACGACCAGCGTCTGGCGTTCTTCGAGCGAGAGCATGATCTCGTGCGTGATGCGGTCGATCGCGCCGGCCGCCCCGGTGGTCCCTTCGCCGGCGGCCCCTTTCACCGCCAGGTTCTGGCTGTAATGCACCCCCGTGGCCGCTTCGACCGCGGTATTGATCTCGATCGTCGGCTTCAAGGCGGTCGGCTCGAGCTCGAAGTGGTTCACCACCTGCGACACTTCGGAAATCACCGGCGCGAGCGACAAGGCCGCCGCTTCGCCCAGCACGCTGCTCGACCCCACCTCAACGCTCGGGTGGTCGTTAAAATAGAACTTCTCGGGCAGCTTCAACTCGACCACTTCCTCCAATGGCGGCGTGGCATGCACGATCAGCGTGATCTGATTGTTTTCGACGATCACGGGAACCAGCCCCAGGGCAACCAGCACGCCCAGGTGAACCAGCAGGCTGACGAAAAAAGCGGGCGAATCGCCGTCCCAGGGCGTATCTTCCTCGCCAGTTTGCCGCTGCCACCACTCGCGCAGTCCCTGGATGATTCGCACCGTTGTCTCCTCCCGCTGCCTCACGCGCCCATGCTTCGATTCAATTGTCTCTCAAAGCGGCCCGTTCCGCAAGCAAAAGCCGGGCTTCGATCTGTCCAAGCCGGCGCGATTGGCACCCCGCATAAACCCAGTCTTATAACGAAGTTCTGCCGACGAAGTACTCATCTGCTGATGGTCGCCGGGGCCTTCGCCGTTGCATCAAAATGGTTTGCCGCAGCCGATTTGTTTGCCAGCGAGCACGGCTGTCCTGAGTTGGTCTTGCGAATCGACAGGAATTCGCAGTGGACGTATTGACAGGCAATCCGAGTATATGTACAATTGCGTTTCTGTAAGGCGCGGAGCGTGCGCGCCGGCTGCTTGGCAATTTAGCGGGGTGGCTGAGGGCGACGAAGTCAACCACGGCTGAGCGGCGGAGTCTCTCCGGACGCACGCGGCGCGGCGGTGCTGGCGCAGATTCGCCGTGGTTCTGCTCGCGCGATTCACAGCCACCTGGCGCTCGTTACGCTGATCGGTCCGATAAGCGAAACCCAGTTTTGCTGATCGCTGTTCATCGCGCAAGTGCCGTGCTGCCAAAGAGTTGTGAATGATTAGCGAAACCAGGTCTGCCGAAAAAAAGGATAAACGATTAGCGAAACTCGGTGTCCTGGTCTTTGCGCCCCGGCCGGTGACATTGCCAAGATTTACGCGGTAGGGAGAATGAGGTATCGTCAAGCCAACCGCTTGCCAGTTCAGGAAACCATCGTGTCCATCCACCGTAATCCCACCCGCAGCGTTCGCATCGGCTCGATCGCCATTGGCAATGGCGCTCCGATCGCCGTGCAAAGCATGACGGCCACGCACACCCAGGATATCGACGCGACCGTCGGCCTGGTGAACTTGCTGGCCGGCGCCGGGGCCGATGTCGTGCGGATCGCGGTAGATAGCAAGAAAGACGCCGAGGCCCTGGCCGAGATTCGCCGCCAGACGACGGCGAACCTGTCGGTCGATCTGCAAGAGAACTATCGCCTGGCCGAACTGGTTGCTCCGCACGTCGATAAGGTCCGCTACAACCCGGGGCACCTGTATCACCACGAGCCGACGCGCCCCTGGCAAGACAAGGTGCGCTACATCGCCCAGGTCGCGGCGGATCACGACTGCGCGTTGCGGGTGGGCGTGAACTGCGGCAGCGTCGATCCGGCCAAACAAGAGAAGTACGATCCCCAGGATTCGATCGGGCCGATGCTCGACAGCGCTTGGGAACATTGCGACCTGCTCGACTCGCTCGGCTTTGAGCGGTACTGCGTGTCGCTGAAGGATAGCGACCCGCGGAAGGTGATCGAGGTGAATCGCCGCTTTGCCGAGCGGCGGCCCGATGTGCCGCTGCATCTGGGCGTAACCGAGGCGGGCTTGCCTCCGGATGGAATCATCAAAACGCGGATCGCCTTTGAACAACTCATCAGCCGCGGCATTGGCGACACGATTCGCGTTTCGTTGACCGTGCCCAACGACCGCAAGCCGGAAGAGATTGTCGCGGGTCGGCAAATCCTGGCCGACATCGCGGCGGGGCGGGTGCGGAGCGTGGTGAACTATGGCCTGCCGACGCTGAACATCATTGCCTGTCCCAGTTGCTCGCGGGTCGAGAACCAGGCGTTTATCGAATTGGCCCAGCAAGTGAAGGAGATGACCAGCTATGCCCAAGAGCACGCGCTGACGATCGCCGTGATGGGGTGCCGCGTGAATGGCCCAGGCGAAACCGACGACGCCGATCTGGGCCTGTGGTGCGGACCGAACTTCGTGAACCTGAAGCGGGGGAGCGCCGAATTAGGGGCCTTTCCGTACGACGAGATTTTGCCGCGACTGCGGGCCGAGCTCGACGCCTTAATCGCCGCCCGCGCGTAGGGCCGATTGCTGTTGGGTCCGCCGCAGCAGTCGCGCGTTCGCCACTAGCGGCGGAAAGCGCGGGTCGATCGCCAGGCCGCGGGCGATCAACCGATCGGCGGCCGAGTGTTCGCCCCGTGCGCTCAAGGCGAGGGCCCAATTGTTCAGGCCGGCCAGCAAATTGGCGCGGGCATCGGTGTCGGCCGGGTCGAGCCGGCGGGCGATTTCGAGCAGCGCCAGCCCCTGTGCGAATTGACGCCGCTGGAGCAACTCGACGCCCCGGTTGTAGTAGCACCGCCCCACAAGCTCGACCGGCGTGATGCGCCGCGCCGGACGTGTTTCAGTCGTCGCTTGCAGTTGTGTAGCTGTGAGCCAGTTGCGCAAGGTCGGCTCGATCCGCTGGCTGCTTTTCGGCAGGCGACAATAGACATGCCCCGGTCGCGACCAGATTTCGAGCGGCACGTCGGCGCGGCGGCAGAACTCGTAGTACAGGACCAACGCCGTGAGACAGTTGAAATCGCCATCGCGAAGCGTGCGACCCAGGTCGCTCGCCCGCGGATCGTACCGGCCGACGAGGATCTCGCGGTGCAGCGCAGCGAAGATCGCGGCTGCGCGCCGCTCGACCGCCAGATCGGTTGGCATGCCGTCCAGCAGGCGCTGCGACCAGGCGTCGAGTTGCCGCTCGTGTTTTTCCAGTTCGGCGGCGTCGGCCGGGCCGCCGGCGATCAGGCAGGCAGACGTCAAGGTAAACGCGTCGAGCGAGCCGTCGCCCGCGTCAGCCAACAGCCGCCGTTCCAGCGCAGGGGACTCTGCCGCCGCCAGCGGCAGCCCGCAGGCCCAAAGCAAGATCAAGCCTAGCCAACCGTTAGAAAGCGGCATTCAGATTGGGGCGCGAATTTGGGGGTAGCAAATCGGCTGGCCAAGTTTACGCCGCTATTCGCCGGCGTGCCGCCTTTCGGCCTCGACTTTGGTTCGATAACCGCTGGGAATCGCACAGTCGGCGACGATGCTATCGATCGTGCGGGATGGTTTACCACACTGGATGGTTGAGACGCTGTTTACCCTTCGCCGCCAGGGGCGTTACAATACCAGCATGAAGGTTCAACAAACCAACCTCGCGGTACTGCTCGGCGCGACTTTGATTCTTGCTATCTGCTTGATCGTTGCCGCCGGGTGCGGGCACGAATCGGTCGCGAGCCAGAACTCGGTAGCGCGGCGGCCAGCCCCGGTAGCGCAAAAGCCGGCGGCCAAAAAACCGACTCTCGCACCCGCGCCAATTCAGCAGGTTCAGCCGGTGGCCGCGCCTGTTGCCGCGCGCGAGCCCGTCAAAAGAAACAAGCCCGTCAAAGGAAAAGCACCTCCTGCCGACCGGACGCCCGACAAGCCGGGCGGGCCGGAGAAAATCGCCTTTGAAGATTTGAACCTACAAATGCGAGAGGACATGGTCTATCGGCCGTTCTTGTTGACCGAGCGGGCGAAGGAACTCGACGGCCAGCGGGTCAGCATCGTCGGCTTCATTCACGGTGGCGCATCGGGCAAAGTCGAGAAGTTTGTGTTGCTAAAGAACACCGAGTGCAAATTCGGACCGGGAGGACAAGCCGATCACCTGGCGATGGTCTATCTCGCCGCGGGAGAAACGACGCAGTACACATCCGCGGCGCTCAAGGTCGAAGGGACGCTGAACGTCGAGCCATTTACGGGGCCCGACGGCAACACATGGTCGGTCTATCGGATCGACGAAGCAAAGGTCGATGCGGTGCGCTAACCCGGCGAGCTAGCCCGGAGAGATCAAATCCCAGCCGATGACGAAGATCGTGGCATCGACCAGGGCATGACTCAGCCAGACTCCGGCGAGCGAACCACCGCGGCGATACATCCAGGCCCAGAACGCGCCGCCAACGACGATCGCCGCGGTGAAGAGCCATGTGAGGGGCGAACCGTAGCCAAAATACTTGGCCAGCACCAGCACGTGATGGGCTGAGAAGCCGAC
>JBBDYF010000017.1:0-8979 GCA_040901775.1 Pirellulaceae bacterium | reverse complement strand
CCTGCGCTGCTATCAGCAAGCTCTTTAGAATCACAATGTGCGAGTTGCACCCTTCGCAATGCGGCGCCATGAAAGCGGTGCTCCACCCGAACGGGCTCGACCACCTGCCGGCGATCAAAGCCTGGATTGCCCAGGGGGAAGATGCTGAAACGACCCGCCGCACTTTGCGGGAAAAGTATTCGCACCTGCCGGACAGCGAACTGTGGAGGGCGGCGACGGAAGTCAACGTCCTCCTCCAGATAAAAAATCTCAGCACCCACCCCTGCGTCGCCGCCCGCCTGGCGGCGGGCGAAATCAAGGTCTTCGGCTGGTACTACGACATCGCACGGGGCCAGGTGCGACAGTACGACCAGTCGCAAGACCGCTTTGTCGAGTTGACGTCGCCGACGCGCGGTACGCAGCCGCCGACGTTTGCAAAGGCTTGAGTCACCCAGTTGTTTTTTTAATAGTTCCCGGCGCAACCGCAATTGCTGCGGCGCTCGCATGGTAGGCAGCGGTTGCGTTAGGCATTGAATAAGATCGAAGCGAGCGAAAAGGGACGGCAATTATGGATCCGCACAAACGCATAGAGAGTCATTGGACCGAGACCTGGCGACAGGATTTTCTCGCCTCGCTGGTCGTTTTTCTCGTGGCGTTGCCACTGTGCATGGGGATTGCCCTGGCCAGCGGAGCCCCGATCGCAGCCGGCCTGGCAACGGGGATTATCGGCGGCCTCATCGTCGGTTTCTTCGCGGGGGCGCCGCTGCAGGTGAGCGGTCCCGCGGCCGGCCTGACCGTGGTTTGCTTCGAGTTGATCCGCGAGCACGGCATGGCGGCGTTGGGCGTGGCGGTGCTCCTGGGGGGCATGCTGCAATTGGCGGCGGGGCTGTTGCGGCTGGGGCAATGGTTCCGGGCGGTTTCGCCCGCTGTCATTCACGGCATGCTCTCGGGCATTGGGGTGCTGATCCTATCGAGTCAGATTCACGTGATGGTGGACGATCGCCCGCGCGAGAATGGCCTCGCAAACCTGCTGTCGATTCCCGAAGCACTGGTCAAGGGCCTGCCGCTGCCCAGTATGGAACCGGTCGAGCGCCGCCGCGAGCGCATTGCCTTTCTTCAGGAATTCGGCCAGTTGCACGAGCAACAGCGGGAGCTGGCGTCGCTCGTCGAGCGCAGTACGACCCGGCACGGAAACGAGGCGCTGCACGAGTTTCAGGCCGAGCACCTGGCCGACTTCGTGCCGCGGCAGCAAGCGATTCTCGAGGAGACGCAAGCGGTCCAATCGCGGTTGGCCGCTTCGACCATCGCCCAGGCCGATAGGCCGAGCGACGCTGCCTTTTTAAGCGCGGCCGGACAGGCCACGGGGCAGTTGGCCGCGGCGCTCGACGACTTGCAGGAGCATCGCCTGGAAGATGCCGACGGCTCGCAGGCGGCGGCAAGTCAATCTCTGGCCAACGTGCTGAATCATCTGAAAAGTCACGACTGGGCCGCGAAGGTGGGGCTGGTTGCCATCTTGATCATCATTGGCTGGCAAGTCTTCGCGCCCAAGAAACTTCGTTTGCTTCCCGGTCCCCTGTTGGCGGTGCTCGTGACGACCCTGGCCGCCTGGTGGCTGTCTCTGCCGGTCCTGTACATCGAGGTGCCCGCCAATTTGATCGACGGGCTGACGTTCCCTTCGCTCAACGTGCTGCGCGACGTTTCGCTATGGGATCTGTCGGTCGCGGGAATGATGATCGCGGTCGTCGCCAGTGCCGAAACGCTGCTCTGCGCCTCGGCCGTCGATCAGATGCACACCGGCCCGCGCACCCAGTACGACAAAGAGCTTGCGGCCCAAGGCGTGGGGAACATGCTGTGCGGCCTGGTGGGCGGGTTGCCCATGACCGGAGTGATCGTCCGCAGCGCGACCAACGTTCAGGCCGGAGCAAAATCGCGACTGTCGAGCATCTTGCACGGCGTCTGGCTGCTGACGTTCGTCGTGCTCTTGGGGTCGCTGCTAAGTATGATTCCGATTTCGGCCCTGGCCGGCATCCTGGTCTATACGGGCTTCAAATTGATCAACTGGAAAGGGTTTTTTCATCTTTGGAAAACCAGCCGCACCGAAGCGGGCATTTTTCTGGTGACGGTCATCGTGATCGTGGTCGAAGACTTGCTCGTCGGCGTGGTGACGGGGGTGGTGCTGTCGGCCATCAAGTTGTTGGTGACCTTCTCGCATCTCGAAGTAAACCTGTCTCCCGCCGTCACGGGCAAGTCCGGACACGAGCGGGCCCGCATGACGCTGTCGGGCGCGGCCACGTTCCTGCGGTTGCCCGTGCTGGCGGCCAAATTGGAACAAGTGCCGCCGGGAACCGAGTTGCACGTCGAGTTCGACCAACTCGACTACATCGACCACGCCTGCCTCGACTTGTTGATGAATTGGTCCAAACAACACGAATCGACGGGGGGCAGATTGATCATCGATTGGGGACAGTTGCATGCCCGGTTCAAAGAGAACGGCCGCGGCAAAACCAACGGATCGGTCGCCTCTTCGTCCAGCGGCACACCTTCGTCGGAAGACAACCCGCCGGCAACTCGCGTCTCCACGGCCGCGCGGCATTGAGGAATCAAGGCTCGCGCGGCACCAGCCGCAGGGCATTGCCCCGCCACAGTTTGCGCAAGGTTTCGCGATCCCAGTGCTCGCGCGACATTTCCTGCGAAGGATCGGCGACGATCGCGACGCCATTGGCGCGGACGCGTTCGAGCACCACCGAGTGATTGACGCCCGGCACCCAGCCGAACTCGCGCGAAAAATCGGTATTCCCCGCGGCATTGGCTGCCAGGCCGACGCTGACGATCATCGGCCCGCCTTGCGGGAGGGCCAGGTCTTCGGCCAAGCCGTGGCACACCTGCACATCCCAGGGGGTGCCGGCCGTCTTGAGCTTCAAGCCGCGATACAGGCCCTGCCAAGTGGTTCCCCGCCGCGTGAGGCACAAGCGGGCCATCTCTTGCTCGGAAGCCTCGATTCCATACTTATGCAACAGCGTTGCTGCCGCCGCGGGCGAACAGGTGTAGTCGGTCGTTTGCAGGCAGGTTCCCAGTTTGTCCCAGCGGTTTTGACAACGGGGGACCGGTCCCAGCAGCGGGTAAATCGAAGCGAAGGCGCCGCACAAAACCAACGCCGCCAGCGTGAACCCGCGCCGCACCGCACTTGCCGGCAGGCGTTGCCAGACCAGGCCGGCGATCGCCGCGGTAAACAGCGGCAGCCAGTTACCCACGACGATCAGGTTCGAATACGGCAGCCAAGCGGCAACCTGCGGCGACTGCCACAACAGGCAGATATAGAGCAGCAGGCACCCCACCGCCAACAAGCCCAGCGCGTTGCCGGCGCGAACCGAAAGGCCGGCAGCCAACCCAGCGGCACACCAGAATAAACCGCACGCCAAAACGGCTATGACCGCGAATCCGATCGTCAGATCTGGCATGGTGCGGGGGATCCTCTCAAGAGTCCAAGCACACACTGGATGGTTCAACCGAAAGGTTCAACCAAGCATTTCCCGAACCGAAGCGTCAGACACTAGACGTTAAGAAAATAGGAAGAACAGGTAAATGTCGGGTGATTTTTGCTAATCCTAGCCAGAATCGAACGGTCGGTCCATGACAATTCAAAGCGAGAATCGACAAAAAGCTCGGAAATTTCGCGTTGATTGCTTGGGGTCCGCAGGTGCTTGTGGCGCGTACACGTTGATCGTAACGGCCTCATTTCACTCGCGACTTTGCGCGATTTGGTTTCGTTAACCCGGTGCCCCCCGGCTCGGCACGGCGAATGCTTCTCTTTTTTTGATTCAAAGAGCGACTGGGTTGTCGCTGGCAACTAAGCACTGCGGGTTTTGGCAAGGAGAGGCGTTATGAAATCTTTCGTTCTCACATTGGCGGCAACGGCGGCGATAATCGCCGGTAGCATGATCTATCCCGACATGGCCGACGCTCGCCCACGCGGCCGCGGATACAATCGTGGCGGGGGCAATTACGCGCGGTATTACAGCAACAACTACCGGCCGCGCTCTTACAGCTACAGCCGGTCGTATCGCTCCCCAAGCTACTACGGCGGATATCGCAGCTACTCCAGCCGGCCGTATTCCTATGGGAATTACTACAGCCGGCCCTATTCCTACGGGAACTACTACGGCAGCCCGTATAGTTACGGCGGCTACCGAGGCTGGGGCGGCACGTCGTACCGCGGCGGGACCGGAATCTATTTCCGCTTCTAAACAGCCTTGCTTGCAATCGCTTGTCGAGCCCTCGCGCAGTAGCGCGGGGGCTTTTTTGTTTGGCGTCTACCAAGGATCGCTTGGCATTTCATCCGTGTCTCTCTTGCGACAGAGTGCTGTCGATATGACGACACTTTTCGCCACGACAATGATTATCTCGAACCACCGATTCAGCCGCAAAATGTTGCCACAGAATAAGTTATGGCGTCGTCCCAATTGACTCGGCATGCCGGGTGCTTCATTTGATTGATTGTCGGCTCGTGCATCGAGCCGCGTGTGAAAATACCTTTGGAAGGGAGCCAATCATGAAACGCGTTCTACTGGGCCTCGTGACCTTCGTTGCTCTAGCGGCTGGCGGACTGGCAAGCACGGCGCAGGCCGATGACGACGACCACCGGCATCGCGGTGGGCATCGCCGAGGCGGCAACCACGGCGGGCATCACGGTGGCGGGCATCACGGTGGCGGGTATCAACGGGGCCATTACGATTACCACCCTGGCCACTACCAGCGCCACGGGGGTCACTACGACTACATTCCTGGGCATTACGACTACCATCGCGGGAGCCATTACCGTAACAACTACCGTAGCTACGGCGGTTACTATCCCTATTCCCGCGGCTACTCGCAGTCGTACTACCCCAGCTATGGCAACGGCATTTACTACCGCAGCCCGGGGTTGGGCTTGCATTTCAGTTTCTAGTCGCTCTCCAGCCGTCTTCAAACCGACTGCAGCCCCGGCTTGCCATCCTCCACCACAAACGAGGCCCGCGTAATGGCGGGCGCGCCGGGACGGGTCACGTATTCGACCGCCTGGTAGTCGCTGCGCCACTGGCCGGGCGTGGCGGTGCAGCGGATGTAGCCCCGCTCGGCCGTGTGAAACTTGACGAACGGGTTCTCGGCCAGCAGCCGATCGAGGTCGCGCGGTTGGCGCGTGCCGTCGCCGCCCGACGAGATCGACGTGCCGACGAACTCGGTCGCCACGACCTTGCTGTCGAGCTCGTCAAAATCGGCGATCAGGTCGTTCGCCCAGTTGCTGTGGATGTCGCCCGCCAGTACGACCGGGTTCGATATCTTCCGCTCGTCGAAAAACTTGAGCAGGCGGCGGCGATTCATCTCGTAGCCGGGCCACTGGTCCATGCTATAGGCGATTTCGTCTCCCGCCGTGCGATCGACGCGGGCCATCATCACCTGCTGGGCCAGCACGTTCCAACGTCCGGTGGAACGGCTCATGCCGTCCCTCAGCCACTTCTCCTGGCCATCGCCCAGCAGGCTTTGCCGCGGGTCGAGAGCCTCGGCGCATTGCCGCTTCTTGCCGTCGCCGCACGGCTGGTCCGAGCGGTACTGCCGCGTGTCGAGCACGAAGAACTCGGCCAGCCGGCCGAAGACGATCCGCCGATACAACTGCATGTCGGGTCCCTGGGGGAGCGACGTTCGTCGCAAGGGCATGTGCTCGTAATAGGCTTGGTAGGCGCGGGCCCGGCGCTGCAAAAAGTCTTCGGACCGGACATTGGGCTGCTCCGAGATCGCCCCGGCGCAGTTGTTGTCGAACTCGTGATCGTCCCAGGTCACCAGCCACGCAAACGCCGCGTGGGCGGCTTGCAGCGCGGGATCGGTCTTGTACTGGGCGTGGCGATTGCGATAGTCGGCCAGCGACTCGATCTCCGGCCCCACATGCTGGCGAACGCTATTCTGCGTCGCTTTTCCTTCGTAGAGATAGTCGCCCAGGTGAACCACCAGGTCCAGATCGTCCTTGACCATATGTTCGTACGGGGTGAAGTAGCCCGTTTCGTAGTGCTGGCAAGAGGCGAACGCGAAACGCAACTTCTCGGGCAGCGAATCGGCGGGGGGCGTCGTGCGCGTCCGGCCGATGGGGCTCGCCTCGCCGGCCGCATGAAAACGGTAAAAGTAGGTGCGGGCCGGCGCGAGGCCCTCGACTTCGACATGCACCGAGTGGGCCCAGTCGGGCACGGCGGTCGTTTTTCCGTGGCGAACGATTTTCGTAAAGCCTTCGTCCTCGGCCACCTCCCAGCCAACTTCGACCGCCTCTTCGCCCATGCCGCCCCCTGCCAGCGGCTGGGGGGCCAGGCGGGTCCACAAGACGACGCCGGTCGGCCACGGATCGCCCGAAGCAACGCCGAGCGCAAACGGCGTGTCGGTCAGTTTGACGTTGCGCCGCACCGCCCCTTCAGCCCGATTCGACCAGAGGGCGGCCGCGGCCAGCGAGGTGGTGGCGGCCAAAAACGAGCGGCGGTTGGGACGAGACGTTTCGAGTGGCAGCAGTGACAATCGCATCGTGGCACCTGGGGCGAGCTTTCGAGGTCGGAAGGCAAGTCGGAATGCCAACAGCATAGCCAACCCGCCACCGCCTTGCGCCTGCTTCGTGCTTCGTGCTTCGGATTTTGAATTGGGAAGCACTGAATGACGTATAATAGGCGCATCGGCAACAGGTCCGCCCGGAGGGGAGCGAAACGATGACGCGGCAGCAATTGGCCTGGATGATCCTGCTGGCGGGGCTGCTCGTGACGTCGAGCGCTGCCGGGCAAACGCGCGTGCAGTTGGAAGCCGCCCGGCACAAGCTGGTCGCGGAGGTGCTGGTCCCCGCCGGCATTACCGACGAGCGGGTCGTGCAGGCGATGCGCGACACCCCGCGGCACGAGTTCGTCGCCCTGCGGCATCGCGGCCGGGCCTATCTCGACATGGCCCTGCCGATCGGCGATCGGCAAACGATCAGCTCGCCCCTGATCGTCTCGTACATGACGCAGGCCTTGGGCCCGCAGCCGACCGACAAGGTGCTCGAAATCGGCACCGGCAGCGGCTATCAGGCGGCGGTGCTCAGCCCGCTGGTCAAGGACGTTTATACCATCGAGATCGTCGAATCGCTGGGCAAATCGGCGACCAAAACCCTTCAGCGGCTCGGCTACGACAACGTCCACGTCAAAATTGGCGATGGCTATCTGGGCTGGCCCGATCGCGCGCCGTTCGACAAGATCATCGTCACCTGCTCGCCCGAAAAGGTTCCCCAGCCGCTCGTCGAGCAACTGGCCGACGGCGGTCTGATGGTGGTCCCGGTCGGCGAGCGTTACTCGCAAACGCTGTATCTGTTTCGCAAAAAAGCGGGCCAGCTCGAATCGGAAGCGCTGATCCCCACGCTGTTTGTTCCCATGACCGGCAAGGCCGAGGACGCCCGCCAGGTGAAGCCCGATCCGGCCAATCCGCGGCTCGTCAACGGATCGTTCGAGGAAGCGGCGTTCGAGAGCGGCGGACAGCCCGGCTGGTACTACGAACGGCTGCTGAAGCGGGAGGCCGACGAGAAATCGCCCGACGGCGGCCATTGCCTGTCGTTCCACAACAGCGAGCCGGGGCTGTCTGCCCACTTGTTGCAAGGCTTGGCGATCGACGGCCGCGAGGTCCAAGAGCTGCAAGTTTCGGGCTGGGTCAAAACCGACGGCGTGCTGGCAGGCCCCAGCCGCGACGAAGCAAGCTACATCGGCCTGACGCTGTACGACGACCAGCGTCGCGAACTGGGTAGCTTTACCATTGGCCCGTTCCGCGGCACTTCGGACTGGCACGAGGAGCAGGAAACGTTTCGCATTCCGGCGGCCGCCCGCGAGGCGATCTTTCGGATCGGCCTGTTCGGCGCGACCGGCACGGCCTCGTTCGACCAACTGCAAATTCAGAAGGTGGAGCGGTAGAGGGCAGGGGTCGGGAGTCGGGAGTCGGGGGTCAGGGGGGTCCGGGGTCAGGAAACGCTAAAGGCCGCCAGGCAGCGTCGAGCGGCGGCCGCGGGAAGAGCTGCGGCTGGATGAGGTGGGCCAAAATCTCCAAACTATCCACCAGCCGCGGCCCGCTCCGATTGAGATAGGCGTTGCCGTCGATCACAAACGCCCGCCCGCATTTTACCGCGTTTAGCTCGGCAAAGCCCGGCAAGCTGGTCAGGGCGGCGGCCTCTTGCACCGAACGGGTCAGGTCGAAGCCGCAGGGAGCGACCAGTAGGACGTCCGGGTCGAACTGGCGAATCGCTTCCCAGGTGATGTAGCCGCTATGCCGACCGGCCACGGCCAGCCCGGAAATTCCGCCGGCCAGTTCGATCAACCGCGGGGTCCAGTTGCCGGCCGCCATCAACGGCTCGGTCCACTCGATGCAGACGACACTCGGCCGCTCGGCCTCGCTCAGCCGCGCGGTTTGCGACGCGACGGCCTCGATCCGCGCGCGCAGCGCGCTGGCCAGCCGATCGCCCAGCGAGGCCGCCCCTGCGGCCTGAGCGACGCGGCAAACGTCGGTCAGCACCTCTTCGAGCGACTGCGGATTCAGCGCCAGCACCCGCGCTGCCCGCAGCGAAGGCACCGTCTGGACAAGATCGAGCACGTCCGCGTAGCGAACCGCGCAGACATCGCACTGGGACTGCGTCACGATCAAATCGGGCGCCAGGCCGGCGAGCAACTCGCCGTCGATCTCGTACAGCGGCCCCCCGGCGAGCGATAGCGACTTCACCTGGTCGTCGATCTCGCCGCTGGGCCGGGAAGAATCGATTCGCGAGCGCGTCGCCCTCGGCAGCCGGTTCGCCGCGGCGGGAAAGTCGCATTCGTGGCTCACCGCGACCACCTGCCCGCCCAAGCCCAGGGCAAACAGGATTTCCGTGGCGCTCGAGATCAAAGAGACAATCCGCATCGTGGTGGCCGAAACTTGCTGCCTAGCTTACTCCGGCTTGTCCTCTGCCGGCTTGTCCTCTGCCGGCTTGTCCTCTGCCGGCTTGTC
>JBBDYF010000016.1:0-1375 GCA_040901775.1 Pirellulaceae bacterium | reverse complement strand
CATCTACGATCCCCGAGCCCCCGAGCCCCCGAGCCCCCATCCCCATGGCCGGCCTCAACCCGACGCAGCAGGAAGCGGTGCAAACCTTGGCCGGGCCGATGCTGGTGCTGGCCGGCGCGGGAAGCGGCAAAACGCGGGTCGTCACCTACCGCATCGCCAACCTGATCAAGCACGGCACCCAGGCGGGGCGGATTCTCGCCGTCACTTTTACCAACAAGGCGGCGGCCGAGATGCACGAACGGCTGGGAAAGCTGCTCGGCAAGCAAAAAGAGAAGCCGCAGATCAGCACGTTCCATTCGCACTGCGTGCGGGTGATGCGGCGGCACGCGCGCAAGCTCGGCTATCCCGATCGGTTTGCGATCTACGACCGGGGGGATCAAGAGAGCCTGGCCCGAGCGGTCCTGCGAGACATCAAGGTGCCTAGCGAGGCGATGCGGCCGGGCGACTTGCTGTTTCAGATCAGCCAGTGGAAATCGCAAGGGGTTCGGCCCGCCGATGCTGCCCGCGTGGCGAAGGACGATAAGCAGCACCTGGCGTCGATGGGCTATCGCCGCTATCAGAAGTCGCTGCAAAACGCCGGGGCGGTCGATTTCGACGATCTGTTGCTTTGCACCGAAGATTTGCTTCAGAATTTTCCAGACGCCCGGCGGCAAGAGGCCGGTCTGTTCGATCATCTGCTGGTGGACGAGTACCAGGACACGAGCGGCGTGCAGTATCGCATCATCAAGGCCCTGGCGGCCGAGCACCGCAACTTGTGCGTCGTGGGAGACGACGACCAGTCGATCTATGGCTGGCGCGGGGCCGACGTGCAGCACATTCTGCGGTTTGCCAAGGATTGGCCCGAGGCCAAGGTGGTCCGGCTCGAGTGGAACTATCGTTCGACGGCCGCCATTCTGGATTTCGCCAACCGGCTGATCGGCTTCAACCGGCACCGACACGACAAAGAGCTGAAGGCGGCCCGTCCCGGCGGCGAGCGGCCCCGGATCGAACAGTACGAAAGCGAAACCGTCGAGGCGCAGGCAACCGTGGCCGATATCCGCCGGCGGATCGAAATCGACCGGCTTGAACCGCGCGATTTGGCGATCCTGTTTCGCACTAACGAGCAGCCGCGAGCGTTCGAGACCGAGCTGCGCAAGGCGAAGATTCCGTATGTCATCCTGGGGAGCCAGTCGTTTTTCGACCGCAAGGAAGTGAAGGACGTGCTGGGTTATCTGAAGGCGATTGTCAACCCGCGCGACGAAGTGTCGCTGCTCCGAGTCATCAACAACCCGCCCCGCGGCATCGGCGAGCGATCGGTCGAATTGATCCTCAAGGCGGCGGTCGGCCAGGGGGTGCCAGTGTGGAACATGCTTAACGGGGACTCAACGCCGCGACC
>JBBDYF010000015.1:37902-52141 GCA_040901775.1 Pirellulaceae bacterium | reverse complement strand
ACGAATACTACAAGACGTGGCCAATACCCATTACGCCCGAAGAAATCGAGCGCGGCTGGTTCTTAAAGAGCCTCACCCCGACTGAAGAGTTGGCGTACTACATCGGCCAGCGCGGGAACTGTTGGTTCGACCACCTGCAAACGCAGCGCGCGTGCGAAGCACACGGCATTGCCCACCATCTTGTACCTGACGATCCCAATCTAAACAACTATTGGGGGCTGTCGCTCCTGTTTCATCGAACCATTGAACACCTGCGAAAGCACCGGGCCGAGCATCCGAACGCTATGGCCGTACCGCTGCTAGAACCGCGTGATGAGTGGGAGAAGTGGGCAATGCCAAAGATCGAGGTACACCTAAAACGCCTTCACGCAAACAAGCTGGCGCGGAAGGCAAGAGCCGCGCACGATCAAGCCATGCAGGAACTCACCGCTTAATCTTAAAGGGACCGGACCCATGTACGACCCGATGATTGGTCAATTCCTTAGCGAAGACCCGATTGGATTCAACGGCGATCCAAGCAACCTGCATCGGTACGTAAAGAATCAACCGCTTACGAATGTTGACCCGGACGGGAAGCGGGGAATATCTATTTTCGTTGATCCGACGAATCTGCCGCCGAATTTTGATCCAGCAGCAGTGAGCCGGAGATTGCAGCAAATGTTTGCTGCTGCCTGAATCACGATCCCAATTACGGTCAGTGTCTCTAGTCAGAAACCCGACCCGTGGGGCGACGACTACTACGACGGCACAATTTACGAACGCAACACTTGGTATTGGGATTCGGGATGGTGGAACTTCCATCCAGCAGTTTTAGTCGTCAACACCTGTCACTATGCGGCTGCCGAACCGTTTACGCCACTGTCAAAGGCCACAGAGTTTTACCATCATTATCTCAGATTTACAAAGCCATCGGTCGCGGGGTACATTGCCAGTACCGGGGGCAATGAGACTTCAATCAGCATAACTGGGTTAGATCAAGCCGCCGCAACAAAAAGTGGCATTCAGTGGGACATTCTGTACGCCAACATTCTGATGCACGAAGTTATTTACCTTGGCTACTTGAACTATTACGACGATCCTGGCGCGACCAAAGGAACTATTGAAAGCAATCAGGCTGACTCGACTACTCTTATGACCCTGCCTCCCTATATCAAAAAGAAACTGGATTGGTACTTTAACGCCCCGCAGACCTGTCCATAGAGTCTCGGCGACTGGAACACTCTTGGGCTTATCGAGACGTGCCAAAGATCACAAGATTTCGTTGTGTTGCTATTGTCGGAATGCTAATCGTCGTAGCGTATGTAGCTTCGTTTATCGTTCTCGCAAAAGTCGAATCTGTCACTCTTGCGGCCAATAGCCGAACGAATGTTGTGGGACAAACCATTACTGTGCGATACTTCTCATCTTCGCCGATCTGTAATAAAGTCGGATACGTCGCGTTCTACCCTTGTCATGCACCATTTTTCGCCAGTGATAGCGAATTGGCGGACGTGTTAGATAAGGGAGAAGCAGCAACGAATGGCAGTAGTCGCGGCAGGTTTTGGGTCAGGGACATTTCACGGTTTAGAGCGATGGGTTTGCTACTAGGCGAGTAGCTGAAGCCGGGAGAGCTATACATCGTTATGCACGTGGACCAGCCCAATCCAGGGCAACGGGTGAACCCGGATGACGATGATCCGCTTGCTGATTGCGACCGGGGCAGTCTTTGCAATTGTGTTCTCTCTCGCAACGTCCATAGCCTTTGATTGGCGGATCGTCGTACCGCTCGCTGTCTTGGCAGTACCGTTAATTGTCTTGGGCGTAGCGGCACAGTTAAGGACATTTTTGCTTGCGGTCCTTGGCTTGCTGCCGTGGTGCATGGTTGTCGGTTCCGATTACTTACATGCACCATTTATCAGCCTGATTCCATACGCCCGATTCTCGACTCACTTACTTCAAGTAATGGGTGGGATGGCAGTGCTATGCGTGCTAGAAGGATTTTTGTTCTGGATTTGGTATTCGGGCGTCACGCGAGCTTACGTCTTGTCGCCGTTGCTGCGTATGTCGCTCTTGTGGTCACTTGTGGCTGTCTATAGTGTTTTGTTCCCGTTTCGGTTTGGAGGGTCGTGGGCCATACTCGCTAGTTTGTCGATAGCCTGCTTTGTGTTGCTTCGATATGACGGGCATTCTGCCACATCAAACACCACAATACTCCCGGCGCGCCCTTGACTTTGGAATGTCGCCTGAATCACCATTCGACTTGGCCCTCAGCCCGAGCTTCTTTTTGTCCTGCCTTGCCTTGCAGCAGCCCAATTTGTCGCTCCATCCACCGCTGCAATTTGTCGTCGCAAGTCACGTTGCGGCAAGCAGTTACATCGTCGGTAAAACGCGGCTCCCCGCTGTTCTTTTCAGCCAAAACTGGTACATTGACGGCTCGTCTCCAAGGCCCTGTGCGCGGCCCGCTTTCCGGGTTGTTTTGAACCTGGAAATTCCCTTCTTGCAGACGCCCGTTTCGATCCGTTCCGAAAGGATTCTCACTTGTCCACCGACGGTGATTTGCCCGCTGATCCTGCCCAGTCCAATCCTGCGAACGGCGATGCCGGCCGCGTGATCGACCAGCCGATCGAGGATGAACTGAAAGAGAGTTATCTGACGTACGCGATGAGCGTGATCGTCAGCCGGGCGCTGCCCGACGTGCGCGACGGTCTGAAGCCTTCGCAGCGGCGGATTCTGGTGGCGATGAAGGATTTGAACCTGGGCCCGACCGCCAGCCGCACCAAGTGCGCCAAGATTTGCGGCGAGACGATGGGCAACTACCATCCGCACGGTCAGGAAGTCATCTATCCCACCCTGGTGCGGATGGCGCAGGAATGGAACGCACGCCATGTGCTGATCGACAAGCAGGGAAACTTCGGCTCGATCGCTGGCCTGCCCCCGGCGGCCATGCGGTACACCGAAGCTCGGATGTCGCCGATCGCGGCGATGATTCTGGACGACCTCGATCTCGACACGGTCGATTTCGCGCCCAACTACGACGAAAGCCGAACCGAGCCGACTGTCCTGCCCAGCCGCTTTCCCAATCTGCTGGTCAATGGAACGCAGGGGATCGCGGTCGGCATGGCGACCAGCATTCCGCCGCACAACCTGCGCGAAGTGTGCGACGCGCTGTTGCGCGTCATTGAAGAGCCGGACGTGTCGATCAACGAGCTGCTCGAGATCATCCCCGGCCCCGACTTTCCGACCGGCGGCATCATCCAGGGTCGTTCGGGGATTCGCCGCGGTTATCTGACGGGGCGGGGCACGGTCATCCTGCGGGCCCGCTGCACGATCGAAGAGCGGAAGAAAGACCGCTATCGGATCGTCGTCCGCGAAATCCCGTACCAGCAAACGCGCGACGGCGTGCTCGAAAAAATCCGCGACCTAGTGAACGACGACCGGATCAAGGGAATCAGCGAAGTCACCGACATTTCGGATTTGAAGCACCCGGTCCACATTTTGATCGACGTGAAGCGCGACGCCGATCCCGAGGTGGTGCTGGCCCAACTTTATCAGTTCTCGCCGCTGCAAGATACGTTCTCGCTGATCCTGCTGGCCTTGGTCGATGGCAAGCCGCGGACCCTCACGATCAAGCAGATGCTGGAAGAGTTCTTGCGGCATCGAATCATCGTGCTCCGCCGGCGGACGCAGTTTTTGCTAGCCAAGGCGCGCAAGCGAAAGCACACCGTCGAGGGGCTGTTGCTGGCCCTGGCCAATATCGACGAGATCATCCGCCTGATCCGCGCCAGCAAGACCCACGCCGAAGCGAAAGCGGCCCTGATGGGGGTCGAGTGCCCCGCCCCGCTGATGCAGCGGGCCCTGGGAGACGAAGGCTTCCGCATCTTTCAAGAAGAGCGCGGCGCGGCCGACGTGTACCGCCTGACCGCCGTTCAGTCCGACGCCATTTTGCGGATGACCCTCGGGCAGTTGGTCAATTTGGAACAAGAGCGGCTGGCGGGCGAACATGCCGAGCTGCTGGGCGAAATCCTCGAACACCTCCGCATCCTTTCGGACGAAGCGAACATTCGGGCGATCATCCGGGACGAACTGACCGAGATCAAGCGCAAGCACGGCGACGACCGCCGCACCGAAATCAGCCGCGAAGAGATCGGCTCGGTCGATCTGGCCGACCTGATTACCGAAGAGATGATGGTCGTTTTGCTCAGCCACAAGGGCTATATCAAGCGGACGGCGTCGAGCGTTTACCGGTCGCAGCGCCGCGGCGGCAAGGGGCTGAAAGGGGCCAAGACCGAGGAAGAAGATCCGATCGAGCACCTGTTCGCCGCCAGCACGCACGCCTACCTGCTGTTCTTCACCAACCTGGGTCGCGTCTATTGGCAGAAGGTGTACGACCTGCCCGAGCTGGCCCGCGACAGCCGGGGGCGGGCGATCGTCAACCTGCTGAATCTGGCCGAAGGAGAAAAAGTCGCCGAGTGCCTGGCGATCCGCGATTTTGCCCAGGAAGGGCTATTTTTAGTGATGGCCACCCGTAAGGGGCTGGTGAAGAAGACGCCGCTCGAACAGTACAGCCGGCCCAAACGCGGCGGGATCATCGCGATCAATCTGAAAGAAGGGGACGAGTTGGTCGATGTGGCCGTGGCGGGGATCGAAGACGAGATTCTGCTCGCCTCGGCCCGCGGTCAGGCGGTTCGGTTTCGCCAGGCGAGCGTTCGCTCGACGGGCCGCAACGCGCTAGGAGTGCGCGGCATCCGGCTGCGCAGCGGCGATTTCGTCGTGGGGATGGTCGTGGCCGATCCCGAGGCAACGCTGCTTACGGTCTGTCAGAACGGTTACGGCAAGCGGACGCCGATCGGCCCCAATGAGGAGCCAGGAGTCAGGGGCCAGGAAGCAGGAGTCAGGGATCAGGAGTCAGGAGTCGGTGAGGAGGAAGTCGTTGACGAGGCGATCGACGAGGCAGCCGCTGCCGATGTTGAAGTTTCACCCGATGTTGAAGTTCCGGCGGAAGAAGAGGAGGCGGGCGATTCCTCCGGCAGTCGCTATCCGACCAAGAGCCGCGGCACGATGGGGGTGCGCGACATCAAGACGACCAAGCGCAACGGCCCGGTGATTGCCGTGGCGGCGGTTCGCGAAAGCGACGAGCTACTGATGATGACCGCTCGCGGCAAGCTGCAACGGATCAAGGCTGCCGACGTGAGCGTGATCGGCCGCAACACGCAGGGGGTGCGGATCATGTCGCTGGACGAAGACGACAACCTGGTCGCCGTCGTCCGCGTGCCGCCCGAGGAAGAGGAAGCGGCGGCCCCCGAAACGACGGCCCCCGAAACGACGGCCCCCGAAATGACGGCCCCCGAAGCGAAGCCGTAGCGGGTCAATAGCCGGGAGCAAACTGCTCCCGGTTCGGTCGGCTCGCGCAGCTTTGGGCCGCTGCCGCAAGCTGCTCGGGGTGGCTGGGGTCGGCGCAGCCGCCCCCGGCAATCGGTGTAAAGGTCAGGACGTTGGCTGCTCATCGCCGGAGGGGCCAAACTCGCCTTGCTAGTCGCTGTTGGTTGACGCGACTCTCAGGTCCGCCGTGGTTCGCGGCGCGCAAACACGCCCACGCTGGGCGTGGGACGTGGCACCCAACCCGAACTTTTATATGCGACAAAGCAATAGTGCTATAATGGCAAGGCACACCCTTCGTGCATCGCAAGAGGCCGCTCATGCCCACGCTCGGCTACGCCCATATTATGTTCTCGCCCGTCGGCACGCCCCTTATTGCGGGGACGACGACGAAGGTTCTGGAAGTCGCGCTCGATTATCTGGCGCATCACTGGGACGTCGCCGAAATCCAGCGGCAGCATCCGCACTTGTCGCGCGGCCAGATTCATTCGGCGCTCGCCTATTATTTCGATCACGAAGTGGAACTGAACGAGGTCATTGCCAGGCAACTGGACGACGTCGATCGTCTTCGAAGCCAGGCCGGCCCTTCGCCCGTCGTTGCCAAGATTAGGAGTCAGGGGCGGCTGCCGTGAGCCTGGCCTACTACTTCGATCATCATGTTCCCTTCGCCATCTGCGAAGGCTTGCGATCCAGATCGATCGATATCCTAACCACCGTCGATGACGGCAGCGAGCATTGGAGCGATGAAGCGATTTTGCAACGCGCTACGGAGCTCGGCAGACTGGTCTTCACGCAGGATGCAGATTTTCTCGCCATCGGCTGCGAGTGGGTCAAGAGCCGTCGACATTTCGCGGGATTGGTGTACGGACACCAGTTGCGAATTACCATCGGCCAAGCCATTCGCGACTTGGAGCTGATTGCAGCCGTCATGACACCCGGGGCAATGCGCGATCGCGTCGAGTGGTTGCCCCTGAGGTGACCTCAAACTAGGGAACCCCCTCGCTTTCGCTGCCGAACGCCAGCCCCCACCCCCCAGCCCCGCGCCGCTCAAAACCTTCCGGGTTTTCCGCGGGAGCGCGTCAAACGTCGCGGTATGCTGTGTATTCATTGGGGAGGTTGGTGCATGTCGGAATTGCCGGAAACGCGCGATAGCTTGCTGGTGCAACTGCGCGAAGCGGACAACGCTGCCGCCTGGGAGCAGTTCTGCGCGGTGTATCGTCCGGCCATGTATCGACTGGCGCGCCGCCGCGGCTTGCAGGATGCCGAGGCGGACGATTTGGCACAACAGGTGATGGTCAATGTTTCGCGGGCAATCGGCGGCTGGCAAAAGGACGCCGAGCAGGGGACGTTCCGCGGTTGGCTGCTGCGAATCGCTCGCAACGCGATTCTAAACGCCCTGACGCGCGGCCGGCCCGATGCCGCACGGGGCGGCAGCGGCGTGGTTGAATCGCTCGCCAAGTGCCCCGCCGTGGAGGACGCGGAAAGCCTGATCGACGACGAGCACCGGCGGGCGGTCTTCCGCTGGGCGGCGGCCGAGGTGAAGCCGGAGTTTCAGGAGGCGACGTGGCTGGCGTTCTGGCTGACGACGATCGAGGAGCGTTCGGTCGAGCGCGCCGCGGCAGAATTGGGCAAATCGGTCGGCTCCGTGTATGCCGCCCGCAGCCGGGTGATGCGGCGGCTGCGCGAGAAAGCCCGCGAGTTCGAGGAGTAATCGTTCTTAACAAAACGGCGCCTTCCCCGGTATTTGGGTTGGACGGCTGGAAATTGAGTTAGGGATCGAAAAAGATGCACGCCGACAAGCACAAACACGAATGCAACCCGCAATTGCTGGGGTGCTATCTCGACCGGCAATCGACGGCCGAGGAAGAAGCCGAGTTGGAAGCCCATCTCGAAGCCTGTCCCGCTTGCCGCCAGCAAATCAGCGACTCCGCGGCCGAGGGGGACTGGTGGACCGGCGCGAGCCGCTATCTGCGGGCGGATGCCTGGGACGAAGGCGCTGGCCACTCGGTAACCGCGTCGCTGGGGCGGAACGTGCATTGCCGCGACCAGTGGTCGCGCGACGAAGACCGGCGCGCGCGCGAGATCGTCATCCGGCAGCTCAAAGAGTGGTTCGACCCGACCGACGACCCGCAATATGTCGGCCGGTTCGGCGGCTACGAAATTCTGGGCGTCATCGGCCAGGGAGGGATGGGGGTCGTGCTCAAGGGTTTCGAGCCTGCCTTGAATCGCTATGTGGCGATCAAGGTTCTCTCGCCGACGCTGGCAACCAGCGGCGCGGCGCGCAAGCGTTTTGCCCGCGAGGCCCAGGCGGCGGCCGCCGTGCTGCACGAAAACGTGATCGCCATCCATCGGGTCGCCGACGCCCACGATTTGCCCTACCTGGTGATGCCGTATGTCGGCGGCATGTCGCTGCAAAAACGGATCGACGACGAGGGGCCGCTCCCCCTGGTGGCGATCCTGAGGATCAGCCGGCAGATTGCGGCGGGGCTGGCGGCGGCTCATGCCCAAGGGCTGGTGCATCGCGACATCAAGCCGGCCAACATTTTGCTCGAGCGGGGGGTCGAACGGGTCACGATCACCGACTTCGGCCTGGCCCGCGCGGCCGACGACGGCAGCGTGACCAAAACCGGCTTCATCGCGGGGACTCCGCAATACATGTCGCCCGAACAGGCGCGCGGCGAGCCACTCGACGCCCGCAGCGACCTGTTCAGCCTGGGGAGCGTCATCTACGCGATGTGTACAGGCCACCCGCCATTCCGCGCCGAGACGACCTACGGCATTTTGCGCCGCATCACCGACGGCCAGCCGGGCCCGATCCGCGCGGCCAATGCCGACATTCCGGCGTGGCTGGAATCGATCGTTGCCAAGCTGCACGCCAAGAGTCCCGGCGAGCGGATTGCTTCGGCCGAGGCGTTGGCCGAACTGTTGGAGCAGTGTCTGGCCCACGTCCAGCAGCCGACGGTCTCGCCGTTGCCTGCCGAGCTGCGCCCGCACTTGCCGGGGCGGCGCTGGGCGTGGCCGGTGGGGATCGGATCGGCCATCGTAGTTTGCGTCGCCCTGGCTTCCTTTGCTTTCCTACCGCCGAAAGTAGTTCCCACAGGCCCGGTGGGACCCGATCCCCAAATGAGCGCCGCAGCGCCAGTTGAGCCCGGCGGTCGGAACCTACAGGATCTTTCGCCGCACGAGACCGAGTGGGACGCGGCTGCCGGCGAGATCGACGCGCTGCAAGCCGACGCCAGCCAGCTTTCCGCCGAAGTCGAGCGACTTTGGCCGCTTCCCCCCAAAACCCCGACCAAAAACCAACCGCCGGAGCCGACGCCATGAAACGAATGTTTTGTTTGACGCTGCTTCTTCTCGTCGCGCTGGTTCCCGCCCTGCCGGCCGGGGCGCAGGAAGCAGATCCAGCAGCAATTCCGCCTCCGGCCGCACCCGCGCCGGGTACGCCGGTTCCGGAGTCGGTCGTTTCAGGCCCTTCGCCGTTTTCGGCGTCGCTGCTGTTTGTCAAGGCCGACTGGTCGCAGGCCGGCGAGGCCAAGCAGATCGCCGCGGAACTGTGGAAAGTGCTCGAAGGGACGTCGGTGCCGCAGGAGTTGCTCGGCAAGTTGCCGGCCGCGGGGCCGCAGGTTTTGTTTCCGCCGGAGATCGTCTCGCAGTATTCGGCCCAGCACTACGCGGAGCTTTTGGCGTGGCTGAAGGCGAAAGGGCTGGTCGAGAAGGTGACGCCATTCCCCCCGGCGGCTGGCGAGCAGATCCCCCTCGATTCATTTTCCGCAACCATCGATGGCCAAGCGACAGGTCTGACGATCGCTTACGACACGTTGGACCTCCCGCCGATCTCGCAATCTCCCAGCCAGCCCTTCATCACGCGCGAGCCAGCTTTCACCTGGAATCTGTATTCCACGGACCAAGACAAGATGCGTCTTGTCGTTGGACGGCATCTCGCCCAGGTCGAGCGGGCCCTTGGCCAACCCCCCAAGTCGCTGGACCCGCTCGATCGAATCTCGTTCGACATCACGGGCCTGGCCAGCGGAGAGGTGGCGATCGCAAATGCATTTCCTGGCGAGCGCGAAGGGCCATTTCGTGAGGCGGCCCGCCGCCGTGGCTACGACATCCTGCTGGTGATCGAGCAGGGGCCGCAACCGCAACCCGCCGGCAAGGAAGCGACGTCGCGGCTCGTTCTGCCGGACAAGGTGAACGCGCTTGAGGTTCATAACCACCGCAGTTACCAGTGGCCCACGACCCAGCGCAGGGGGAACCCGACGAAAGCCGCCGATCCGGAACCGGCCGCAGAATCGGCCGCCGAAAGGCCTGCGCCGGCAGCAGAAGAACCCGCCGTCGTGACCAGAGTTTATGACCTGCAGCATGCCCAGGCCGCGTCGGTCCATGACATGCTGTTTTTCCTTTTCCAACGCCGAGTTTTTAGCGGTGAGCTCGATTTTGCGGCCGAGCCGAGCGTCAATCGGCTCGTGGTTCGTGGGACAGCGAAGGACATCGAGGAAATCGACGCGATCCTGAAACAGATCGACCGCCCCGGCAAGGCCGGCGACGAGCAAAGCGGCTCGGGCGGCGCAGCGGAAATGCGCGACACGCCCGGTGGCGATAGCGGGATGATGCTCGGGGGCCCGACAGTGTCGCGCGACGTCTTGCAGCAGGAGTACGACGCGCTGGAGAAAGAGGCCGCCGAACTGGCCCGCGAGCTTCGCAAGCCGATGGGCATGGGTGGCAGCGCGGCGCGCGAGAAGCTGCGCGCGCTGGTTGCCCAGGCCTTCGCCGCCCGGCAGCAATTGCACCAGGCCGAACTGGCGGCACTCGCCGAGCGGCTGCAGAAAACCCGCGAAACGCTCGCCATGCGCCAGCGCATTCAAAAGACCATCATCGACCGCCGCGTCGAGGATTTGCTCAACCCCAACCTGCAATGGGAAGCGCCAGCCGCGGCGGGGGGCCAAGCGGGCGGCGATGCTGCGGTGCCAGCCGCCGCCGAGCCGCTGCAATTGCCTAAATTGGGCGTGGCGGAGAGAATCCGCGAACAACTCGGTTTCGCCAGGAATCTGCAAGGAACCTGGCTGCAGGTTGCCCAGGTGCGGGATGGCAAACGAACCGAGGCGCGGGAAGGGACTTTCGTCAACGCGACGTTCGCGGGCAACCGCTACGAACTGCGGATGGGAGCCGAGAAGTACGCCTCGGGGACATTCACGCTCGGCGGCACGACCGACAACCTTCGCCAGATCGACACGACCAGAACCTGGCTCCAGGGAGAGTCCGCCGGAACGAGCGGAGGGCACCACGAACGAGGCCTCATGGACATCAGTTTGTTTGATAGAAACACGCTCAACTGGTTTCCCAACGGACGCACGACGCGCCGCCGGCCGACTTCCATTCCGCCCTCGCCCTACGACGAACAATACTCGCCCTACGAATATCGGACCATCTGGAAGCGCATCTCCTCCCAGCCGCTCTCCGACGAGCAGCTCCAAGCGCTCGATCTCGCCAAGTTGGCCGCGGAAGGCACTGCGGAGCCAAAACCCGCTCCGAACACCCCGGCACCAACGACGCCCTGATCTACCGGGGTTCGCTGCGCGATCCCCAGCCACCCGACGCCCCGATCGTCAGGGTCACGCAATTATCGAAGCTGGGGCGATGGCCTGAGTAGGTCACGCCTGCCGGGCGTGATCTGAACTGCCAAGGGAGACTGGATTTGCGATTCAAGGTTCCGCCCGGCAGGCGGAACCTGCTTTCAACAGCTTACACTCGGTCCCAGGGTCCGCCCTGGGAACACAGGAACCCGAGGCTCCGCCTCGTGACACAGAGGCGCGCGACGGTCGATGGATGGCGGCCCACTATCGAGGCAGGAGCCTCGGGGTAGTTTCGTCCGCAGGGTGGACCCTGGGACGGAGTTACAGGCAATTTTGCCAGACACGCGATCGTGCTGCCTCTTCTAGTCGCCGCGCGGGGCAATTAAGCTAGGGACGGCCGGTTCGGCCATCTCCCGTGCGGCTGGGCCGATCGGCGTGCGGCCTTCCGCAACATCGCGGCCGGGTGATTGTCGATTCTTAACACAACGTCCGTCCCCTCTTCGTATTGGGTTTCTAACCTTGCCAGAATGATTCGCCGACGAGCTTGAATGGAGCCGATGTCCGGCTCGGCTCGGAAACTTCGCTTTGGGGAAAGCAAATGATTCTTTTGTGCCGTCGTAGCCGTCGCGGCTTTACGCTGGTGGAATTGTTGGTGGTGATCGCCATTATCGGTGTGCTGGTGGCGCTCTTGCTGCCGGCCGTGCAGGCGGCTCGCGAGGCTGCCCGCCGCGCGCAGTGCAGCAACAACCTGAAGCAGATCGGCATCGCGCTGCACAACTATCACGATACGATCGGCGTCTTTCCAATGGGGTGGGCCAACCGGGGCCAGGGCTGGAGCGCGATGCTCCTGCCGTTCATCGAGCAGCGCCCCTTGTACGACACGCTGCAATGGGCCGAATCGAACAACTGGGACGCCAACAACACGCCCAACGAACGGGCCTGCGGAACATTCCTCAAGGCGTATCGCTGCCCGAGCGCCGCGATTCCCGAGCACCACACCAACCAGGGCATTCCCAATCGCGTGCCGGCCACCTATCGGGGCGTGGCGTCGTCCACCGCCGACTCGGACGATCCCAGCACCTCGGCCGTGGGCCGGCATTTGGAACTGCTGAACTTGGAAGGGATCTTCTTTGGCGATAGCAAAATTCGGATGGCCGACATCCTCGACGGCACCTCGAACACCTTGATGGTCGGCGAGTGCTATTGGGACATTAGGTTCTCTCAGAACGGCAACTCGATGGACTTCTGGTACATCGGGTCGCCGCAGATCGACCCTTGGCGAAACGGGACCGAATACAGCGAGTTCGTCGGTTCGACCGGAGTGCCCTACAACGCCCGCAAAATCGCCACGACCAGCGGCTACGTCAAAGAACTGTCGTTTGCCAGCTTCCATCCGGGAGGCGCTATGTTCGCCTTCGGCGACGCTTCGGTTCGCTTCGTCCCTTATACCATCGACGCCCTCATCTACCAGGCCGGCGGCAGCCGCAGCGGCGGCGAGGTCAACAGCGGCTTGTAAGGCAGCGGGTCGCAAAGGATCTACCCAAGATAGTCGAACTTCTGGCCATTCACCTCGGAGTTGGCGGTCAGCTAGAGCGGGTCCGGCCTGGGGCGTAGCCGGGACGGACAACCCTCCGGTGCGAGACGCTAGCTGCAACGCTTGTCAAGACCGGGTTTTCAGGTCTGGGAGAGTCGCTACATTGTGGGCCATTAGCTGGCTTCCTCGCGCTCTGCCGGGACAACGAGTCCTGCCTCCAGGCGGCGCGAGCGGGCGGCCGCACGGCGACCGCGGGCCAGTCACCGCCTGGTTTCCCTCCCCTAGCAGCCCACGGTCGGGCTTCACGGTTGGCAGAACTTCCCCCTGTGCAAATCCCCTGTGCAAATCTCTGCCCATGCAGAGTCAGCGGCGCGGCGCGCTTGAGGCGCTGCCGCTGGTGAAGCGTTTCACGCGCTGGCTGCCCGCTTGGGCGGCGAACGTTTTGGCGGCTTACACCAAAGGAGAAGCGTCATGTAAACGGTCGTGAACGGAGTCGATTGTTTTGGTTTGTTTCCAAGAGAAGGGATTGATGACATGAAACGGATTGCATTATTGGTCTGCGGGTTGGTGCTCTCGCTAGCGAACACGGCAGAAGCGCGGCGGCAACGCCGGTCGAACAACAGAACCTATGCTCGTCCGGTCGCCGCGGCGCCGGCGACGCACACGGTCTTGCGGCCGACGTACGCGACTCCAGCGACGGTAACCGTCCCCGTGGCGGCAGCCAGCCGGGTGGCGAACGGCGCCGCTTCGACCCCCGCGACGACGGCTTCGTACCGCACGTCCGCAACGAACGTCGCAGCGGCGTCGTACAGCACGCGTACGGCTCAAGGCATCGCCAACCTGATGGCCTCGTACAACCGGGTCGGTCACTTTGGCGGGAATCGCGGCTACGAGGGGTGTGGCTGCGGAGCAAGCCCAGCCGCCGCCTATCGCATTTGTTGCTATGGAAATAGCGGGATGGCCACGGTCGATGTGGGCTATGCGCGAAGCGCAAACGGCATGTGGTATTGCTGCCGGCGCTATCGCTGAGTCGCACGAAACCGGCTAGCCCTTGGTTAGCAGCCTGTTGAAAAAGGCCAACAAGTGGGATTTGCTAGCACTGTTTTCTTCGGGATTCACGCAGCTAGCGTGGCTTCGGAATAGAGTTTTTCAACAGGCTGTTAGGCGGCGGAAAGTATCGGGATGAACCGTATTACTTATCGTTGGCCAGAACGAAGACGATGTTCGGCCGGTTCGCCTGATCGGCGGACAGGGCGGGCAAACAAGACAGAATCGCTGCGACAAACAGGCCCACCGCAAGTGCCCGCGCAGGAATTCTTTGCGCGAAGCAACGGCGATTTCAGCCTGAGGCGCGGTCGGCAGCGGCAAAATTGGACATGGCAGAATCGAGGCGTGAAAGCGAGCGCCGCGGCAAGACGGAGGCAACGACGCCTGCCGGACGGATGTGATTGTGCCTCCAGCCGAGGCCGCAGTCAAACCCGCGATTCCATGAGATCCCACGGGCCGACTCCCCATCTCCGGCGGATCCAGCGAGCCAATAGCTCGGTCCGGCTGGAGACCCCGAAATGGACAAAGATAGTCGCGCCCAGCCAAACAAAGCGCACAGCCACCCGCGACTGTCAGGATCGTCAACTTTCCGGCATAAGAGGTATGGACTCGATCTCTGGTCGCGGCCTTGGCCTTCCATTCATCCTTGTTGGCCGATCCGCATTGCCGTCTTGAGTCCGATCGGCGACAGGTCCACCGACGAAGGGACCGCGTTTTCGTTTCAAGTCAT
>JBBDYF010000015.1:31027-37892 GCA_040901775.1 Pirellulaceae bacterium | reverse complement strand
ATCGTGATTGCGGAGGAGATTGTCAGTCCCAAAGTCATCGCCAGCGACCCCAATGCCGGCGACGTGCTGACCTTCAGCCTCGACGCCGGCGCGCCGGCCGGTGCGTCGATTGAACCCAGCACGGGCGTCTTCAACTGGGTTCCAGACGACGGCCCCGCGAGCTATTCGGTCACCATCCGCGTCCGCGACAACGGCAACCCAGCGCTGGAGAGCGCCGAAACTTTCACTCTGAACGTCCTCAACGTCGCGCCGGTCATTTCCGCCATCGGCACCGACGCGGATCAGGTCGGCCAAATTGTGGCGGGCAACTCGGTGAACTTGTCGGCATCCTTTACCGATGCCGGCATTCTGGATACCCACACCGCAACCATCGCTTGGGGCGACGGAACGACCAGCGCGGGCGTCATTTCAATAAGCGGCAGCGTGGTTGCCAATCATCACTACGCCAGCGGCGGCATGTATCCGATTACGCTGACGCTGCGGGACGACGACGGCGCTGCCGACGTGCGCACGACGACGGCCTACGTGACCGGCGTCGGCGTTCGGGACGGCGTGCTGCAGATCGTCGGGACCGACCAGAGCGACCAGGTGGTTGTCAACGCGACCGGCAAGGGCCGAATCAAGGTCCACACGGGCTTTGGCCGCCGCACGACCCACAGCAAATTTCGTCTCGACACGGTAACGAGCATTGTGATCCTGCTGGGCGCCGGCCACGACACCGCGGTGATGGCGGGCAACGTCAAGCTGCCCGTGCTGATCGACGGCGGCCCAGGCAACGACACGCTAATCGGCGGCAAGGGGCCCAGTATCCTGCTCGGCGGCGACGGCAACGACATCCTGCTGGGGGCGGGCGGTCGCGACTTGCTGATTGGCGGGCGCGGTTCGGACCTGATCCTCGGCGGCTCGGGCGACGACCTGTTGATTGCCGGCTTCACCGCGCTGGACGCGGATTACTCCGCCCTCGGCAGGATTCAGGCCGAGTGGACTTCCGACCGGGACTACCTGGCCCGCGCGGCCAACCTCCGCGGCGACACAAGCGATCCGCGCTTCACCCCCAGTCGCAAAAACGGCGACGTATTCCTCAAGACGACCCCCGGCGAGGCCACGGTCTTCGACGACGATTCGCCCGACCTGCTGATCGGCGCCTCCGGCCGCGACTGGTTCTTTGCGTCCTTGTCCACAAAGTTGGGCAGTCGCGATTGGTTTCTGGATCAACTTATGAACGAACTCGCCGAATTCTCGATCGACTGAGGCTCGTCGTTCTACCTATCGTGGCAGCGTCAGCACGAAGCGGGCGCCCCCGTCCGCCGGCGATTGCAGCTCGAGCCGGCCTCCCAGGTCGCTAGCGAGTCGCCGGCTGAGCGCGAGTCCCAAACCGACGCCCGGCGCGCTGTTGGCCGCTTCGTGGACCGATTTCGAGAACGGCCGGAAGAGCCGCCGCCGGCCCGCGGGCGAAATACCCGGCCCATGATCGCGGGCGCTGAGGGTGACACGCCCCGGTTGGGCGGCAATGGCCAGGTGCAACCGCCGGTCGGGCGAACCAGCCGCGTACTTGCAGGCGTTATCGACCAGGTTGAATAGAATTTGTTCGACCGCCGCCGAGTCGGTGGCGATCGTGGTTTCGCCGTCGGCCGGGCTCATGTCAACGAGCAACTCCATCTCGGCCTGCGCCGCCCGCTCGGCCAAGCGCGACTGGCAATGATCCAACAGGGCCGCCAGGGTGGTCGGCTCGCGGCGGTTGCCAGGGCTGCCCCGTTCGAGCCGGGCATATTGCAGCACGTTTTCGACCAGGTGCGACAGCCGGTCGGCCTCGGTTTTGAGCGTCGTTAGATAGCGCTGCCGCTGCACGGCATCGGGGACCATCCCTTCGGCCAACATTTCGGCATACATGCGAAACGTGGTGAGAGGCGTGCGCAGTTCGTGCGTGACGGCCGACACAAACGCCGCTCTGCGCTCGCTCAATTTGATAACGCTTTGCAGCGTCAGAGCGGCCGCCACCGTCGCCAGCAGCAGGCACGACCAGGCGATCAACAGCGAACTGCGAATGGGCGACCACGCCGCAGGAGGCGCGGTGGGCGACCGAACCGAAAGCTGCACCGGCAGTGTCGCCAGCAGGCGGCTCAGCTTGATCGGCTCGGCGGCGGAAAGCGGCGTCAGCTCGACCTCCGGCAACAGATCCGCCACTTCCGCTTGCAGGCGCAGCTTGAGCCCCTCCCAGTCGAGCCAACAACCCTGAACCAGCGTCTCGTCCCCTACTTGCACGCGGCGAGCCAGTACCAGCCGATGGCCCAGCCAGAGCGGCCGACTCGCCCCTTCGATCACGCGCAGCGGCGGATCGGCCGACTTCCAGTTGTTCCGCTGCTCGACGTAAGCCCGCTGGGCGGAACGCTGCAAGGCTGCATCGCGATTGAACAGATCGTTTCCGCCGCGCGATTGCGAACGTTGCGACCGGCCAATCTCGACGTTGCCATACGCCGATTGCTGCGCCGATTGCTGGGCCGGTTCGTTCGTTTGAATGCCGTCTGATGCCAGCGCCTGTGCAGCCGGGCCGTTTGGCTCGGCCGCTTGCTGCTGCGAAAGCTGCTGGTTCAGACTGTCCACGGTATTGGCGATCAGGGGCGGGTTCGACTCCGGCAGTTGCGGCTGGATCGTTTGTTGGTCGGAACGATGAACCACGGGCATCGGCAGCGGCGGCAACTGGTCGAGCAGCGCTTGCCGGTCGAGCGACGGGGCGAGCTTGGCCAGGCGGTCCAGCGCCAGGTCGATCGTTTCGATCGAGGCCCCGTTGCCGATCGCCCAGGTGTTCAGTTCGCCGGTCGGATTTTGAGGAGAAGTGACGCCGCCATCCGGATGCACTTCGAAATGAACCAGCACGAACTCGGGGGGATCGACCAACAGGGGAGAGAGCTCGCGCGGCGCGAGGCCCGACTTGTCGGCGGAACCTGGTTTTTCGGCGGAATGCTCCGCTTCGTACACCGCGCGATAGACGAAGTCGGGCCGCGCCGCCTCTTCGGCCAAGAGGGGCGTGAGCAGCGAGTCCATCCGCCACAGCGCCCGGCTGACGTCCTCTTCCAGTTCCGCTTGCCGCCGCGCGAGCGACTCGGCCCGGTCGAGCTCGAGCGCCTTGAGCGTGAGCCAGCCCATCGCCGGCATGACGATTGCCAGGCCGAGTGCGAAGAGGAACCATGTGTGAAGCGGGCGAATCATTGGGAGCGACTGCAACTTTATTGGGCCAGGCTTCGTCAGGGCTTGCTTTTGGCTGCGTGCGGAGCGGTTGCCTGAAACATGTATCCCTTGCCGCGAACCGTCAGCAGCACGGCAGGATTGGCCGAATCGTCGCGCAGTTTTTCCCGCAGGCGGGCGACGTGCATGTCGATCGTGCGGGTGGGCAAGCCGTCGGGACTGATCCGCCAGACGTTGGCCAGCAACTCGTCGCGAGCGATGGCCCGGCCGGCGTTGGTCGCCAGGTAGCGGAGCAATTCGACCTCGCGCTCGGATAGTTCGCAGCGGCTGGCGTCGAGGTAACGAATCTCGCGGCGGGCAAAGTCGGCCACGCCCGCCAAAATGCGAACTTCGTCCAAGTCGATCGGGCGGGCGGGCGAGCGCCGCAGCACCGCCTCGACCCGGGCCAGTAGCTCCTTCACGCTGAACGGCTTGACCACGTAGTCGTCGGCCCCGGCGCGCAGCCCGGCAACCCGGTCCTGTTCCTCGCCGCGCGCGGTCAAAACGATCACCGGCTGGGAAGGCCGAGTGGCCCGGACGGCCCGCAGGATTTCGAGCCCGCCCCGGCCCGGCAGCACCAGGTCCAACAGCAGCAGATCGTACGCCTGCTGGACGGCCATTTCGTAGCCCAAATCGCCATGCCCCGCCTCCAGCACCCGGTAGCCGACGTAGCGGAGCGAATCGACGATTCCGCGTCGAATGGCCGCGTCGTCTTCGACCGTGAGGATGGTTTTGGTCATTGTCGGTTGTCGCTGGCTCTAGGGTACTCTAGCCCACCCAGACCATTGTAAACCTGGCTGAACTCCCCGTTTCGTAAACGCTTTGTAACTTATCGCGGATGGCCAAATTGTCTGGCAAGTGGCAATCTGAACCGAACAGCGCTCACCGCGCTGGGCCGGTATAGGGTCATACTTCTTTTTTTAATGCAAAGAGGCAAAGCAGGCGAAGGCGCAAAGGAAGGCGTCATGGTTTCCTTGGCGGCCTTGGCGCCTTGGCGTTGAAAAGAAAGGTCCTTCCGGGATTCTTGTGTGTACCCGGAGGGATCTCCGGACCTAGGCGAGCGTACGGGGTCCTCTTCTCTGTTTTTGGCTCAGGACCGGAGCGACTCGGTGGAGCCTGCCGCATCGACTTCAGTTCGCCAATTCCGCGGTCAGCCGCCCGCGAATCAGAGAAGAGGAACCCGTACTTTGAATCGCCAACGACACTACATTTCGCGACCTGACCCACAGAAAACCCGGCAGGACCAAAAGAAATAGGGATGGCTGGCGAGCGGCGCACCACTGATTCGTTGCCAGAATAAATGGCAGCACACCGCGGATGGCCGCACTCGCTCTTTGGGCGAACGGCTCGCTACAATGGCTGGCGGATAAATGTGGTTGGTTTTCGCCGTTCCCGCGCAGGATGAGTGTGATGCAATTGCCTCGATTGGCTTGGATTTGCGTGTTCGCCCTGTTGTCTGTCGGCTGCAAAGACAATCCCATGCAGGAGCTGGCCGGCCGGGCGCAGAAGATGAAGCAGGACGAGAACCGCAAGATCATGGCGCCCAAGGAGTTGCGCAGCAAAGCGGTGAAGAAGCGGAAGCAGCCAGAGCCGCCGCAGGAGGCGCTCGATGCCATTGAAAGGGCGTTCGATGCCTCGCGCGGCGCCGCGCGGCAAATGGGAAGCGGCGAAGCGGCGGCGATCGACAAGGTGGCGACCGCCATTCGCGCCAGCCTCGAACTGGGCCCGACGTTGGTGGTCTGGCTGGTCGATCGGACTCCCAGCGCGCAATCGATCGTCAATGGCGCCATTCCGGCCGCCCAGGCGCTCTACGACGCGGAAGACATCCGCCCACTGGCGTCGGCCACCGATCCGGCGCTGCTGTCGGCGGTGATCGCTTTCGACGACAAGGCCGAGTTTCTGCTCGATCCTCCCGTGGGGGACGCCCAGCAGGTGCAAGCGGCTTTCGACAAGATTCAGCCCTCGACCGGTGGCAAGGAAAACACGTTTGCTGCCATCGGGCAAGCGCTCGACAAGTATCTTGCGTACCGCACCGACGCCACACAGCGCCGCGAGGTGCTGCTGGTGGTGATTACCGATGAAGCGGGCGACGACGGCAGTTTGGTCGAAGGGCTGGCCGAGATCACCAGGCGGAATGCGTTGCCCGTGTATTGCCTCGGCTCGCCCGCCCCGTGGGGCCAGGCGAATCCGACGCTGCCCGACCCCAAGCAGCCGGACGCCTCGAAGAGCGACGATTCCGCGCCGGTGTACGGTCCCGAATCTTTCGTCAGCGAGCGGGTGGGAGTGAGCATGGTTCGGCTGGACGGCGAGGGGAACGGCTTTCAAGACTTCGACCTGGTCGATTCCGGCTTCGGGCCGTTCGCGCTCGAGCGCTTGTGCCGGGCGGGCGGCGGCCAGTTTTTTGCGATTCGGCCCGCCGAATCGTCGGAGTTTACCTTCCGCGGCCAGGGCTACATGTTCTGGCCATCGGGGAGCGAGTTGCGATTCGATCCCGGCACGGCTGGCAAGTACGCCCCCGACTACGTATCGGCCGAAGATCATGCCCAGTTGCTGGCCGAGAACAAGGCCCGCCAGGCGCTGGTCAGCGCGGCCCGCCTGCCGAAGCTGGCGATCGTCGATTCGCCCAGCATGCGGTTTGCCAAATCGAACGAGGCGCAAATGAAACGCGACCTCGACCGGGCCCAGCAGTTTGCCGCCAAGCATGCGCCGGGCGTCGATCGGCTGTACGACGCACTGGCGCTGGGCGAGGCCGACCGCGCGAAACTGACCGGCCCCCGCTGGCAGGCCCAGTACGACCTGGCGATGGGCCGCATCCTGGCGGCGAAGGCCCGCGTCGATGGTTACAACTCGATGATCGCGGCCCTGAAGCGCGGCAAGACGTTTGCCAACGCGGCGAGCACGACCTGGGTGCTCGAGCCGGCCGACCTGTTCGAAACCGAAAGCACGATTCGCAAACTGGCCGAGCGGTCGAAGACGTACCTGGAGCGGGTCGTCAACGAGCACCCGGGCACTCCCTGGGCCAAGATCGCCGCAGCCGAACTGGACTCGCCGCTGGGCTGGACCTGGAAGGAAATGTAGGGGCCAGAGGTCAGGTGTCAGGCGTCAGGTGTCAGGCGAGCGGCCAGGCGTGAGCCTCCCGATAGCGTTACTTCTCCGACGCAACTTCGATCGCATCGCCCACCTGCAACATACCCCCGGCCAGGATGCAGCAGCGCAACCCGCCCCGCCTCTTGAGTGCCCGCTTGATCCCCGGATAGGTCCGCTTTTCCAAATACCCGCACGGCTCGCACAGTTCCAGCCCCTTGAGCACGACCGGGCCCACGCGAAACGTTTTCCCCACCAGATCGTTGAGCGGCACCGCTTGCGTGAGCAGGTTTCGGCGGGTTTCGAGATGCTTAATCTGCAAGTCGAATTCGAGGTTGGCCTCCTCAATCGCTTCGCTGGCGATCAGGGTGACTTCGTTCTCCGGCCTGCGGCGGCCTTTGAACTGGGCCGCGCCGACACCGGCGCCGTAGCGGTCGCCCGCGAGCCCTTGGCCCGCGACCGCCTCGACCCGTGCGACGTTTTCCATCGTCCCCTTCGCTTGCTGGGCGATGGCAATGGCAAGCAGCTTTCCAGTCGGCATAATGGGTGGGGCGGGGGG
>JBBDYF010000015.1:0-31017 GCA_040901775.1 Pirellulaceae bacterium | reverse complement strand
CCCCCCCACGAAAGGATTCTGATGAAAGTCATCGCTTCACACAATGGACTCGCCGCGGCGGCCAAGGTTCGCGAACTGCTCCTCGCCGGCGCTTTGCCGCTCGATGCATGCGTCGAGGGGATCGCGCTGGTCGAGGACGATCCCGCGGAGCACAGCGTCGGCTACGGAGGAATTCCCAACGAAGCGGGAATCGTCGAACTCGATGCCGGCGTGATGGACGGCCGGACGCATCGCGGGGCCGGCGTGGCGGCCTTGCAAAATGTCCGCCATCCGTCGCGGGTCGCCCGGCTGCTGATGGAACAGACCAACCGCGTGTTGCTGGTGGGCGAAGGGGCGCTGCAGTTCGCCCGCGCCAACGGCTTTGTCGAAGAGAACCTGCTGACCGACGAAGCCCGCCGCATCTGGCTGCACTGGAAGCGGATTCGCTCGCAAATCGACGACTGGCGCGAGCCGCCGGCCGGGTCGGTCGAGGCCGACGTGCAAGCCTGGTTCGACAAACACGTCGGGGGGCCGTCGGGGCACGGCAAAGTGGGCACCGTCCACGTTGCCGCGGTGGACGATTCTGGCGACGTTGCCTGCTGCACCAGCACCAGCGGGCACGCCTTCAAGCTGCCGGGCCGCGTCGGCGATTCGTCCATTCTGGGCGCGGGCCTGTACGCCGACAACGAAGCAGGAACCTGCGGCAGCCTGGGGCACGGCGAGGCGAACCTGGAAAACTGCTCGTCCTTCGCGGCGGTCGAGCTCTTGCGCGCCGGCCGCTCGCCCGCCGAGGCGGGGCTAGAAATGCTCCGCCGGATCGCCGCCCGCACCCGCGACGATCAAAAAGATGCCCAGGGCCGCCCGCGCTTCAACCTCTGGCTGTATCTATTAGCCAAAGATGGCCGCCATGCCGGCGTGACGATGTGGGGGCCGAAGGAATTTGCGATCGCCGATGAGCAGGGTGCAAGGCTGGAGCGATGCACGCCCCTATTCGATTTTCCCGCTTCGTGATGGCTTAGAGAGCGTTGGTCGAAGATGCCATAACCAACCCAACAACAATCCGAACAACAGGAGCGGAAGCGCTATGCCATGCAAGACCGCGAACCGTCGATGTCCTTCCGGCGAGAGGTCGGGCTGGGTGGACGGGCCGAGATAGCCTGTGATCGAGGCAGAAAAAGCGACGGCCAGACTCATAAGCAGCAGCAGAATCAAGCCTGCCGTTGCCATTATGCCCCGGCGGCCCGCTGCCTCGACCGCCATTCCGATTGCGAACGGAACACCCAGCCAAAGCAAGATCACAAACCCATGTGCGCCCCAGCGATGAATCGTATTCCATGGAGCCACATGCCCAAAGGATGCGGCGGCAACGACGAGAAAGTGCAGCATGGCAACCGCTGGCAGCGCGAAGCCGACCAACCGGGCAGCCCTCGGCACATACTTGGCAAAGATCCACCCCGCCACGATCGTGGCAGGAAAGCTTAATAAGCGGATCAAGTCCCGCATGCCATTCCTTCGACGTGCTACGGCCTGGAGATTTCTGGGTATTTTGCGTGCGATCGAGGGGTAGGATGCCGCCCCTCCCCCCGCTTGCGAAACGCCAAGTGGTTCAAAAACGGCAGCAGGGCCGTCGCCGGCTTGCGCGTCACCAGTTGCAGCAGCGGCTCGGCCAGGCCGAAGGCACCCACCACTCCCGCTCGCAAGCGGCTTTTCACCTGCGCCTGCCGATAGACCACTGGCAGGTACGAGCGCAAGCCGCGGGCCAGTTCGTCGCAATCGGTCGGCCGCCCCAGGCAGTCCATGATCTCGGCATACGTCGAGCCGATGACCCCCGAGCGATAAAAGTCGTTGTCGGTGTAGTGCTGATAGGTATTTTCGCGCCGCAGTTTGTGAAATACCTGCGGCGGACCCATCCAAGGAAGCCACCACCGCCCGCCGGTCGTGTGCGTTTCTTTGGGCCAGAACCGGTTGGGCGTTTCGGTAATGATCAGCGTGCCGCCGGGCCGCAGCGCCAGCCAAAAACGCCGCAGGTATTCCTGCCGCTCGCTGGGCAAGAGATGCTCCATGACGGCTTGCAGCCAGATCATGTCGTACTCGGCCGCTTTCAGCCCTGGCACGACGTCTTCTTGCCGCACCTCGACTCGCGACGAGAGTCCCTGCCCCGCGAAAAACCGCCGGGCGAAATTGGTGTTCGCCGGCACCAGATCGGCGGCAACGATGTCGTCGGCCCCGCGGCGGGCGAAGCAGTAGCTGCTGGCCCCGAAGCCGCAGCCGAAATCGAGCAGCCGCTGGCCGGAGAGCGACAAGTCGTAAAGCGATAGCGTGACATCGACCTGTTTTTGGATGTAGTTGGGATGCTCGAAGCGGGCGTACGAATCGGCGAACCATTCGCCCTTGAGCTCGGCCAGCGCCAGCAATAGATCGGCTGGCCAGTCGGAGAGAAAGTCGTCGAAACGGTAATGCCCCTGCTGGGGAATCTGCGTGCGAACGCGGCGCTGGCCATTCTCTTCGGCCACCTCGATCGCGGAATTCGACTCGGTCGGCATGGCGGATGTTTCCTTTGCTGGGGGAACGGACAGCAAGCAACGGCTAGGACAGCCAGAAGTCCGGCCAGTGCGGCATGTGCTTTCATGAGCCGCAACTTAGCGAAAATCGCACACTTTCGTGTCGCATTGCCTCACTTCGCCAGCCACTCGATCGCCGCAGAGCTTTCGTTTGAGCTCTCCCCGACGAAAGTCACGCCATTGGCAGCGCCGGCGGCGGCGTAGGCCCCGCTTACTAGCGGCGGACCTGCGCTCCCCTCGCCTGCCAACCACAGCTTCGTCGGGGCGGCCAGCGCCAGGAAACCGGGCAGGTCGCCGTACTTCGCCCCTCCCGGCAGGAAGCTCGCGTCCAGGTAGTCGCCGACGCCGATGAACCGAAAGCCTTGCGTGTCGATCGCCGCCTTGGCTACCGCCCCCTGGGCTTGCGACAGGGCCACGGCGGCAATCGGGCCGGTGCCATCGAGCGCTACCAGGGCAATCTCCTGGGCCCCTTGCTCGTTGTATTTGCAAAAGGCGATCGCCGTGAGCACGTCGTGCGCCCGCTGGGCCAGCAGCGCGTGGTTGTAGCCGTAGGTATAGCCGGCGAACTCGCGGTTGTTCTCGACTTTTCGGTTCTTCACCGCCGACTGGCCGTCGGTCAGAAACTCGCCTTGAAACAGCAGATCGACCCCCGCCACGCTGGTCCCGGCGGCGAGCAGCTTTTGAGCCTCGGCCGAGGGCTTTCCCTCAGCGTCGAAGATGGCCGACTTCCCCTGCTCGCTCAGCCAGAGCACGACTTTTTTGTTCCACTTTTTGGGATGCACGAAGGCCAGCGGAATCTCTTCGCCGTGGGCCCGATTGCGAACCAGGCCGGCGAAGCGGAGGTAGTCGCCGCCGTCGGTCTCTTCGGTCTTCTCGAATTCGATGTCGTCCGCCGCGGGCAACGTGCGGCCCACGACCGCGGCCATCCCTTCGCCCGCTACTGCGCGCCACTTGACTAGCGACGAGGCATCCGCGGGCGAGATCGCACCCAGTTGCTGCTGGGCGTCTTCGTGCCAATAGCGAGCCAGTTTTTGCTCGAAATCGACTCCCCCCGCCGGCTGCGGGTGCTTGTCGTCCCAAACCGTCAGCTCTTCCTTCGGCAGACGCCGAAAATCTTCCTCGACGATCGGCTCTTCCAAGCCGAGCTTGAAATGCTTGTTGACGAAGCTGTAGAACGAGGCCCGGCTGACGTAGTTGTAGTTGTGGCCAAAATGCGTGTAGCTGAATAGCTCGACGTTGTTCGGCGCTCCCAGCAGCGCGTAGAGCGACTTGAGCTCCGGATAGCCCTTGCTCGTCATCTCGCGAGTCCAGTCGTTGGCCGCGGTCATCCCCAGCGGCTTGGGGGCGAACAGGCCGGCGATCTCGATGTTCCCCGTGCCGACGCGCAGGCAACTGGCGTTTTCGCAGGTGCAGCCTCCTTGCATGGCCGTCGAGACCATCACCGCCGGAAAAGCGAGCGCGACCCGCGGATCGACCGCCGCCAGCACAAAGCTCTGCGTGCCGCCGCCGCTGGCGCCGCTAATGGCGATTCGCGCGGCGTCGAGCTCGGGCAGCGTCAGCAGAAAGTCGAGCGCCCGGATCGAGTTCCAGGTTTGCAGGCCCATGACCGATTGCAGGTGCGACTCGGCCTGCGGGCTGAACAGGCCCCAATTCTCTGGCGTATTCAGCTCCGGCCGCTGTTTGCCGAAGCGATGCACCAGGTCGAAGCCGAGTTGCGTGCTGTCGGCGTAGCCGAGCATGTCGTAATGAAACGCGACGCATCCCATCCGAGCGAGTTGCACCTGGCGGGCCTGCAACGGGCTGCGGCCCGAATCTTCAAACCGCTCGGCCCCGCCGGCAAGCTCGCGGCGAACTGCCTGCTGGCCGGCGTCGTGAAACCGTCCCTCCGCCCAATGACCGTGCGGTGAAAGAACCCCCGGCAGCTTGCCGCTTTTGTTCTTGGGACGATACAAACTGCCGGTCACAAAAAAGCCGGGCATGCTTTCAAAATAGACCCGCTCGACCGTGTAATCCCCTTGATCGACCGCGCCGTGGATGACGGCATTCAGCGGAGTCTTCGTCGGCAGCGGCCAGAGCCCTTGCGACGCGAGCACTTGCCGACGAACGACGGCCGCCCGCGCTTGCCACGCCTCGGCCGTTTTTGGGACGGCCAGCGGAAAGTAGCCGTTCAAATCCTTTGGGGGTGCCAGCCGCACGTCGTCCGGCAACACTCCCGCGGGCAGCGCGCGCGGCGCGGCGGCCCGCGCCAAGGGAGCAGCCGTTAGCAAGAGTAACAGCGATGCGGCGGCAACGGCAGAACGGGTTAGCGACCCAGGCAACGTCATGGCGGGCTCCACAAAGGTAGGCGAGCGGCGGGGGGATGACTGCCGAGTGTAGCCGAACCTGGGGCCGAATGCCAAACAAGGAATTCTTCCTGTCGGCCGCGCGAGCACCCGCTTCGCCGAGTCTATTCGCGGATCGTGTGCGACAGGGCAATCGGCCCGGACTGTCCGTTGCCGGCGACAATCAGCGGCACCGTGAACACAACCGACCCGAACTTGCAGACCCCTTGAGGACCACCCTGGCAGTAGTAGTAATTGAGCGACACGGTCACTTCGTCCGGGCCCGCTCCCGCAACCGGCACCAGCACCTCAAAATCGGCCGCCGGCTGGTCGAGCACGGTTCGTCCCAGTGCGGTTCGATCGACCGGACCCACGAGCTTGTTCGCATCGAGCCAGTACGACATCGGTGCGTCTGGATTGACCTTCCAGCCTTCGGGATAGATCAGCGACACGGCCAGCTTGACCTTGCCGGCGGAGGGCTTCACCCGGAGGGCGCGCAGCTTTTCTTGCGCGGCCCCTTGGAAGCTCGGCTTCTTCGGAAGTGCAGCGGCTTTCTCGGTCGCCGCTGCCGGCGCCGTCAGCCCGGCAATGGGCAACGTGGCGACTTTGCCGCTGGCCAGATCGAGCGTGCGAATCAAGTGGTTGTTGGTATCGGCGATGTACAGCTTGCCTCCGGCATGGGCCAGGCCGGCCGGTTCGTGAAACTCGGCCGGCTCGTCGCTGCTGCCGGCTTTGCCCGTGCCGGCGAGCGTGCGGGTGTCGCCCGTCGAGGCATCGACCACCTTGATCTTGTGGTTGTACGTGTCGGCGATGTAAAGCTTGCCATCGACGTACACCACACCCAGCGCGTGCTGCAGCTTGACCCGGTCGCGGGGTCCGTCCTGGTCGCCAAACTCGAAGAGCCGGCCGTACTCGAGTCCGCTGGTGCCGACGACGGTCTTCACTTCGCCGGTCGGATCGAAGGGGACGGCGCGAATCGAGCTCCCCTCGCTATCGGCCACGTACAGCCAGGTGCCGTCGGACGACAACCCGCTGGGCTGGGCGAACGAGGAAAATCCCATCGCATTGGGGACCGGCGGCAACAGGGGACCATCGACGATGTCTTCCCGGCCATTGCCGGCATAAGGGCCAATCATGGATTCGTCGAGCGGCATCTTCCAAATCTGGTGAGGGCCGGCCATCGCGATGTAAAGATCCTGCTCGTGAACCCAAAGGGCCCAGGGGCTGTTCAGCGGGGTGGTCGCGACCGGACCGACCCAGCGCTTGGGAGGAACGCCGGTGCGCTGGGCCCTTTCCAGCCCCGGCCAGGCGTGCGCCGCTTGTTCGCCGGTGCCGCTGAGCGTGGTGACCTTTTTGTTCGACAGATCGACCTTCCGCAGCAGGTGGTTCTCGGTATCGGCGACGTACAGTGTGTCGCCCACCAGCGCGCACCCCTGCGGCTTGTTGAACGAAGCCGATTGATAGTCGCCGTCGTCTTGGCCGATGGCCCCGCTGCCAATCACGTCGAGCAGCTTGCCGTCGAGCGCGGCGATCACCAGGCGGTTGTGGTTGCTGTCGGAGATGAACAGGCGGCCTCCCTTCTCGTCGGCCAGCACCTTGCCGGGAAAGCGCAGCGGGGTAACTTCTTCCGCGGCGGCTTCCGGCGTCAGCACGAACGGCCGTTCGTCCAGCAATTTCTGATCGCGATAAAACGGAATCGCCGTCTTGAGGATTTCACGGATCTCGGCCGCCTTGAACTCGCCGCTTCGTCCCCAGACTGCGTTGCCTTGCGGGTCGAGCATCAGGATCGTCGGCCAACTGTTCACTCCATACGTATCCCAAATCTGATGATCGGCGTCGTTCACCACGGGGTGGTCGATCTCGTACCGCAGCACGGCCTGACGAATGTTCTCGGCGTCCTTTTCGGTCTCGAACTTGGCCGAGTGGACGCCGATCACCACCAGTTGATTGGGAAATTCCTGCTCCAGCTTCTTCAGTTCCGGCAGAATATGGATGCAATTGATGCAGCAATACGTCCAGAAGTCGAGCAGGACAAACTTCCCCTTCAAATCCGCCTTGGTCAGCGGCTTGGTGTTGAGCCATTCCATTCCCTTGGGAAACTCCGGCGCTGGCACCCGCCGCTGAAAGGGATGGGCCTGCTTCAAGGGAACCTCGCGCTGGTTGGCGATGGAGTCGGCATATCCCGGCTCTTGGCCGGCCTCTTCGGCGGTTGCTGCGGAAGGCGATTGCGGCGGCGGTTCCACCTGCGGAACTGCCTGCCCAGTCGGCTTGGCGGCTGAGTTCGCTTCGTCTTTGTTGTTTGTGGAGACCGCGCCGGTCTCCTGCAACGACGCCGCGGGCTCGTCGGCGCTGGCCACGGGCATCGCGGCTGGGGGCTGGCAGCCGTTGGCGGCGCAAAGCACGGCGGCCAATAAACCGGCTCTAAATGTCCAGGCCGGCATTCGCTTGTGGGTGCAAACCCTCATGTTCTTCCTCTCTGGTGTTCGGCATAGACGCAGCCTAGTGGAAATAACCCAAGCGGGGTACCAATTATGGTAGCGAACCGGCAGGACGAAGTGAACCGTGAATGCCGGTCGAGAACTTTTTCAGTCCTTTCTACGAAACTCGTCCGAAGCCGGCCGACACAAAGTGGGGGCGTCGTGGGACGAGTTTCGCTAATCGTTTTTGCCATTTTTCGCCAACGCCGGTTTCGTTAATCACTTGCAACTCGTTGGAATCGCGGCACTTGCGCCCTGAGTAGCGATTAGCAAAACCCATTTCGCTAATCAGACCGATTAGCGTAATGCGCCGCGGCGTGATCGCAGCTCGCCGTGGTTGACTCCGTCAACCACAGCCACTCCCGATCCACCAGGTTGCCAGAGCGACGGCGCGCACGCTCCGCGCGAGACATGGACGAAATTATAGAAATACACTGACTGCGTGTCAATACGTCCACTTAAAAATTCTTGCGACTCGCGGTGGGCCACGAGCGCTATTCGTCCGCCTGTCGCATTCGCGCCAGTGCCCACTGGCAAGCTTCGCGGATCGGCGGTTCCGGGTCTTCCAGACCACGCTGGAGAGCCGGAATTGCGGCGGTCGCCCGTTGGTTCCCCAGCACGATCGCCGCGTTGCGCAGAATGCCCCGCCGCTTGGCACGCCACAGCGGCGTCTGCCGAAAACGGCGGCGAAACCCTGCCTCGTCCAGATCGAACAGACCGATCAAATCGACCGGGTTGGCATCGGCGGCCGGCAAAAACGTGGGTGCCACGCCCCGCGCTCCCGCGGACGTTTCCGGCATCGGCAAGCGTCTCTCCGCCGCCTCGTTCCACGGGCAAACCTCCTGGCAAACGTCGCAGCCGAACAGCCAGTCGCCGATGCCGGGCCGCAAGTCCTCGGGAATCGAATCGCGCAACTCGATCGTCAGGTAGCTGATGCACCGCGTCGCATCCAGCACATACGGCTGCGGAAAGGCCTGCGTCGGACAGGCATCGAGGCAAGCTCGGCAGGTGCCGCAGTGGTCGGCCGCGAACGGCTCGTCGGCTGCCAGTTCCTGATCGGTCAGCAGGGCGGCCAGAAAAAAATAGCTTCCCGCCGGCTTGTTGATGAGCAGCGTGTGCTTGCCGACCCAGCCCAAGCCGGCAAGCTGGGCGAACTCGCGCTCCAAGAGGGGCGCGGTATCGACCACGCCGCGGGCCTTCGCACCCGGCACCCGCTCCTCAAGCCAGGCAATCAACTGCTGGAGGCGATCGTGAATCAAATCGTGATAGTCGGCCGGCCCCCAGGCGTAGCGCGAGATGCGCCCCTGGCCCGGCTGCACCGGCTGCGGGGCGTCGGTGCGATACGCCAGCCCGAGCATCAGCAGGCTGCGGACCCCCTCCAAAACGTGCCGGGGATGCTCGTAGGCATCTTGCCGAGCGGCCAGGTAGTGCATCTGCCCGGCGTAGCCCCGGTCGAGCCACTCGGCCAGCCTGGTGAACCCCGTCGGGGCGACGGCCGGGCAGGCCCCCGCCAGCGCAAAGCCCAAGCGGTGCGCTTCGGCCTTGAGCAGCAGTGTCAGTTCAAGATTCAAGGTTCAAAGTTCAAGGTTTGGGGACGAAAAACTACCGGGTGTACTCATCGAGCATAACGCCGTACTATAAAACTTTGAACCTTGAACGTGGAACCTGGAACTGGTTGTGCCATGCCTTACGACCGCGTCACGCCCCGCCCGGTTTCCGTCGCCCTGGTGCAAATGGCCTGCACCGAGGCCAAAGCGCCCAACGTCGAGAAGGCCCTCGCCCAGATCGCGGCGGCTGCCGAGCGGGGGGCGAACATCGTCTGCCTGCAAGAGCTGTTTACCGGGCCGTACTTTTGCCAGACCGAAGACCACCGCCATTTTGCCGCTGCGGAGCCAATTCCCGGCCCGACCAGCCAGGCCCTGGCCGACGCGGCCAAAAAACACGGCGTGGTCGTCGTCGGCTCGCTCTTCGAGCGGCGGGCTCCCGGGCTGTACCACAACACGGCGGTCATTCTCGACGCCGACGGCTCGCAGGCGGGCCTGTATCGCAAGATGCACATCCCCGACGATCCGCTGTACTACGAAAAGTTCTACTTCACGCCGGGCGATCTCGGCTTTCAAACCTTTCCCACCAAGTTTGGCAAGGTGGGCGTATGCGTCTGCTGGGATCAGTGGTATCCCGAGGCAGCCCGGCTGACCGCCCTGTCCGGCGCGGAGATCATTTTCTACCCGACGGCCATCGGCTGGCTGCCCGACGAGAAGGCCGAGTTCGGCGCGAGCCAACATAGCGCCTGGGAAACGATGATGCGCTCGCACGCAATCGCCAACGGCGTGTTCGTCGCCGCTCCCAACCGCGTGGGGCAAGAGGGGGCGCTGCAGTTTTGGGGGGGCTCGTTCATCAGCGACCCCAACGGCAACCTGATCGCCAAGGGGCAGCACGAAGGGGAAGAGATCGTGATGGCCGAGTGCGATCTTGGCCTGATCGACGTGGTGCGCACGCACTGGCCCTTTTTGCGCGACCGGCGGATCGACGCCTACGGCGACATCACAAAGCGGTACCGGGACTCATAGTAACGGCAAACAACTAATGAAGGCACAAATGACCGACACTCCGGCAAACCTCGGTTACCGCTGGCCCGCCGAATGGGAGCCGCAGGCGAGCGCCTGGCTCTCCTGGCCGCGGAATCCGGCGACCTGGCCCGATCATTTTGAGCCGGTGCCGGCCGAGTTTGCCCAGTTCGTGCGCTTGCTGGCCGAGTACCAGCCGGTGAATATTCTGGCGGGGGGCCGCGAGGTGCTCGAACAGGCCTGGTCGCTGGTCGGGGACTTGGCGAACGTTACGCTGCACAACATTCCCACCAACGACGCCTGGTGCCGCGATCACGGACCAACGTTTTTGCAGGGTGCCACTGCTGGCCCAGCCAGCACTGCTTCCCCCAGCCCCCAGCCCCTAGCCCCTGGCCCCTCTTCCTCCCCCGCCCTTGTCGATTGGGAATACAACGCCTGGGGCGGCAAGTACCCGCCGTTCGATCTCGATAACCAGGTGCCGAGCGAAATTGCCGCGCTGCAAGGCCGCCGCCGCTTCGTACCGGGGATCGTCATGGAAGGAGGGGCGATCGACGGCAACGGCCGGGGAACGATCTTGACCACCGAGTCGTGCCTGTTGAATCCCAACCGCAATCCGGGCCTGTCCCGAGCCCATGTCGAGGGATACTTGCGGGATTATCTGGCCGCGAAAAAGGTGCTCTGGCTCAAGGGGGGCGAGATTGCCGGCGACGATACCGACGGCCACATCGACCAGATCGCCCGCTTCGTCAATCCCACCACCCTGGTCGTTTCCGTCTGCGACGACCCAGCCGACGACAATTACGCTCCCACGCAGCAAAACCTGGTCGAATTGCAGGCCATGACCGACCAGGACGACCAGCCGCTGGCGATCGTGCGGCTGCCGCTGCCGCGGCCCCTGTATTGCGACGGCCAGCGCTTGCCGGCCGGCTATGCCAATTTTTTGATCGCTAACGGAGTGGTGGTGGTGCCGCAGTTCGGCGACCCGGCCGACGACGAAGCGCTGCGGACGCTACAGCCCTTGTTCCCGGATCGCGACGTTCGGGGCTGCCCGTCGCTGCACTTGATCTGGGGCTTGGGGTCGTTCCACTGCCTGTCGCAGCAGGAGCCAGTGGTCAGTGGCCAGTAGTCAGTTTCACTCCGCTTATGCCTCCTGATCGCCGCATCGACAATAAAGAACTGCCGACCGGCGAGGTCGCCGCCTGGCAAACCGCCCGCAACCAGACTGGCACCAAGATCGACTGGCGCTTCACCGCCGCCGATGCAAGAATCAAACTGAAACGCCTCTATCCCTCATAGGCAGCGTGACGAGGCACTAGTGGAGTTTGACATTCGGGCGTCAGCGATTGCAAGGCAAGGCTGCCAGAGCCCGGCTGCGACCCGCAGGGGCCACGCCCAGGATTTCCTGGCAGGCTGCAAACACCGCGGAGACGGAAATTCGTCGCATGGCCCAATTGTCGGCGCCGGGCAGTTTGCGGCCGGCAGAACCGTCGAACGCGGCTTGTAGGGCAATGTGCCGCCCGCCATACGGCCCGCAAATCTCGCGGCGCGTGGCGCCAAACAGGCCGACGCTGGGCGTTCCTACCGCTGCCGCTAGATGCAAGGGCCCTGTGTCGGCCGCGATCATCAGGTTCGCTCGTTTCAGCAGACCGGCCAGTTCCAGCAGCGTGGTCGGCGGGGCCAATCTGCCGTGTCCCGCGGAATGGTGAACGATCTGTTCGGCCCAGGCAAGTTCTCGCGCGCCTCCCCACAAAACAACCGACGGCAGCGAGGCCCGCTCGCCCAGTTGCCGGACCAATTCGGCCAGCCGCTCGATCGGCCAGCGTTTCGAATCCCAGCCCGCGCCGGGATTGACGACGGCGAAGCCGGCCCGGATTTCCGGCCCAGCGGCGAAGGTTTCGATCGCGCTGGCGTGCCGTAGCCGATCGAGGCCAAACTCGACGGCCGGCTGCTCGATTCCGAGCGGCTCGAGCAGTTCCAGGTAGCGATCAACCATGTGCGTTTTGCGCGGCTCGACCAGCTCGCCGTTCAACAGGGAACTGATTTCGCGGCCGGCGGGCCGGGCAAAGCCGATCCGCCGCCGCGCGCCAGACAGCCAGGCGACCGCCGAGCTTTTGCTCAGCCCTTGCGGATCGAGGGCGATCTCCACGTCCAGCGGCAGCAGTTGCTGGCGAACCCGCCAGGCCGCGGTCGGCGAGGTAAGAATTCCCTTGGGAAGCTCGATCACCTGGTCCACGGCCGGGTGAGCCGCGATCAGCGGCGCGGCGCCCGCTTCGACCGCCCAGGCGATGAAAGCGTCGGGAAATTGCCGGCGCAAGGCGGAAGCCACGGGCAGCGTTTGGATGCAATCGCCGATTGCCGACAGCCGCGCGATCAGAATCCGCGGCGCTAGGCCGGCGGACTTGCTGATCGTTCGCTTGGCAATCTCGCGCACACGTTCACCTTATTCGGTTGCGGCCGGCTCGGCTTTCGCGGTGTCGGCCGCGGTCGATTTGCCTTCCGCTTCGGCCGTTGCCTGCTGCTCAAAGCCGGCCGTTTGCACCTCTGGCGTTGCGGCAGCTTCGGTCTGCCGCTCGATCGCCCGTTCAAAGACGACGGCACCCGCGTAGTTGGAAAACGAATCGTTCCCATTCCTGACGACGCCGATCTCGTCTTTCCGCCTGCCAAACCAACCTTTGCGATTCCGAACGGGCGAGTGGCTCTCGAAGGGGCCGAGCCCCAGGATCCACAGGTCGCGACTCCGGGTGGCAGCCTTGGTCACCCCCGCCTGCCAGACTGGCTCGCGCGTTTGGCGATCGTAGGCGAACACACCAATCTTGGCCGTTCCTTGCTGGTGGTTGCGGCGGCCGAGCGACAATTCGGGCATGGCGGGCGCGGGAATCGGGGCGGCCAGAAAGACCGAAGCCGTCGAGAGCGCGGCGCTGCCGGGAATGCCATACGTCAGCTCTTGGCTGTCGTGCGACATCACCCCCACGCGGGCCTCGACGATGAAGTCCGCCTCCTCGGGCTTGTCCTGCAAGCGACAATCGTAGGCGGCCATTTGCTGGCGGAGCGAGCTGACCACATATTCGACGTTGCCGACGGGGGTCAGTTTGACGCCGTCGAGGTACTTGGTGTCGAAATAGACCTTGCTGCCGGAGAGGGGACTGAAATCGATCGCCGCCACCGCCTGATCCACCGCGTCGGAAACGATGAGTTGCTCGGTGGCCAGCCGCGACTTGTTCAGCCCGCAGCCGACGCTGGCGAGCAGCAGGACCAGCCACAGGCACAAGAACGAGCGCCAGCAACGGGTGCTGCGAGTGGTTGCGCGATGGAACTGCTGTGGGTGCAAGACAAACGACCTTTCCATGAGTGGCCGGGAGTGTACCGAGCGCGCGTCCAACGGCAAACGTGGATTTGAGCCAAACGCCGATTGCTTGTGAACGAATGCTAGCAGCGGCGGATGGTGCCGCGCTCGCTTGCCGTTGGCTGTGCGACAGGCCAGAATGGCCGTTGATTTACGAGCAAACACTTTTCAGGAGCTTCCGATGCTGAGCTTTCCTACGCGCTGCTTTAGCCTGGGTCTCTTGTTACTGGTTGCCAGCCCCGCCGTTTTTGCGGCCGACGAAAATCCCGCCTTCACTAGCCCAGCCGAAGCCGGACCCGACTACAAGGTTCAGGGGGAATACGTCGGCCAGGCTGGCGACGAAAAATGGGGCGCGCAGGTAATTGCCCTGGGCGAAGGAAAATTCTCGCTGGCCGGGTTTGCAGGGGGGCTGCCGGGCGCCGGCTGGCAGCGCGGCGGCGAGACCCGAAGTGCCGCGGGGGAATCGAAGGAGGGAGTTTGCACGCTGAAGGGAGATACCTTCAGCGTCGTCATTAAAGACGGAGTAGCCACGGTCAAGGACGAAGGGGGAGAGACCATCGGCGAGTTGAAGCAGGTCGAACGCAAGAGCCCGACGCTGGGCGCTCAGCCGCCGGCCGGCGCGAAGGTGCTGTTCGACGGCACGACCGCCGACCAGCTTGAAAACGGCAAGCTGATGGAGGAAAAGTTGCTGGCGGCCAGCAACTGCGAAAGCAAGCTGAAGCTGGGCGACCACTCGCTGCACCTCGAGTTCCGCACCCCGTTCATGCCCAAGTCGCGCGGTCAGGCGCGCGGCAACAGCGGCGTCTATGTGCAAGGGCGGTGGGAAGTGCAGGTGCTCGATTCGTTTGGCTTGGAAGGAAAAAACAACGAGTGCGGCGGCATCTATTCGATTGGCGAACCGGCGGTGAACATGTGCCTGCCGCCGCTCGCCTGGCAAACCTACGACATCGATTTCCAGGCCGCCAAATACGACGCCGCGGGCAAGAAGACCGAGAACGCCCGCGCGACCGTCAAGCACAACGGCGTCGTGATTCACGACAACATCGAGCTCAAGCAAGGAACTCCGGGGCGCGACCCCGAAGGGCCGGAGAAGAACGGCCTCTTCCTGCAAGACCACGGCAACCCGGTCGCGTTCCGAAACATTTGGGTCGTCGAGAAGTAGTGGCGTACCTACGGATGCGAAATCCAAGCAGCTCGGCGGCTGCTACTCGAGCGGTGGGAGTACGTCGGGATCGATCTGGTAGCCGTCGGCCAGGGCGTTGGTCTGGTTGAAGAGGCCGGCGATGGCCAGCACTTCGCCCAGTGTCTCGCTGTCGAGGCCCAGCTTTTTTAGCGCCGCCGTGTGCGAGTTGACGCAGTATCCGCAGCCGTTGGTGGCCGAGACTGCCAGGGCGATCATTTCGCGCGTTTTGGCGTCGAGCTTGCTCGTCCGGCCGACCGCCTCGGGATGCATCAGCGTTTTAAGCTGGTTCCAAACCAGTTCCAACTGATCGGGGTAGGTGGCCAAGGCGCGCCAAAAATGGGGGACGAAGTCGATCTGCTTGGTCCGCTTGATGTCGTCGAAAATCTCGCGGACCTTGCCGCCCGCCCCCTGCTCATCGACGAGGCGGACGGTGGCGTGACGTGTCTGGCTCATCGTGACTCTCCGAAAACGACACGGGATGTGTAACGCAGCGCCATCGGGAGGCTAACGCCTCCCGCTCGCCTGCCTGCTCTCCCCTGCCCTAGCCCTTCTCAGTGCAGCACCGGGCAGACATCGAACCACTCCCGCCCCTGCGCTCGCATCCATTCGTCGCTGTTGGTTGGTCCCCACTCGCCGCGCGGGTACAGCTCCAGCGGCGGAGCGGCGGGGCTTTGCCAGGCGGCCAGGATCGGGTCGATGATGCTCCAGGCGACTTCCACTTCGTCGTGCCGGGCGAACAGGCTGGCATCGCCGCCGATTGCGTCCAGCAGCAGCCGTTGGTACGAATCGGGCATGATGCCGGTAAACTCGCGGGCGAACTTGAAGTCGAGATCGGTGCTCCGCAGCTTCATCCCCGCGTCGGGCACTTTGGTTTGAAAGTGCATCTGAATTCCTTCCGCCGGCTGGATCTGAATGACCAGCTTGTTGGCGTCGAGCTGCGACCGCGAGCCGCTCTCGAACATCATGATCGGCGGCTGGCGGAACTGAATGACGATTTGCGAGGTGCGGCAGCTCATCACCTTGCCCGAGCGGAGGTAGAACGGCACCCCCTGCCACCGCCAGTTATCGACGTGCAACTTGAGCGCGGCGAAGGTGGCCGTTTGGCTGCTCGGGGGCACGCCTTCTGCCTGGCGGTAGTCGTCGTACTGGCCGCGGAGGGTGTCGCGGGCAAAATCGCCCCCGGTCAGCGGCTTGATCGCCCGCAGCACTTTCACCTTCTCGTCGCGGATGTAGTCGGCCGTGTAGCGAGCCGGCGCCTCCATAGCGGTGATCATCAAGAGTTGCAGCAGGTGGTTCTGAAACATGTCGCGTAACACGCCCGTATGGTCGTAGTAGCCGGCGCGGCTGCCGACATCGACCTCTTCCGCCACGGTGATCTGCACGTGGTCGATATAGAGGCGGTTCCAGAGGGGTTCGAAGATCGTGTTGGCAAACCGCAGGACCAGCATGTTCTGCACGGTCTCTTTGCCGAGGTAGTGGTCGATGCGATAGACCTGCTTCTCGGCAAAGACCTGGTGAATCGCCCGGTTCAAGTCCTGGGCCGATGCCAGATCCGTGCCAAACGGCTTCTCGACCACCACCCGGCGGATACCCCGCGACTCGTCGGCCAGGCCGGCCGCCCCCAGGTTGGCGATGGCGGCCTGATACAGCTTTGGCGCGGTCGAAAGATAATAAACGCGGGTTGCAGCGACCCCTTTTTCCAGTTCGTCCAGCAGCTTCGCCAATTCGGCAAAGCTGTCGGGCTGGTCGATATCGCCCGGCTGATAGAAAATTCCGGCGGCAAAATCCTGCCAGGCGGCGGCGTCGAATTCCTGGCCGGCGAACTTTTGCGTCGTCGCGGTCAGCTCTTCGCGCCATGTTTCGTGCGTGAAGGGGGTTCGAGAAAAGCCGACGACCCGAGTTTCCTTGGGAAGCCGCCCCTTCTGGTGAAGGAGGTACAGCGCGGGAATCAGCTTGCGACTGGTCAAGTCGCCCGAAGCGCCGAAGATGACAACGGTGTGCGGCATCGCAAATATTCTGCTTTAGCGAATGGCAGCAGCAACTCAAAATCGCATCGCGGTAAATCCGCCATCCACGTACAGGTCTTCGCCGGTCATAAACGACCCCGCCCGCCGCGACAACAGTAGTAGAGCGGGCCCCACCAGTTCGTGCGGCTCGCCAAAGCGGGCCATGGGAGTGCCCCGCATGATGTTTTCGGTGCGCACATCATCCAGAAGTTTGCGGTTCTGCTCGGCGGGAAAGAAGCCGGGACAAAGCACGTTGACCCGCACGTTTTTCGGGGCGAACTCGCGGGCCAGGTTCTGCGTGAGATTGACCACCGCCGCCTTGGCGGCCGAATAGGCGAACACCCGCGACAACGGCAGGTGGCTGGTGACGCTGCCGATATTCAGGATCGAGCCCCCCTCGGCCTGGGCCGCCATGTAGGGAGCGAACACCTGGCAGCCCAGATGCGTCGCGGTGAGCTGGCTGTCGATCACCTTATGCCACTCTTCGTCGGTAATCTGGGCATAGGGGACCGACGAGTTGGTCCCCGCGCAATTGACCAGAATGTCGGCCTGGCCAAACTGTTGCAGCGTCGCTTCCAGCAGCGACTGCATCGATTGCCGCTCGATGGCATCGACGGCGAGGAACACCGCTTCGCCGCCCAGCGCCTCGATAGCGCTCACCCGTTCGGCGCCGCGCTTTTGCGACCGTCCGGAAACAACCACCTTCGCGCCGGCCTGGGCCAGACCATCGGCCAGCGCCCCCCCCAAGACGCCCGTGCCGCCAATGACGACGGCGACCTGGTTTTCGAGACCGAAAAGCTGCTGAAGATACTCGGCGGACATGGTTCACCTCGTCGCCTAGTCTGGCAACGCTTTCTGTGGAGTACAATAGGGATGGATTGCCGCGAAGCCCGTTCGTTTCTCTGGGGAGCGTCACGCATGTTGAATTCGGTCTGGGCCGTGGTTCGCAATGGCCGGATAGAACTGTCTGAAGATACGTCCCTGGAAGAAGGTGCCCGCCTGCTCGTCACCGTTCTGCCGCCTGACGAAGATCGCGAGTTCTGGCTGCGCGCCAGCCAGGCGTCGCTTTCTGACATTTGGGACAACCCGCAGGATGACGCATATGCCCAGCTTCTTGAGACATGCAGCTTTGGCGTGGAAGGGAGTCGATTGAGTTAGGAAGTCTAAGGCTTTGGCGGACGCCGCAGGTCCATCCACTCGCTGTGGAACTTCTGTTCGAGCGGCTTATCGACTCGCTGGTAGGTGTGCGCCCCGAAATAGTCGCGCTGGGCCTGCAGCAGGTTCGCCGGCAGCCGCTCGCGGCGCAGCGCGTCGTAATAGGCCAGGGCGCTAACGAACTCGACTGCCGGCAGGCCCATTTGCGTCGCTGTTACGACCACCTGTCGCCACGCGTCTTGCGCCCTCGCCGTCGCCTCGGCAAAGTACGGATAGAGCAGCAGGTTTTCCAGGTTTGGCTGGGCGTCGAACGCTTCCTTGATCCTTTCGAGGAAAGCCGCCCGAATGATGCAGCCGCCGCGCCACAAGAGGGCGATGTCGCCGTACTTGAGCGGCCAGTTGTGCTCTTTGGCGGCAGCTTGCAACTGGACGAAGCCCTGGGCATAGCTGCAAATCTTGGAGGCATACAGGGCGTGGCGCACCGCCTCGATGAATGCCATTTTGTCGCCGATCTTTACGCCCGACGAGGCGACCGTCGGCCCCTTAAGCACTTTGGACGCATTGACGCGCGCCGACTTCATCGCCGAGATGCCGCGGGCAAAGACCGCCTCGGTGACCATCGTGCTGGGAACGCCCAGATCGAGCGCCAACTGGCTCATCCACTTGCCGGTCCCCTTGGCGCCGGCGACGTCCAGAATTTTATCGACCAGGTAGCCGTCTCCTCCCTGATCGTCGCGGGCGCTGAAGATGTCGCGCGTGATCTCGATCAGATAGCTTTCGAGATCGCCCCGGTTCCAGGTGTCGAACACATCGTACAGCTCGTCGTTCGACAGGCCGGCCGCTTCTTTAAGCATGAGATAGGCTTCGCAGATGAGCTGCATGTCGCCGTACTCGATGCCGTTGTGAATCATCTTCACGTAATGCCCCGCGCCGCCGGGGCCGACCCATTCGCAGCACGGAATGTCGTTGTTCGGGCCGACTTTGGCCGCGATGGCTTGGAAGATCGGCTTGACTAGGGGCCAAGCGGCGGAACTGCCGCCGGGCATCATGCTGGGGCCCTTGAGCGCCCCTTCCTCGCCGCCGGATACACCGGTGCCGACGAACAGCAGCCCCTTGCTTTCTAGGTATTTGGTGCGCCGCTCGGTGTTGGTGTAGTGCTCGTTGCCACCGTCGATCACCACGTCTCCCGGCGATAGGTGTGGCAGCAACTGCTCGATCAGATCGTCCACCGGCTGGCCCGCCTTGACCATCAGCATGATCTTGCGGGGCGTCTTTACCGCGGCGACCAGTTCCTCGACCGAGTGGCAGCCGATGAATTTTTTGCCCTTGGCGCGGCCGGCCATCAAGGCATCGACCACGCTCGTCGTGCGGTTGAAAACCGCGACCGTATAGCCGCGGCTTTCGACGTTGAGAGCCAAGTTCTCGCCCATGACGGCGAGGCCAATGAGACCGAAATCAGCGGTGGGGGGCATGAGTGGGGGTTGGGGGATCGGGGTTCGGGGATCGGGGTTCGGGGTTTGGGTCGGAAAGGGCTAGCGGCCCGCATTTGGTGCGGCAGTTGCGCATCGGTCGTGTTCGCGCAGCGCCAGCATAAGCATGCTGTTGCGATGCAACTGTTTGTCGGTTGTATTCAGCCGTTGCGAAATCTCTTCGATGGTCAAGTGCGGATGTTCCAGAACAAAGCGAGTAGATCGCTCCTGCCGATTCTCCGCTCGAATTGGAAAACGGTGCCCGAGGCAACTCTGACGATAACATTCTCTGAGTATCAATACCGCAAATTCCTGAAAGTAGGGCGAGCGCGTGATCCAACTAGCGCGGCTCGCCTCTTTCGTTATGAACTCTCTTGCTGCTGGTTCCCAAACTTCGACAGGCACCCTCTCGAAATTGATTCGCGTGAGGCAACTTAAAAAGTACGGAAGCTCAACGAAAGCACCACCCATCCACCCTGACTCACGCCTCGAACGGTGCTCTTCGGTTTCAAAATCCACGTCGCGCTGAAACTCGATCAGTCGCATGGTTCGGTTTTTTTGGCTTACCTCGCTGCCGACGCGGAAACATTGACGAGGCTTCGCAGGTACTCCGGGGCCAGATCCGCGCCGTTGGGCCACACGATGGTGTCTGCTTCGGGATCAAAGACGACCTGGCCGAAGAGCGCTTTATCCTTAAGCGGCTCGAACATCGGTCCCCGCAGGGTGGGAGATAGGTCGGCTTCGCCGGAGGTGCCGTCGCTGAACTCAAGCCAAACACGATAGTCGCCGAGGTATTCCGCGGCGGTGACGTGCAGTATCTCGTCATCGGAGGCGCTGGCAGCCGGCAACGGTTCCTGACGGCAAATGCAGCCTCCTTGCTCAATCATCGCGTCGCGCAGATACTCCGGCGCAAGATTCGCGCCGTTGGGCCACACCACGGTGTCCATATCTGGGACAAACCTAACTTGGCTAAACAGATCCAATTCTCTTAGCGGCTCAAAGACGTCGCCGTGAAGCCGGCCGGACAAATCGACTTCGCCGGACGTTCCATCGCTGAACGACAGCCAGAGCCGATATCCTCCAACATGTTTTGCCTCTCTTACCCAAAGCATGCCCTACTCCAGCGGCGAGATTTGCACCAAAGACTGGCCGTTACGCGCTCGATTCCAATTGTCCGTCAACTCGTCCATGTGTGCAACGTACCAATCGAGGACTGCGCTCAATGCGCGGCGCGGGAACGATCCCTTCACAACACCCGACTCGATTTCCACGGTAATTCGGTAACTGCCATACCTGGCATGAAAATGGGGCCGACTGTGATCGCTGTAATATATCTGGATCACAATGCCAAGGAATCGGCTAATCTCCGGCACGTTTCGGCCCTCATAATTTGCTACCGCTGAATCCTCGCCGAGCCACCTTGCGCAAACTGCTGCACCTGTTCGAGCGAGGCCATCGTCGTGTCGCCGGGAAAGGTGGTGAGCAGCGCGCCGTGGGCCCAGCCGAGATTGAGCGCTTCTTGGGGCGCTGCGCCGCTGAGCAGGCCGTAGAAGAAGCCGGCGGCAAAGCCGTCGCCTCCTCCCACACGGTCGAGCACGTCGAGTTGGCACTCGGGCGCGACATACGTTTTGCCATTGATCCAGGCGACCGCGCTCCAGTCGTGGCGATTGGTCGTGTGGACTTCGCGCAAGGTGGTGGCGACCACCTTGATGTTCGGCAACTCCTTCGCCACTTGGTCCATCATGCCGAAAAACGCCGTCGGGTCGAGGTTCTTCTTCGATTCGACATCGGGCCCTTTCAGGCCGAGCCCTTTCTGCAGGTCTTCCTCGTTGCCGACCAGCACATCGACGTTGGCCACGATCCGCCGCAGGGTGTCTTGCGCCTTCGCCAGGCCGCCGGAGATTTGCCACAGCTTGGCTCGAAAGTTCAGATCGAGCGAAACGACCGCGCCGGCTGCTTTGGCCGCCTGCATTCCTTCGATGATCACTTCGGGCGTCGTGGCCGACAGGGCCGCGAAAATCCCGCCGCTGTGGAACCAACGCACGCCGCCGGCCATGATTGCTTTCCAGTCGAAATCGCCCGGCTTGAGCTGGGCCGCCGCCTCGTTGCAGCGGTTGTAAAAGACCACGGGCGCCCGCACCCCTTTCCCCTGGTCGCTATAGACGGTGGCCATGTTGGGGCCGGTGACGCCATTGTGCCGGAAGTGCTTGTAGAAGCTGCGCACCCCCATCGCCCGCACCCGCTCGGCAATCAGATCGCCAATCGGGTAATCGACCATCGCGCTGGCGATGCCCGTCTTCAATCGAAAGCAATCCGCCAGGTTGGCGGCGACGTTAAACTCGCCGCCACTGACGTGAATCTGACACTGAGCGGCCTTGCGGAACGGGATAATTCCGGGGTCGAGACGGTGGACAATTGCCCCCAAGGAAAGGAGGTCCAATTCACCCGACGGGAGGATATTTAGGCCGGTGGCAGACATTGCGCTTGGTAGAGAAAAGAGGCGGAGAATGGGTTGTCAAGCAAGACGCGAATTCTAACGCTGCCGGCGCGGACGGGCAATGAGACGGGCGATGTAACGAGCGCGCTGTCATAGCCGGGAGCAAACTTGCTCCGGATCAATTGCAGATCAACTTTCGACGCTCCGGGACCAGGTTTGGTCCCGGCTATTGCGCCGTGGACCATTCCAACGCCGATTTCCCTTTGGGCAGGTCGAAGCAGGCCAGGATCGCCCCTTTCGCCCGGCACCACGAGCCCGGAACGAGCTTCAGCGGTTCGGCCACTTCTTTCAGCGGCTGGCCGCGATCGCTGCCCACCGCGCCGTAGCTCACTGTTTTGACGGCGCTCGGCTCGCTGGCGGCGACGCTCACTGTATAGCGCGGCGAACCGAACGGAGCTTTGAATAGAACGTGATTCGGCTGCCGCTCGATGGTCGTCAGCTCTTTGGCCGCCCAGTAGCGGGCGATTTCGCTGTTCTTCATCCACAACAGATTGTCGTACCGGTCGTTCAGTCGTTTCACAATCTCTTTGAAGATGTTGAAGCCGATCCGCTCGCCATTGAAATAGATTCCCGGCCAGTGGCAGACGAGGATCGCCGGCTCGCCTTTGTCGATCACTTGCGGCAGGCGGCCCCCTTTCAGGTCGGCCGTGATGAACTGATCGACCGAGCCCGCTTCGAGGCCATCCCAACCACCGAACCAATCCCCCGTGCAGCCGACGACGGAAACGACGCACTGCGGATCGTCCCCATCGAGGCCGCTGGCGTATTGCACGAGCGGGGCGACGCTCCGGTCGTCGGTATAAAGGTTGCGAAAGTAGTGGGGAATTTCGGCCCCGTACACGTCGCGCACGCTTTGCAGCGTCGCCTGGGCAAGTTGCGGCATCACCCGGCTGCCGAAGCCGCCGGGCGTGGTCACTCCTTCGCATGGCAGGCCGGCGTTTTTCAAAACCCGCAAAGCGTAGGCGAGATAGTCGGTCAGCTCGTCCACCGATTTGCCAACGGAGAAGCCCCAGTTCTCTTGAAAGCGCTCGGTTCGCTCCTCGTAGGGCTTGCCCGTTTTGGTATTGATCGCCCAGGTGTGGGTAATCATCTCCGGGTGGATGTCCCAATCTTGGGTCATAAAGTCGCGGACCAGCTTGAGGCTGTCGTCGAGCTGCTGCCGCGTCCAGCCGGGCATTTCGCGATCGACCCAGCCGACCAGCGCGGGATAGGGCACGATGCTGTATTTCCCTTTCACGCCGTGCTCGCGGCACCACTCGCCGAACTCGCGAACGAAGCTGTCGGGAATCTCGCGCGGCAGCTTGCGCCAGTCTTGCTTGTACTGGTCGGGAAAAACCTCGGCGAACTGCGGGATGCAGAAGTGGGCCAGGTTCACCAGGCAGGTCGAATCGTCGATGATGAACGACAACGGCACCCGCGCCTGCGGGTTGAGCACCTTGACCGATGGGTCTTGTTTGGGTCGGTCGCCTTTCTCTTGGCCCAGTGAAATGCCCGCTGGCATAGTGAAGGCCGTTGCCGCCGCCGCCGTCGTTTGCAGGAATGTGCGCCGAGAAATTCCGCGAGTCAGGCCGGGGATGGAAATCATGGCGGGTCCCTCTATGCTCTATGCTAAAAGCTTCCAGACAAAGCGTCACAGGTCGGCGCAATTGTGGTCCAAGCACGGGACGAGAGCAACCGTCTCGTATTCCAAAGGCGATCCTTCCCCGTACCACACGAGAGCCATGGGCGCAACACATGTCACCGTAGCCGTAGTCAACCCGGCCGATCCGTCGCGGCGCTGGGAAGGATTGTTCTTGGTCGATACCGGCGCAATCGACTGCTACATACCGTCAAATCGGTTACGCGAAATCGGGCTGCAACCGGCCGGCGAGCGGACGTACGAATTGGCCGATGGAAGCGAACTGGCGCTTGGGATCGCGGTCGCCCAGATAGAATTCATGGGCGAGATCGTCGGCTCGACGGTCATTTTCGGACAGGACGATGCCGAGCCGCTCCTGGGAGTGACGGCGCTCGAATCGGTGGGGATCGAAGTTGATCCCCAAAATCAGCGACTCAAACGGCTGCCGGCGGTGCGGCTCAAGCGACTTGGCTCGAAATGAACCCGCAGTCCTGAAATCCGCGGCCCGCCCGACTCCAGATCATATCAAGTCGAGTCTATGCGTTGCCCATGCCGATGGGTAGAATTGGGGCCAGCGAGCTAGTGGACGTTCAAGGCTCAACTGACAGTCTGCCGGTTTGAAACACAATCGCACGCCCACGCAAGCGTGGGACGTGGCACCCGTCAACTCAGCGTTGATCGTCCACTAGCCACCGGGAATGCCGCCGAAGGAAGTTTCCTGAAAGAGGACCGCGTCATGTGGACCGTCTGGGGTCGAAAGCAGCCGCACTGCGACGGCATCCACCGCCGCACCATGCTTCAGGTCGGAGCCATCGCGAGCGCTGGCCTCGCCCTGCCCGACCTGTTGCGGCTGCGGGCGGCAAGCAGCGCCGGCGAGCAGGCCAAGTCGCGGCAGGCGATTTTGATTTTTCTGCCGGGCGGGCCGTCGCACTACGAAACGTTCGATCCCAAGCCGGAAGCGCCGCTCGAAATTCGGGGTCCGTTCGGCCCGATCGCCACCCGCGTTCCCGGCACGTTCATCAGCGAAACGCTGCCCCAACTGGCTGGGCTGGCCGATCGGTACTCGCTGGTCCGCTCGTGTTGTCACGACAACTCGGGGCACGGCGGGGGCCAGCGCTACGTGCAGACCGGCTACAAAAGCGCCTCGCTCGAAAACGAGCTGCCGCACGACTATCCCGCGGCCGGGGCGATCGTCAGCAAGGTGCGGGGGCCGATGCATGGCGGCCTGCCGACGTATATCCACGTTCCCAACGGCGACGACGGCGGGGCCAAGTTCCTGGGCAACGCCTACGATGCGTTCGAGGTCTATTCCAACGGCAAACCGGTCGGCCTGAACGTGCGTCCCACGCTCAAGCTGGATCGCCTGGCCGATCGCCGCGGCCTGCGGGCCGCGCTCGACCGGATGCAGCGGCAGAGCGGGGTGCGGCGGCAGATGGACTCGATGGACGAACTCGAACGGCAGGCGCTCGAAATGCTTTCGAGCACCGCCGCCCACGACGCCTTCGACGTGGACCAAGAATCGCCCGCCACGCGCGAGCGGTACGGTAAGCACGATTTCGGCAAGTGCATGCTGCTCGCTCGGCGCTTCATCGAGGCGGGGGCGGGAATCGTGAGCGTCCGGGTCGGCAGTTGGGATCATCACGGCAACGCCGGGGGGACCGTCACCAGCGGCGCCAGCGACAACAACGTGCCGCTCGACCAGGCGCTGTCGGCCCTGCTGCTCGATCTCGACGAGCGGGGACTCTCCGAGCGGGTGGTGCTCTGGTGCTGGGGCGAATTCGGCCGCACGCCGCGGATTAATCGCTCGGCCGGGCGCGACCACTGGCCGCAGGCGATGAGCGTGCTGATGAGCGGCGGCGGCCTCAAATCGGGGATCGTCGTGGGGGCGACCACGAAGAAAGGGGAGCATCCCGCGGATCGCGCCCTTTCGCCCGGCGACGTATTGGCGACCGTCTATCGGCAACTGGGGATCGACACCCGCCAGCAATTCTTGAATTCTGCCGGCCGGCCGATCTCGATTCTGGGCGAAGGAACGCCGATCGCCGAACTGGTTTAGCGACCGACCAAGGGGCGCACCGCACAACAAGCCCGATAGGGGATGACAGCCGCGGCCTGGCCAGTTGGCAAGCAGCGGCAATTGGGCCAGAAGCAGGCAAGTAGCATTGCGGCGGGAGGAAGGAATTGAACAGAAGGAAACGAAGACAACGAAGGGATGCAGTGCGGCGTCAGCAGAGATAGAGAATAGCAATGCATCCGAGATATGTCCGAGCCGACCAGGTGTCGAAAGAAGTAATCGGGTCATGCATCGAGGTGCATCGCGAGTTGGGGCCTGGTCTGATCGAGAGTGTTTACGAAAAGTGCCTGCTGCGAGAGCTGGAATTGCGTGGCCTGCGAGCCTCGAGGCAGCAACTTATTTCAATCGACTACAAGGGTTTTGTTTTCGAAGAAGTGCTAAAATTTGACGTGCTGGTCGAAAATTGTTTGCTCGTCGAGTTGAAGGCAGTCGAGCATGTGCTGCCAGTACACAAGGCAAAACTGATGAGCTACATGCGGCTGCTCGACGTCCCCCTGGGCCTGCTTGCCAACTTTCATGCGATTAAACTCGTCGATGGCGTCAGCCGAATGATCCTACCTGGCGCAAATCAATCCTGACTGCGAATCTCTTCTTCGTTTCCTTTGTTGCCTTCTGTTCAATTCCCTCCTCCGTTCGCCTTCATTCAACTTCTACTTGCCCGCTTTGCGCAGGCCGCCGATCGCGCCGCCGATTTTTTCGTGCGTTTGGCCCGTCGCTCGCACCACCAGGCAGCGCAGCGGCGCGTAATAGACGATCGTACCCGGTCCGCCGTGTACGTCCCAAAACGCGGGATTGATGGTCCGCTCGATCAGATCGACCAGGTCCGGGCCGGAATCGAGAACCACTCCGCCGCCACCCAGGCCCGACAGCAAGCCGGGATCGGCTTGTTCCAGAAATCGCTGGTCGGATAATGCCCGAACGTCGTGAGGATCGGACGAGCGAACCAGTTCGCGTTTCAGCTTGTCTTTCACGCGTCGCAGTCGACTCCACAGCCGCCCGCGATATTCCTGAAGCGTGTCGCTGCTCTCGTACCGCGAGTCGGCCAGCAATTCGCCGTGCAAGGCGCACATCCGAACGAGCGGGGCCGCCCGCGCGGCGCTGCCGGCTGCCTGGGCCTCGCTCTTCAACAGGCTCTGAATCTCGGCTCGAATTTCGTGAAACGGTCGCGCCGCGTGGGGCACTTCCTTAGCGACGCTTCGCAGAAGCGTACTTTGATTAGCGACGCTTCGCAGAAGCGTACCTTGCGACTCGGGAGTTCCGGCCGCGGGATCGGCAACCAGCAGCGCGGCACACAGACAAAATGCAGAAACCATCGACTCGCTCCTTCTTGCGCGCCGCACGGCGCTTGCCCACGCCGGCGGCGCTTCGTGCAGTGTAGCGACTCGCCGCGCCCGCGGGAAGAAAACCTGGCAGAAAAAGCCGGATCGCGTGTTGGCAGCCCCGCCTCACTGGCAAATAATGAACCCGACTGTGCCCAGGCCCGCGCGATACTGAAAGGATGCCGGTTGTGACCACTCGCCCGCCGCCGCTCGAAGCGACGATTCTGCCCGACTTGCCGCCGCCGCGCGACGCCCGCGGCACCTGGCTGCTCGTGGGGGGCGCGCTGGTGCTGATGGTCGCACTTCTTTCCGCCGCCATCTGGGGCCTGGGAAAACTGACGACCTTCCAGCGCGTCGCCGACCCCGACTCGCTGGTCGATCGTTGGGAAACGCCCGCCGAGCGCGCGGCGAACATCGCGCGGGCCATGAACGGCGACAGCGTCGGCTGCTCTGCCGGCGAGCTGCGCGATCTGGGCCGCTTGCTGGTGCGGCTGAACAACGCCGGCCGCAACGACGACGACGAGGCGTTTCGAGCTTGCGTCGATCTCGACCTAATGGTGCGTCGCATCCGCCAGCATCCTTCGCTCGAAAGCGGCAGCGGGGCCTGGAAGCTCAAAACCGAACTGGCGTATCTACTGGAGACGCCCGAGGGATACACCGACTTTTCCATCGTTCGGGTCGAGCGTGGCCAGCGCCAGGATCAGGCGCTCGTCTATGTCGTGCAGTCCGACTACAACCAGATGGCTGCCTTTCGCTACTGGCTGCAGCGGTCGGGTCGGAACTGGAAACTGTTCGACTACGAACGGCTGAACCGGGCCCATTCGCACGCGGCGGACTGGGCCGTGCGGGACGCGGTCGCAGCCCATCCCGACGGATACAACTATCACAAGCTGGATGCCATCTACGGCTCGGAAACCGAGGCGGCCGACCCGGCCAAGATCGCGGCCTTGGCGATACTGCCGCTCCCCCCCGCGGTACACGATCTGGGCCGGCTCGATCTGGCCTGGGCTTTGGCGTGGCAAGATCAATACACCGCCGCGCTCGACGTGTGCGCGACCATTTCGGCCGAGAAGCAGCCGGGGGTCCACTTGGTCCGCGCGGACGCCCTGCACAATTTGGGGCGACACGGGCTGGCGCTGGCCGCGGCCCAAGAGTACCAGCGGCTGCTGGGTCGCGGTCCCCAGGCGCTAATCATCGAGGCCGAATCGCTCGAGGCCCAGCAAAACGCCGCCGGAGCCGCGGCCAAATGGCGCGAACTGCTCCAGCTCTGCCCGAACTATCGCGAGGGGTTGCGGAGCTATTGCCTTCTGGCCGATCGAGAGGGACTCGCCCAACTGCCGAAAATTCTAGAGCGGATGCCGCAGCCGTTGGATGCCGCCGCGGACGAGGCACAGACGGCCCTCTACCGCGACGACCTGGCGACGTTCGAAACGCTGCAAGCTTTTGTCGAGCAACAGGCACCCGCTTCGCCGCTCTTGTTGACGCTCCAAGCGGCGCGGCTCGAAAACGCCCAGAAATACGAACAGGCCGCGGCGCTGTACCGGCAGGCGGCCCAGCTCGAATGGCTCCCTGCCAAACGGGCCGAGTACGAAATCGAGTACCTGCGAGCGATGAACGCGGCCGGCAAAGCGGCCGAGGCCTATGCCCGGGCGGAAGATCCGGCGGCTGCCTTCGAGTTCCTGACGAGCGACTACGAAGAGTACGAGGGGGGGATCGCCGACGAGCAGCTTCCCGCGCTGCTGGCCGCCCATCGCCAGCGGCAGCCGGAGGGCACCCAGGCCGACTACTACGAGGGGCAACTGCTCTTGCGGCAGCAGAAGTATTCGCAGGCGAGCGCGATGCTCGAGGCCGCCGTCGCCCAAGAGTCCGATCCGGATCAGAAGTCGCTGCTGCAAGGCTTGCGGACCGCGGCGTTGTTTCATTTGGGACGGGGCCAGGAAGCGTACGAATCGCGGGGCCGAACGCCCGAAGTATTTCAACAATTGGCACAGCTCTGCCAGCAGCAGGGAGAATGGGAGCAGCTTCGGCAACTCGTCGAGCGCCATCGGGCGAGCAATCCCGACGACCCTTGGATCGACTATTTCCTCGCCCTCGACTACCAGCAGCAAGGCGATTACCCATTGGCCCTCGAGGCCCTCCGCCGGGCCGAGCAATCGGAAGACGAATCGCTGCAAATGTATTGCCAGTGGCTGAAGCCGGGCCTGTTGCTCAAGGGTGGAAGTTTGCAGGAAGCGTACGCCAGCGACACGGATCGCGCTGCTTCGTTTACTCGCCTGGCCGGTACGTTGTCGCAGCAGGAAGACTGGCAGCGCCTGCTGGCGCTGGTCGAATTGCATGCTGCCGATTCGGCCGATTCCGAGGCCCAATCGTGGAAGTCGCTCGCCCTTTGGAAAACTGGCAAGTACGACGAAGTGGTCGCCAGCCTGACTCCCTGGCCCGATTTTCCGCTGACTGCCGACGCGGGGACGGTGAACGTGCTGCACGAGCGGCTCGTTCGCAGTTTGATTCGCCTGGGCCAATTGGTGGAAGCCCGCCAGTTGGCCGAGCGGGCCAGCCGTGAACGGTACGACGATTTTCCGCTGCTCTTGGTGCAGTTGGCCGAGGGGAACTTTGCCGCGGCTGAAGAGCGGATGGCCGACAAGGCGTTTGCGGCCAGCGTTTTGGAACGGTCGCTCTATGACGACGGCGAGCTACGGGCCATCTTGTACGAACCCCAACTGGCCGGCCTGCGCCAAACCCTCGTTCTGCCGCTGCCCAATTCTTCCAGCGAAAGTCGGGGCACGCTCGTCCTGCTGCTGCGCGAAGGGGTGACGCTTACGGCCGAGGAATTGACCGAACGACTGCGAACGCTGGGCGTAACCGAAAACGTGCAAACGGTCGCTGCCGGGCACGAGGGTGGTCCCGCCAGCTACGTGTTGCAACAGCCGGATCAAGCCCTGGTGCTGACGATCGGCCAGGTTCCCTATGGAGCCCGCGACGAGTTGGACCAGGCCCACCTGCCCGATGCCGAGCTACAACGGCAGTTGAAAGAGCACCGCGCGTTCATCGCCATCGACTTCGAACGTTCGGACCAGGCACGCGCCTCGCGCGAGTTCGAAGTCCTCGCGTCGTTGCTGGCCGCCGACCTGTGCGAGCCGGCAGCCGTCGCCGTTTATGGCTCGCGGGGATGGAGAGAACGCCGGTTCGCGCGTGCCGGCGTCGAGACGATCCGCGCGCTGCGCCGCGGCACATGGATGCGACAAGAGCAAGGGAGCACACCCGCAATCTATCTGTCCGATCCGAACGATGCGGAAGCATCGGCGCCGGCTGCGGCCGAGGCTACGGCGGCGCGGCACGAGGCAGTCGGCTGCATTGTCAGGCAAATGCGAGAGGAGCCGGAGTCGGCCGCGCATGAAGTCTGTGTAGAACTGTCGCGTGGCCACGCCCGCGAGCGGGTGTGGCTGCACGTCGTCGGTGCCCGGCCCAGCGGATATTCCTGGGAACTCGTCGGCCAGTTGCAGGCCGACAGCGCGCTGTGGCCGCAGCTTCGCGCGGGGGACCGTCTGGCGACGGGCTTTTATCGGGTGGTCGAATTGCGGGCAGCTTCCGCAGCCGGATCGGCCGACAAATGAACGCGCTGACCCGTATCGAAGCTTTGCCGGGCGGCCAGCGTGATCGAGAGCGCCCGGTAGGCGTCGTCCATGTCGCTCGTTTTGCGAACCAGGCTGGTAACTGCCCGATAGAACTGCATCATCAGCCGCTCGCCGACGGGGCGTTCGCTTTCGAGCGATTCCATGTGCCGCCCGGCGGGGTCGAACCAAATGAGCGTGGCCGGCAGGTCGATGAAGGCGACTCCCCGTTCGCAGCAAACTTGCAACGCGGCCGGCGGGCGGAACGAAACCGCTTCGGGCCAGGCTCCCGGCATGTAGCGCCCGCAACTGATCTGGGCGACGGGCCCCGCTCCCAGTTCTCCCTGCGGCGAAAAATCGAGGCTCATCATCTGATAGTCGTCGCCGTCGCTATTCTCGGTGCAGCCGTGCTCGATGCCGACGACCGACGTCGGTTCCATGCCGGCGACGTAGCGGCACCAATCGACCTGCTCGATCATCTCGCGGAGCATGGTGGGGCAGTGCCGCGTCGGCCGCCGCGGCGAACCCTCCGGTTCGATCGGCGAGCGGCGGTGGCAAAACAGCAATTGCGGCTTGCCCAAGCGGGTAGCGATCAGTTCCTTCAGCCGCAGCGTCGCCGGGGCCAGGCGGCGGGGAAATTCGGCCATGAAGACGATCCCCGCGTCTTCCACGCGCTGCTTCATCTGCTGGGCTTGCGCGGGATCGTCTAAGTCGAGCGCCGCGCCGCAGTACACGCTTTTGCCGTGATCGCAAGCGGCCAGCACGGGCAACGAGCCATACCACTCGGGCGAGAGAATCAGGATGACATCGACGTCGTCGCGCGCGCAAAGCGCGCGAAAG
>JBBDYF010000014.1:4780-9111 GCA_040901775.1 Pirellulaceae bacterium | reverse complement strand
GCGGCGGCGATATTTGGCTCAGCCGGTATCAAAAGCGACCCGGGCAACTCCGCGAGATCATTCCTGCCAATCTGACCCGCGAAGTGCTCGAGCGGCTGGCCGAGGATTTTGTGGCGGCGATCGGTTAGAACCGCGCGGGGCGGGCCTGTGGTACGATTCTGAGGATGGCCAAACTGCTCGACCGCGTGCTCGTCATCGACATCGAATCGACCTGCTGGAGCGGCCAGGCCCCGCCGCCCGGGCAACTGAGCGAGATCATCGAGGTTGGGCTGTGCGTGGTCGATCTGGCCCGGCTCGAGCGGATCGAGAAGCGGTGCCTGCTCGTCCGGCCGGTGCGCTCAAAAATCAGCGAATTCTGCACGCAACTCACCACCCTTAAGCCCGACGATTTTTTGACCGCCGGCACCCTGGCCGACGCAGTGAGCGTCCTCAAACGCGAGTACCGCTCGCTCGAACGATTGTGGGTGAGCTGGGGCGACTACGATCGCAACCAGTTCCATAAGGTGTGTAAAGAGCTGACCGTTCCTTACCCCTTTGGCACGCGGCACTTGAACGTCAAAACGCTGTTCGCCGCGGCCTATGGCGACCTGAAGGAATCGGCCCTGGACGAGGCCTGCGAGCGAATCGGCATGCCGCTGGAAGGGACGCATCATCGAGGGGTCGATGACGCCTGGAACATCGCCGGCATCTTCTGCCAACTGCTGGCCCGGATTCGCGCGAGCCAGAACGCCTGACGATGGGGCGGCGTTCCGGCGAAATGGTCATCGCCGAAGCGGGGGCCATGCTGTACCTGTCGTCCGGCAACAAGCTGGAGACGGTGAGGGGGCCGAAGAACCTGCCTCGCTTGGCAACGGCTGGCCGCGACGGATAAAATGACGAAGAGCAACGAGGACTCGGCATGGCCAATCGCCGCAATCACTACGAGGCAGCCTTCGAGGCGTATTTGCGCTGGCTCGCAGCGCCGTACATCGCGGTGGACGAAACCCATCGCAGTTTGGCGGGCGAGCGGTCGCTGAAGAGCCTGGACTTTATCGTTTCGCCGCGGACCGCCGGCGGCGGCTGGCTGGTCGATGTCAAGGGGCGGCGCTTTCCGACCGGCGCGAGCTATTGGAAGAACTGGTCCACCGCGGACGAACTGACCAGCCTGGCCGCCTGGGAAGCACTGTTTGGCCCGCGATTCACGGGGCTGTTGGTCTTCGCCTACAACGTGGTGGGGGAGCGGGCCCCGCTGCCGGCCGACGAGCTATTCGTCTTTCGAGACAGCTTGTATGGCTTCGTGGCGATCCGCCTGGACCACTACGCGAGTTGGTCGAAGCAGCTTTCGTTGCGCTGGGGAACGGTGAGCGTTCCCACGGCCCAGTTTCGGTCGCTGGCGCGGCCCGTGCGCGAAGTGCTTGGCCTGGCGCACCCGCACAGCGCGGGAGCGGCCTAGGATCGGCAACCAGAGGAGTTTGAACAGAAGCTAACGAAGGCAACCAAGGAGGAAGAAATGTGAGCTGTCGCGTCCATCCACCCTTCGTTTTCTTCGTTGCCTTCTGTTCCAGTTGCCGCCGTTTGCCGTTCGCGCGGGCGTAGCATTCACAAAAATGTCGAAACTGTGCTTCATTGGCTCTTTAGGGCATCAATCGATCGGCCCAGAGTGCCAGGTACCATCCCAGTACTTCGCCGAACACACCTCGGTCGTCGAGGAATAAAATCGGTGCGTAGATCAATCCGAAGGCCTGCTCTGTAATTTTTCCCTTAAGTACCAGCGCGAATACCGGTCCAATCGACAACAAGTAGCCGCAAGACATCGCAGTGGCGAAGAATAGGGCGACTGCCACAATTGGCCTCGAGCGACGCCTCGACTTCAATTCACTCATTGTTCTGCCACCGCTAAGAGCCGGCTGCTCCGGCGGGAATGGCTTTCGTCGTCGGCGGGGTGGGCGTTCCCAGCGACGCCAGGATGCGGATTGCTTCGATCAGCATCAGCCCCGCCAGGGCGATCAACAGCAGCCCGACCCAGGGCACCGGATCGGCCGGCGCCCGCCAGCCGCTGGCATCGCGAAATGCGGGGAGCGTCATCGAGGCGAGGGCCCAGGTGCTCATCACGTACATCCAGACCGTGGGAACGCCGGTCACCAGCCAGACCCACCACGCACGGCGCGTTCGCCAGAGCCAAACCGTAATGCCCAGCAGCGTGAGCGCGGCGAGCAACTGGTTGCTCGCGCCAAACAGGTTCCAGAAGGTCAGCCAGACCGGCGGCGGCGGCGCATACTTCCCGTCCACGAGCACCACGTTCGGCGTCGCCAGCAAAAAGTACACTGGAACTCCAGCGGTGAGGGCCGTTCCCAGAAAGCGGCCAACCCAGTTGTGCAGGCCCGTCAGCTCTTGCAGGATGAACCGCCCCAGCCGCGTGCAAACGTCGAGCGTGTCATACACAAAGGTGGCAAATGCCATCAGGGCGAACGCCATTCCGATCCCTCGCGGCACCGAGAAGGCGCCCAAAAACTGGGAGATTCCGTGGGCGTAAATCTGGTTGGGCGCCCCGGATAGCTCGCTGGCTCCTTCGGCGAACATCATCACGCACGAGAGGGCCACGATGGCGACCATCGCCTCCATCAGCATGGTGCCGTAGCCAACCACCTTGGCGTCGGTTTCGCTACGCAACTGTTTGGAGGTCGTGCCCGAGGCGATCAGCGAATGAAAGCCCGAGCAGGCCCCGCAGGCGATCATAATAAACAAGATGGGAAACAGCGGCTGCACCGTCGCGCCCGCCTTGGGCAAGGCCGCCTCCCAGCCGCGGAAGGCGGGATAAAGTGCATGGCTTCCCCCCATCATCAGGCCCAACGCTCCCGCACCCAGGGCAAAGTACAGGAAGTAGCCCCCCAACTGTCCTCGCGGCTGAAGGATCATCCAGACTGGGGCCATGCCGGCAAACAGGCAGTACAAGAGCAGCACGATGTCCCAGCCTTTGCGCGTTTGCGAGATCGTGGCGATCGCCCCGGCGTCGTTGGCCTTGGCGGCTGCGTACAGATCGGCGGAGGCACCCTCGGCGGGCCGATACGCCAGCTCGGCCACGTCCAACGGCATCCACGGCCCGGCGACGATCGCCCCGCCCACCAGCACGATGAACGCTACCAGCGTGATTCCCTTGGGCGTTTTGAAGTACCGCAGGCAAACCCCCATGAGGATCGTCAAACCGAGATAGAGCAGCGACGCCGAGGCGATCGCCCCGCCGCCGACATTGCCGTTTTCGGGCGTCGGCTCGCCCAGAAACGACCCCGCCGTCACGTCGGTAAAGGCGACGATGATATAGACCAGCGCCAGCCAAATAAACGTGAGAAACAGCAGGTAGCTCCGCCGGCTCATGTTGTCGCGAACCACTTCGGCGATCGACCGCGCCTTGTGCCGGATCGAGGCGACCAGGGCCCCCATGTCGTGAACCCCGCCGATCAGAATCGAGCCGACCAGAATCCAGATCAGGGCGGGCAACCAGCCGAACGTCAGGCCGGCGATGATCGGGCCGACGATCGGCCCGGCTGCCGCGATGGCCGAGAAGTGCTGCGGCACCAGCGACCCCGGCGCCAGCGGCTCGTAGTCGAGACCATCCTTCAATTCGTGGGCCGGGGTGATTTGTTTGGGATCGAGCCGGAACAGGCGGGCCAGCAGGCGGCCGTAGGTGAAATAGGCGATGGTCAACACGATCGCCGAGGGGAGCACAATGTAGAGCAGATTCATCGAACGCTTCCGGAGCAAGTGCGAGCGGCGGGGATTCCCAGGTGCCAGCCTAGAATACGGCAAATTGCCCCGGCCGTGCAATGCAAGGCGCTTCAGGCAATCCGCGTCGGGCGGGAGCGCCGCGATGGCCGAGACGTCGGATGGCTGTCGCGGGTTATTGGCGAATGGCAACGCCCTGTTCCAGCAGCCAGTTTTGTCGGCCCCCGACCCGGAGCCTCCCCGTGCTGCCTCGGTAGAGCGGCTTGAGAACGCCCCGGTAGGTCACCACCTGGTCGTCGCTTTCCTCGGGGATCTTGTGCAGCATCACCGTGGCGATCGTCCCCATTTTTTGGCTCCGCTTGAGCCTTTCCTCGATATACAAGCCCAAGATTTTCGGGCTCGGCGCATCCGCGGCGGATCGGCGGCACCGGCACTCGAAGCCATACGTTTTGGAACGGACCAGTTCGAGCGTCGCCGCGCTCCCCTTGCGGATCGGCTCTTTGGCGTCGAGATCGAGCAGGCCCAGATCGAACGTCGCGTCCGCTTCGGCCAGCAGCGCGAGATCGCTCGCAACTCGCTCGTCATGGGCCGGTTCGCCGGCAGACCCGCCGCCGCCACCCCCCCACCCGGCG
>JBBDYF010000014.1:0-4770 GCA_040901775.1 Pirellulaceae bacterium | reverse complement strand
GTCGCGAGCGCCAGCACGATCAGCCAGAAACTGCGTCCGAACATGGCGATTTTTCCTCAAAGACTCACATTCCATCGACCACAAAATCGACAGCGTATTGAATCAAAGCATCCGCTTCAATATACAAATCATACGCGCCAACGGCAAAATCCTCGCCCAGGGGATACTGCGACCATGATCCTTGAGTATCGGTTACCACTCCAAGGCGGCAATCCGAGACGAGGCAAGCAGCGAAATCGCGACGCAGAGAATCAGGGCTTGCTTCATCGAACATCTCCTCGTTAATGGCGCGGCGGCAGTTTACCACCGCGAACAAACACGAAACTCATCGTCCACAAGGCTCACTGGCTCCGGGAGCCGAAATCGCGCCACACCTGGGCGTCGCACGAATCCTCGATGGCCGAGCCGTGTCCAGGCAGCGAGTCGTCCAAGAATTTGCTGTGGACGTATTGACACGAAACGCGCGGATGTGTACAATTTCGTTCACTTGTGGCGCGTAGCGTGCGCGCCGGCTGTTTGGCAATTTGGTGGATCGTTACTTAGGAGCGCCGCGGCTGCTCCTTCGCAGTGCGCGACCAATGGTCGCGACTGTGCAGTTCCAGTTTCACGGGGCCGTGGAACCTGCTTGGGGGCGCCGAATTCAACTCGTTACTCTGATCGGCCCGATAAGCGAAATGGGGTTTCTCTAATCGTTAAGAATGGCGCAAGCGCCGCAGTATTAAGGAGTTGCAAATGATAAGCGAAACGGGCTCCGCCGAAAAAAAGCGACCAGCGATTAGCGAAACCCACTCCCACCGGATCGCTGTTTCAAGCGATGCGTGTCGGCCGGAGGACGGCGATGGCCGAGCCGTCGGCCAGAAATGCGGTTGCCGGCGGGTGGCCGAGGACTGGGGCGAACTGCGGGCCGTAGAGCGCCCCTGCGTCGCAGTCGAGGCGGGGCTCGAGCCCGCGCCAGACTTGCCAGGGGGGATGCTGTACCTGGTACTCCACCGTGCTTCCATCCCGCTGGCCGCAGTAGCCCCAGTAGTGCTCGGCGATGAACTCTGCGTGCGAGCCGGCGACCAGTTGCGCCGGCCTCCCCTCGTGCCGCAAGGCGAGCGAGTTCCACCGCCCCTGGAAGCGCCAGCGATATTCCACCCCCTGCGAACCGGCAGCGGTGGAATCCTCGCGCGGTATCCAGCCGGCGGATTGCACGACGTGCAGGCGCACCGGCCCCGCGACGTGATGGCTCATGGGGAGGGCGAGATACGGCTCGTTGTAGGCGAGCCGAGCGGTGCGAGCGATGGCCCACCGCGGCACGATTTCCTTGATGAAGACGACGCCGCGGCGCAGTTCGCCCCCCACTTCGCGGCGCACATAGAACCGCAGGTTCACTTCCTCGAAATTGGCATGAAACGGAATGGCCAGCCCGAGCACGCGCGTTCGCAAAAAGAGGAACCCGACCAGGCTGACGTAGGTCTTGCCGTCGTGAGTATCGAGCTCGGTCCCGCAGGGGACCAGCGGGCGCAGAATGCCCGGATCGATCTCGTAGTTCAGCATCGCCAGGGCCTGCCAGCGAGCCGACAGAAAGACGCGCGGGGCGGGCGTCGCCGACGCGGATGGTTGCAAGTGCGTCATGGCTGTTGAATCGAACCGCAAAACAGAGTTTCCGGCAACCGGTGGTGCGGGCCAGGCGGGTTGTAACGAATATCGGGGCGACGGTTCGCCCGGCAGCCCCCCGCATGGCCACCGATTCCACGTTGCCGCTGGCTCGACCGTGCTAGGGTTTGCTAGTCCCGTGGGCCACCTACTGGCACTGGGCAACAAGGAGCGCGCGATGGTTGCAGCTACTCTCCAAAGCCTGGGCTACCTCCCCGTGGCGACGGCGACGCTGTTTCCAGCGACCGAAATCAACTGCGACTTGTTCCTGCAACGCACCGGTCATCCGATCGAAATCTATCGCAGCTCGAACTATCCGCTGACCGTGGAAGACCTGCAACGGCTGGGCCGTTCGGGGATCGATCACCTGTATATCCGCACGGGCGACGCCGACGAATATCGCAAGTACCTGTGCCAACAGGTGCTGCACCAGGAAAGCGTGCCGGCGGTGGCGCGCGTCTCGGCCCTGCGCGAGGCAACGCGGGTCGCCTTTCAGGAAGCCCTGGATGCCAGCGATCCGGGCCATGCGGTGCATATGGCGACCGAGTTCGGCCGCGGCTTGGCCAGCATGATCGCCGAACAGGCAGTGGCCCTGGAAGAGATGTTCCACATTCTGGAACACGATTACTACACGTTTACGCACGTTTGCAACGTCGGCACCTACTGCGTGCTGCTCGCCCGCGAACTGGGCATCGTGGACGCGCCAGCCTTGGCCGAGGTGGCGACGGGCGCCCTGCTGCACGACATTGGCAAGCGGAACGTTCCCAGCGCGGTGCTCAACAAGCCGGACAAACCGACCGACGACGAATGGGCGGTCATCCGCCGGCACCCGACGTCGGGCTTTCAAGAACTGCGGAAGCGGCCCGACCTGAGCTGGCCCCAGTTGATGATGGTCTATCAGCACCACGAGCGGCTCGACGGCAGCGGCTATCCCAGCGGGGCGGTCGCCGAGGACATTCACCCCTGGGCCAAGATATGCGCGGTGGCCGACGTGTTCGACGCGTTGACCTGTTCGCGCCCCTATCGCAAGCCCGTGCCGGTTCACGAAGTTTGCGAGTACCTGCAGAAACACTCCGGAACCTGGTTCGACAGCGAAGCGGTGGCCTGCTGGTCTTCGCAAGTGAGGAACATCGCATGACAGAAACCCAAACCGAAACCGAAAACACCTTGCCGGTCAACGTCAACCCCGTTGGCACGGAGCACGAGTTCTTCGCCAAGACGGGCCCGCTGCCGATTGCCTGGGAGGACGGACGCCGCTTCCCGCGGTTTCACTTCCGCTCGTGCATCGAAGCGGTCGTCTATCCTCCCGACAACGATCCTTCCCAAGAGCCGCTGGCCTGCCAGGTGCTGACCCGCGACATCTCGCGGGGAGGCATGCAAATCCTGCACAAGGCGCAGCTCTTTCCGGGCCAGAACCTGGACGTGGTGCTGCAAGACGGCATGCCGCGGCGACTCGAAGTGATGTGGTGCCGCCGGCTCGGTTCGAGCTGCTACTCGGCCGGGTGCCGATTCGTCAGGACCGACGGCTCGTCGTTCGACGAAGAACCGTCCGCCGGCTGAGCGGCGGCGTCCTGCTCCTCGTCGTGAGGACGATAGTGCCGGGCCAGGCTGGCGGGCGACGCGCCGAGCGCGTGCCGCGCGATGAGCCAGGCGTTACGCAAGGTTTGGTTCCAGGGTCCGTGCTGTTGCCAGCGCCGCGGACTAACGACGACCGGCCCCGCGATCAGCGCCGGCCATGCCTGCCGCCGCAACTGCTGCATCAGGTTCAGGTCTTCCAGCAGCGGCACTTCGGGAAAGCCACCCAGGCTCCAGAAGGTTTCGGCTCTTATAAAAATCGCCTGGTCGCCGTAGGGCAGGCCGAGACAGCGCACGCGGGCCGCGTTTCCTCGCTCGATCAAGCGGTAGGAGAGCTCCGCGGCGTCGATCCGCTGCCGCAGCGCGCCGTGCCGGCGACGAGGGTTCCGCAATGCGGCGCGAACCTGGCTGGCGACGTCGCGCGTGGCCAGCCGGCAGTCGGCGTGCAGGAACAACAGCACGTCGCCCGTGGCCGCACGGGCCCCCGCATTCTGTTGCACGGCCCGCCCTCGGGAGGAAGCAATCAACGTGCAGGAACGCTGCCGGGCAATCGCGCGAGTGCCGTCGCTGCTGCCGCCATCGACGACGAGCACCTCGCTCGCGCCGGCCTGGCAGGCGGACTCCACCGCCAACCCAATGTTGGCGGCTTCGTTCAGCGCGGGAATGATGATCGACAAGCGCACCGCACTATTGAACGGTGCCGGCGGTCCCGGAGCAACGCCAGCGTCAATTTCCAATCGCGCTTTGGCTTCCCCGCGATGCCGTTGCTTGATGCCCCACCGCCTGCCGAATGAGCGAAGCGACCCCGGCTTCGCTCGTCGCGCCGGTCACTTGCTGCCGCCGCCACTGGCCGTCGGCCCCCTGGCTGAACGCAATGAGTTGCGGGATCGAGCCGCCGCGCATCAGCCGATCCGCCAGATCCCCCCGCGCATCGGTATCGACCACGGCAAAGTTCACCCCCGCCAAGCGACCGGCGGCGCTCATCCGCGGCATGACGCTCTGTTTCATCGTCCGGCAGCCGGGGCACCAATCGGCCCCCACCAGAACCAGCAGGGGACGGCCATTCGCCTGGGCATCGTAATAGGCTCGTTCGTAGGTCGGGGTTCCACCAACGAGCAAAGCGGCCTGCAAAACCATCTGAACGGCCGAAGCGAGCATCGCGACCTCCTGAATTGGAACTTGGGTGACTGCGCGAAAGGCGTGAGTATAGGTAAAATGTACCGGCGCGAAACCCTGCACTCCGGGGGATGCGGAAACCCGCCGCAACGACGTGGTGAGGATTGCCGCACGAACGACAGGCTCCTCGCACGTCGCATGTCGGGCTTCGATGCGTATAATCGCGCTGGCCGCGATCCCTTTTTCCTCGCCTCTCTGATCGTTCGTATATGAAACTTCGCGCAGGCATCATTGGCTTGGGCCAAACGTGGGAGTCGCGACATCGACCGGCGCTGCGGGCCCTTTCGGATCGGTTCGAGGTCCGCGCGGTCTGTTGCGAGGTGGCCCATCTGGCCAACCAGGCGGCCCGCGATTTTGGCGCGGCCGAGGTGGACGGCTTTC
>JBBDYF010000013.1:0-9122 GCA_040901775.1 Pirellulaceae bacterium | reverse complement strand
AGTTTCAAGTTTCAAGTTTCAAGTTTCAAGTTTCAAGTTTCAAGTTTCAAGGTTCGAGGTTCAAGGTTGGAGGTTGGAGCAGGGGAGTCGGCAAAAAGGCTAAAGCGGCTAATGCGATCAGCGTAATTCTGTTGCCTCGACCGAGAGGCAAAGGATTGACACGAAACGCTTTAGGCGATTAGCCAAGAAGAGCCTGCGAAAAAAAAGCAGCTCGATCAATCAAACGGATTCGCGTTTACCCATACCGATCGGACGGAGCCCATGAAGTCGTTCCTTACTGGAATCGCAGGTCGCCTCAGCGCTATCGTGCTGACCTGCACCGTCTCGCTGGCGGCCCAGGCCGACGAGCCCGCGCCGCTGTCTGGCACGGTAACGTTTGCCCCGACCGCGGCCGAGCAGAACGTGGCCGAGCGGTTTCGCCTCGCGCCCCACACGTTTGCCTGGCAGGCGCGGCCCTACGCCGCCCAGTCGAAAACCATCGAGCTGTGGGACGTCACGTTTCCCTCGCCGGTGACGACGCCGCACGATAACAACAACACCGTCCATTGCGAGTATTACAAGCCGAAGTGCGCGGGCCCCGTCCCCGCGGTCATCGTGCTGCACATCTTGGGTGGCGACTTTCCGCTCTCGCGCCTGTTCTGCAATCGACTGGCGCAACACGGCGTCGCGGCCCTGTTCGTCAAAATGCCGTACTACGGTCCGCGCCGGCAGCCGGGGGTCAGCCGGCGGATGATTAGTCCCGATGCTGCCGAAACGGTCGAGGGGATGACGCAGGCGGTGCTCGACATCCGCCAGGCGACCGCCTGGCTGGCCGCCCGGCCCGAGATCGACCCCGATCGGCTCGGCATTTTTGGCATCAGCCTGGGAGGAATCACCGGCGGGCTGGCGGCCACGGCCGAACCTCGGCTGCAAAATGTCTGTCTGTTGCTGGCCGGTGGCGACATTGGCCACGTCAATTGGGATTCGCCCGAGCTGCGCAAAGTCCGGGGCAAGCTGCCGGTCGATGCGGGCTCGCGCGAGGAGTTTTTGGCTCACTTGAAGATCATCGACCCAGTCACCTACGCGGCGGGTGCCAAAGGAAAACGCATTTTGCTGCTCAACGCCGCGAAGGACGAGGTGATTCCGCGCGTTTGCACCGAGGCATTGTGGAAGGCTTTCGGCAAGCCCGAGATCGTCTGGTATTCGGGTGGCCATTACTCGGTCATCCGGCATTTGTTTAGTGCCCTAGAACGGGTCGCCGATTTTTTTGCGAGCGCTGGATAAGTCCGACGTTTCTCGGCCGTCGTCGCGATCCCTCTGTGGCATATAAGTTGCAGTATTTGGCGTAGGCCCAATTCAGCACTCACCTGCCGGGAGTTCGACCGATGACGACACGATCCCTGTGGCTAGACACGCCGCTGCCTGGCTTTCCCACGCTCACGGCCGATCGCCGGTGCGACGTTGCCATTCTGGGCGGCGGCATCACCGGGTTGACTGCCGCTTACCTGTTGCAGCGGGCCGGCAAGTCGGTCGTCGTGCTAGAACGGGACAAGTTGGCGGCGGCCGATACGGGGCACACGACGGCCCATCTGGCGTATGTGACCGATCTGCGGCTGTCGAAGCTGGTCGATACGTTCGGCGAGGAGGCAGCCCGATTGGTTTGGCAAGCGGGTCAGGCCGCCATCAACGCCATCGAGGCGATCGCCGACAAGGAACGGATCGAATGCCAGTTGCGGCGCGTCCCCGGCTTTTTGCACGCCTCGCTAACGGAAAAAAGCGACGAGACGCATGCGCTGCGCGACGAAACAGACCTGGCCCGCGAGCTCGGCTTTGCCGCTAGCTTTCGCGAGACGGTTCCGCACTTTCAGAAGCCGGGAATCGTGTTTCCCAATCAGGCCAAGTTTCATCCCCGCGCTTACCTGGCCGGCCTGGCGCGAGCGATCGAGCAAGGGGGCGGCGCGATCTTCGAGCAGTCGGAAGCGACCGAGGCGGCGGGCGATCCGATTGTGGTCAAGGCCAACGGGCACAGCGTCCGCTGCGAGCACCTGGTCATTGCGACCCATGTGCCATTGATGGGCAAGACGGCCCTCGTGCCGGCGACTCTTTTTCAGACGAAGCTGGCACCGTACTCGTCGTATGCCGTGGGGGCGGTCGTGCCGAAGGGAACGCTTCCCGAGGCGTGCTTCTGGGATACGTCGGATCCCTACTATTATTTGCGTGTCGATTCGCGGGCCGAAAGCGACTACGCGATCTTCGGCGGCGAGGATCACAAGACGGGGCAGGTCGCGGATACCGACCAATGCTTTGTCAAGCTGGAAGCGATGCTGAAACAGATCCTGCCCAGTGCCCGTCCCGACCGGCGCTGGTCGGGGCAAGTGGTTGAAACCAACGACGGCTTGCCTTACATCGGCGAAACGGCCCAGCGGCAATACGTCGCCACGGGCTTCTCCGGCAACGGCATGACGTTCGGCACCGCGTCGGCCATGATGATTTGCGACGCGATCACCGGCAAGGAAAATCCTTGGCAAGAGCTGTTCAGCGTCGATCGCAAAAAGGTGCGCGGCGGCGTTTGGCAATATCTGAAAGAAAACTTCGATTATCCGTACTACCTGATTGCCGACCGGCTGAGCTCGTCGGAAGGGACGGCCACCATCGACGTGCCGCGCGGCGAAGGGAAGATTCTGACGCTCGACGGGCAACGCGTGGCCTGTTCGCGCGACGACCAGGGCCAGGTCACCACGGTCTCGGCGGTCTGCCCGCACATGGGCTGCCTGGTGCATTGGAACGGGGCCGAACGAACCTGGGATTGCCCCTGCCACGGGTCGCGGTTTCATCCCAGCGGCGAAGTGCTTGCCGGGCCGGCAGAATCGCCGCTGGAAGCGATCAGCCGTCAACAGACAGCAGCGGCGAGCTAACGCGCGGTCAGCGCTTGCCGGGCGGCCAGCACGCGCTCGGCGGCAAGTTGCGGCGTCTCGGCCAGCGCCGTGAGGTGGCCCATCTTCCGTCCCGGGCGCGGCTCGGCCTTGCCGTACAGATGCAGCTTCACGTCGTCGTGGGCCAACAGGGCCGGCCAGTTCGGCGGGCCCGCTTGCCACAGATCGCCCAGCAGATTGGCCATCGCGGCCGGTTGATGTTGCCGCGGAGAGCCGAGCGGCAGGCCGCAGACGGCCCGCACCTGCTGCTCGAACTGGCAACTGGTGCAGGCGTCGATCGTCAGATGGCCCGAGTTGTGCGGCCGCGGCGCCAGTTCGTTAACGAGCAGCCGGTCTTGGCGATCGACGAAGAACTCGACGCACAAGACGCCCACCACTTCCAGCCGGCGGAAGATTTCGCGGGCCATTTCGATCGCCTCGGCGGCAACCGTTGGCTTCACGGCGGCGGGCGAAACCGAGACATCCAGAATGTGATTCCGGTGGCTGTTTTGCACCGGCCCGTAGGCGACGAACGAGCCGTCGCAGCCCCGCGCGCCGACGACCGAGACCTCGCACTGAAAATCGATGAACGCTTCCAAGATCGCTTCGCCGTGGGCGAACTGGGGATAGACCGCGTCGATGTTGGCCGCCGAAGCGAGCCGGGCCTGCCCTTTGCCGTCGTACCCCCAATCGGCCGTTTTCAGCACCGCGGGATAGCCCGACTCGGCCAGCGCGGCGGTCAGGTCCGCCCGCGAGCGAACCGGCCAGAACGGCGTGACCGGAATGCCGGCAGTTCGCAAGAACGCCTTTTCGCGCAGTCGGTTCTGCGTCGTGTGCAGCACGTTGCCGCCGGGTCGCACCGGGGCGAAACGCTCGCAGGCGGCGGTGGTCGCGGCGGGCACGTTCTCGAACTCGAAGGTGACGACCGAGACTCCTTGGGCAAAGCGAGCCACGGCATCCAGATCGTCGTAGGGAGCGCGCAGTTCCAGGTCGGCGACCTGGCCGGTCGGCGTGTCGTCGTCGGGCGAAAGCACATGCACGCGATAGCCCAGCCGCCGGGCTGCGATGGCGAACATCCGGCCGAGTTGTCCGCTGCCGAGAACGCCCAACGTGCTGCCGGGCTGGATGACGTGCGTCATGCGAAGTTTACGATCGCCGGTTCGCGATTCAACCGAGCAGAAGAGTTGGCCACAAAAAACACCAAGAGACACGAAGGAAAAGAGAAGTTGTAAGAGCGGCTAGGTATTCATAATGTCCAGGGTCATCAGATATTTTTTGATGCTCATTTTGGCTGATCCAAAGTTGATCAGCAGCCCGGTTTCGATGCGCGACGATTTCAAGTAGCCCAGGATTTGCGCGACGTGTTCATCGCAAATGGCCCGCACAGCTTTCAACTCCACGATCAAACAATTCTCAACGAACAAGTCAGCATAGTATTCGCCCAAGATCGTTCCGTCTTCGTCGAAGACGGCGAGGGGATGCTGCTGAATCGCTCTCAAGCCTTGCTTGCGGAGTCGATGGCCCAAAGCGTTTTCGTAGATCTTTTCCAGATGCCCGTTTCGGTGATAGCGGTGGATCGAGTACGAGGTCTCGCGGACGATGTCGCAAAGCTCATTGATGTTGTCCCAGCGCATGAGGTAGCTCCGCAGGAAGAAAATTTGCCCAGTTCAAGGTTGCCCGTTGAAGCCACTCTTCTCATGTCCCTCTCTCAATCCCCTTTCGTGCCTTCTTGTGATTTTCGTGGCTATTCTCCGCATTGCCGCTTCCTTCACCCTGGCGCTAGGGCGGCAGCTCGTCCTGCCGCACTTTGGCGGCCAGGTCGGCATGGTAGGCGTGCAGTTGCTTCCGCAGGTCGCCGCGCGTGGCGGCCAATATGCGCACGGCCAGCAGGGCGGCGTTCTTGGCCCCCGCCTCGCCGATGGCGAGCGTACCCACCGGAATGCCCGCGGGCATTTGCACGATCGACAGCAGCGAATCGAGCCCCGCCAGCGCCTTGCTCTGCACCGGCACGCCCAGCACCGGCAGCACGGTTTGCGCGGCGACCATGCCCGGCAAGTGCGCCGCTCCGCCCGCCCCGGCAACGATCACTTGCAGGCCGCGCCGTTCGGCCGTTTTGGCGTATTCGCTCATCCAGTCGGGCGTGCGATGGGCCGAGACGACTTGGCACTCGTGCGGCACGCCGAACTGCTGGAGCACCTCGGCCGCGTGGCGCATTGTCTTCCAGTCGGACTTGCTCCCCATGATGACGCCGACCAGGGGCGCGGTGCCAACGAGGGGCGCAGGGGAATCGGGCATGGCGAACATCCGGGGCGAGTGGCATCCGGGCGAGAGGGCGAAACAACTCGTGTCTTACACGCTGCGCCGCGAATTGGCTAGGGGCGCGGTCGGTGGCTATCGCCGTCCCGCTATGGGATAGTGGCGGGGGGTCTTCGGCCGGCCTACTTCAAGGTGTTGCCATGCTTTGGAAAATTCCCCGCCCGCGGTTTGGCCTGCGAACCCTGCTGGCGGTGGTGACGATCTGCGCCATCGGCCTCGCGCTGTACGACCGGCAAGGGCGGCTGCGCGACTGGCGCAACGCGCAGGCCCGCGCGCAGATCGATCCCTACGAGCGGTCGGTCGCTCAGGCCGAGCACCAGGGCCGCTTGCCGAATGAACTGGTCGCCATCCTGGGCGACAGCCGGCTCAAGCACTGGAACTGGATCGGACCAGTAAAAATCTTAGCGGGGGAGCAGATTGCGACGCATGGCGACGATGGACTGGTCCGCTTCTGGGATCTGAACACCGGCCAGCAGCGGCAACGGCTCGCGGCAATCGAGTTGACCGCCAGCGGCGACCGGAAGTTGGTCTTCGTCGCCATTGCCGACGGCTCGATCCAGGTTTGGGATGCGCGGGCGGGCAAGGTGAACAAGACGCTGATGGACGCCGAGCAGCCGGGACGTACCTACCAAACCGCTTCACTTTCTGCCAATCACGACGGCAGCGTGCTGGTGGCAAGTAGCTGGGATCATAACCAGGCTCGCGAGATCACCGTCTGGGATGTCTCCGAGGGAGCGCCGCGCCACCGCTTTAACCCCACAGAAGGGAGCGCCAGTAGCTCCGTCATCACCCGCGACGGCAAGCTGTTCACCTGGTCGAAAAAACATACGCAGATTCAGGTTGCCGAAACCGCGACCGGCAAGGTGGTGCGAACGATCGGGCCGATCGCCCATGAGCAAGGCGATCTCCACTTGGCACAAATTACGCTTTCCGCCGACGAGACGAAGCTCTATGTGGGGAGCAACTTGGCGGCCATCGTCGTGTTCGACTGGAACACCGGAACGGAGATCGAACGTATCAAGGTTGGCGGCGGAGGCGCACATCGGTTCGCGTTGGCCGGGGATGAACGGGCCGTCGCCTTTGGCGGTACGAGGGGTTTGTCCGTGCAGCGTAAATGGCTACATGGCTGGATGCACTCGGAGGGTGATGCGGCAGGTATCCTGAACTCCCTCGATTGGCAAGGGGACCTGATTGCCGGCGCCAAGGAGCACGAACTGTACTTGTGGCGCAATTCGCAAAGTTTCGCGCACTATTCCTCGCGGTGGCGCTTGCAGGGAGGGGCAACCAGCGCCATCCGCTCCTTCGCCTTTCATCCCGACGGCAAGCGGCTGTTCACGGGCGATAGTCTCGGGCAGGTTGCGGTTTGGGAGGTGAGAACGTGGCAACGCGTCAAAAGCTGGCGAGCCCACGAACGGGCCATTGAAAGGATACTCATTTCCCGCGACGGCTCGAAGTTGGTCACCTCCGGTTTTGATGAAAATCTGGTGGTGTGGAATCCCGACACCGCCGACGAAGTTTGCGTCGTGCGCAATAACTGCACAAGTCATCCGGTCGGTATTTCTAATGACGGAGAGCTGCTGGCTGCGGATACTTACAAGGGAAAGGGGCTCCACGGAGGGGCGGCCTACGAATTTGCGGTCTATAGCGCCAGGACCGGCAAGGTAGTCCAAGCCGCCGAGCCAATCAACCACGGCCACTATCGCACCCCGGCTTGGAGTCCCGATGGATCGCGCCTCGCGCTCGTCGGCCGTACCAGTTCCCCGGTAATATTCGATACGAGCACTTGGAAGCCGCTGGCCAACTTCGGAAAAAAACCGCGAATTGGCCAGAAGAGTTTGTCCGCCGTATGGTTCTCCGACAACCGCCGGCTGGCGATTGCCGATGGGGGCCGCGACGAGGTACACGTGCTCGACATTGGCCAACCACAGCCGGTGCAAACGATTCGCGCCGGCAGCGGCGACATTCAATCGCTTGCCCTGCATCCGAGCGACGACTGGCTTGCCCTGGCAGGCGAGAACATGCCGGTCCAACTCTGGCACCTGCCGACAGGCAAGCACATCGAGTCGTGGCAGATCGGCCCGCCCGAGGGCATCGTCAGTCAGGTCGCCTTCAGCCCCGACGGCCACTACCTCGCCGCGGTCAACGGCAACGGCACGGTGTACGTCCTCGCCTTGGATGGATTGCTCGTGCCCTGATTAGTTAGTAGCTACGAAAACTGGTCCGGCTTCATCAACCGTTTGATCCGCTGCCCGTAGGCGTGGCGGGCCAGGCCGCCGTCGGCCACGATCGTGGTGCCGGTGACGAACGACGCCTCGTCGCTCGCCAGCCAGGCAATCAAGGCGGCGATCTCTTCGGGCTGGCCCATCCGGCCGAGCGGTGTGCGGTCGAGGCAGTCGGCCACAACTTGCCGCATGGCGTCTTTATCCGCCAGATCGCCGTTGAGCTGCGTGTCGATCGCGCCGGGGGCGACGGCGACGACGCGAATCCCCCGGCCGCCATACAGCCCGGCCAGTTCGATCGTCAAAGCGTCGAGGCCCCCCTTGGCCGCCACGTAGGCCGCGGCGGTGCCGTCGTTGTGAAAGGTGCGGATGCTCGACACGTTGACGATCACGCCGCCGCCTTGCCGCTCCATTGCCTCTGCGGCCCACTTGGCCAGGAAGGCAGGCGCGGTCAGGCAGATTCGCAGCGTGCGGTCCCAGGTGGCCAGATCGGTCTCGCGCAGCGTTTCGACCTTCCGCCAGGCGGCGTTATTGACCAGCAGGTCGAGCCGGCCAAACCGGGCGAGCGTCTGTTCGACCGCCGCGCGGGCAAACTCCAAATCGGCCAGGTCGCCCGGCAAGAGCAATGCTTCACTTCCCAGCGCGCGAACTTGCCCGGCCACCGCGGCCAGCTCGTCGGCCAGCACGTCCAACAGCGCCAGCCGATAGCCGCGCCCCGCCAGGGCCAGCGCGGTCGCCGCGCCAATGCCGCGGGCCGCGCCGGTCACCAGGGCTACAGGAGTTTCAGGCATGAGAGTGCTCGCCAGGTTCCGCAGTTTCCAGAACGACCGCCAGACTATCGCCGCGCTGCACGGCTGGAAAGGTTCGCAGGACCAGCAGCCGGCCGGTCTGCGTGGCAAGCACCTCGTGCCGGCTGCTCCCCAGCGGATCGACGAGCGTTCCCAAACTTTGGCCCGCGATCACCGATTGGCCCAGTTCCACGGCCGCCTCGAAGCAGCCGGCGATCGGCGAGGGATAGCACAATTGCAAGTGACCGGATTGCGGCCGCGGATCCTCGACGACGTACCGCACCACGGGCGGTGGAGCGGGGCGGTCGAGCATTCCGAGCAACTCCAGCACGCCCAAGCACCCTTCCACATACGCCCGCACACCGGCGGTGGACGCACGGGCCGCCCCCAGGTATTCCGCATAGATCGCCGGCACCCCCGCATCGCGCGCGACCGACAGCGAGCGGCCCGGCAGCGCCGGATCGGTTCCCCAGATCACCGGCAGGTTGAAGGCGCGGGCCATTTGGCGTTGCCTGTCGAGCACGCGCGGATCGGCATGCAACACGTAGCCGGTCATGGGCCAGATCGACAGCGTCGTGCCGCCGGTGTGTAGATCGATGTAGTAGTCGGCCGAGCGGATGAGTTGCGACAGGGCATGGGCCGTCCGCTCGGTGATCGAGCCATTCGGCCGGCCGGGGCAAGTGCGGGCCAGGTCGAGCCCGTCTGCGGCGGTGCGCTGGCCGCGAGCCAATGCCGCTTCGTTCACCACGGGGACGAGCGTCCGCCGGCCGCGCACCGCTGCCAGTTCGGGCCGCGCGGCTATGCTGCGGCACTCCGGAATAAGGAGTGCCGCGCATGCCGTCGAACCCGACACGTCCCGTCCTCGCCGGCCTAATGGCGGCGGTCATCCTCGCCACGCCGCTCGCCGC
>JBBDYF010000012.1:0-9218 GCA_040901775.1 Pirellulaceae bacterium | reverse complement strand
CGGATAGGCGACGCCGTCCAGGCCGATCGCTTTTTTGATCGTGTCGTTGATGCCGCTGCTGGTGAAGCTAAAGTACTCGCCGTTCGAGCCGAACTCGGCCGTATTGCCCCACGACTTGACCCACACCTTGCGGACCTGCTTGCCGGCGTTGCCGCCGCTGCCCGAAAACGTGGCGGAGTTGCCCGACGAACTGAAGTTTTGCTGGTAGCCGTTGGAGAATTCGATCTTGACGTTGTCCAGCGGCTGCGTGGAGGTCACACGAACCGAACTGTACTGATATTCCACGCTGACGTGCGGAATTTGCGCGGCGATATCCTCCGGCACGCCCTGAGCCACCGCCCACTGCGGCGCAAATCCCAGGTTGCCATACACGGGCGATCCCAGGTCGGCGTAGATGTCGGCCAGGTTCGACTCGACTTCCGACTGTCCCAGCTTGCCGAACGCGCTGAACTCGCTGTCGTCGTTCATTGAGGCCGAATAGTCGAGCACGATCATGATGTCGCGCGGCTGGAACATGGCCGTCGATTCGGCGCGGACGGAAAACGAATCTTTGCCCAGTACGCGGCCAAAGAACAGCGGCAAGTTCGGATACTCCATCGCCACCCGCAAGCTCGACGGCAACGACTCGGTCTCTTCGAACTGGCGAGTCTCGGGGTTCCATTCGCCCGCTTGCAGTTGCAGGTGCTCGGCATGGTCTTCGTCGAAGTCGGCCATGGCGTCGGCCATGAACGCTTCGCTGATCACCGACGTGGACGAACCGACCGGATTGCGAACCAGGTATTCCTTGGCTTTCGCCTGGGCCTGGTCGAGACCCTCCGCCAGATCGGCGGCTCCGGCCAGCGCGGCCGAATCGACCGCCCGTTGCAGTTGGGCCTGCATCGTGTACATGTACCCGACATCCACCGCCAGCGCGACCATCGCCATCATGACGATCATCAAAAATGCCGACAGTACGATCACATTCCCACGGCGTTTTGGCCCGCAATTGCGAGCCGACGCCCCCCATCCCCGCTTGCTAGTGTTCACAGCGCGCATAGCCCGAACCTCCCTTGATGAGAACTTCGCGCGCCGGCTCCCCCGCCGCGACCTGGTGGCCCGCGGCCCTCTCGGCAAGCGAATTGTCCCGACTGGGACCTAATGACTAGTTGCCAACGACAAGTTTTTGGCCGCCGCGGGCACCTGTTCAGCACCGAATGGTTCGAACACGGCCCTGCTCTGGGCAGCCAATAGCAACCATAGCTCGAAAAGGGCAGGCGCGCCGTGCAGAATCTGATTCCGCTTTCCGAATCGTCACAACCCGCCTGCGAGCCGCGACTTAGCCCGCTCCAAAGCCGGACTTCCGGCCCAGCAGCTTGTCGCGCGTCGCCCACAATCCGGCCGAAGGGGTGGGTATGAAATAAATCTGCTCTCCCCCCACGTCGTTGAAGCCCTCGGCCAACTGATCGATCGGATAGCGGCTCAAGGTTTCGGCCAAGTCGGCGTACTGAAAATTCACCTGCTCGATGTCGGCTTTGCTCAGGTGGCCGGGGGCGTAGGTGATGCGGAAACGCCCTTCGCTGCTGCCGTGAATCAAATGGGCCGTGGCATGGGCCAGATCCTGCATGTCGGCGTTCTGACGGTAAAGCTCCATGACGCGCGGCGTACCGCAGTAGCCGTACTTGCGAATGAAGGCGTCCACCTCGGGCTGCTCGCCAAAGCGCTTCAAACCGGGGGCTATAATTATTAGCTCGCCGTCGTCGGCCAGGGCCATGCGGGTGCGATAGACCGCCTTGTTAGCCACCCAGGTGCTAAAGAACTCGTCTTCCTGCATCACGCAGACGACCTTTTTCAGCGGCTCGTCGAGGACCGTGATGTTCTGCTCGCGGGCCTGGCGGGCGGCGGCCAGGTACGTTTCCAAGTCGTCGCCCACGAACACTCCGGTATGCGTCAGCCGGCCCGCGGGATCGCGCGCCAGCACCACCTGCACGTAAAAGTCGGGCAGGCGGCCGAGAAACTTCTCCTCCGCCCAATTGAAACACTGCCGCACGGGGGTGAGCAGGTTCCCCAGGTTGTTTTCGATCCCGCAACTGGCGGCCGCCATGTGCGAAGCGCAGATCAACTCTTTGCCCCCTACACCAATGAAATAGTTCTTGTTGTGGTTGGCAAAGCCGAGCACCTCGTGTGGCACGACGTGGCCAATGTTGATGATCAGATCCCACTTTTCCTCGATCAGCATCGAGTTGAGCCAGATCGGAAACTTCCAGTCGGCCGCCCCGCCCGTCGCTTCTTTCACGTAGTCGGCCGGCACGTCTCCCAGGTAGGTACACCCCTTGCGCCAGTCGTGCGGATGAATCCTTTCGTGGGGAATCTGCCCGAACATCTGGGCATTCTGCGCGCGGGTGTGCGGCTCGTGCTGACCGAGCGTGGGGATCACATGCACGTCGGCCGTGTCCGCCAGCAGCTTATAAAAGCACTCGGTGATCCACCCCGCGCCGGAGTGCATCCGCGTAATGTCGGGGGGCAACAGCAGCACCCGCCGCGGCTGCTTGCAGAGGCGCTCTTTCGCCTCGTCCAGCGCGCGCTCCACAAGCTGTTCGACCTGCGGGCGGGAAATCGACGGTGCGGATTCGGTGAACCAGGGCATGGAATTATCTGGAAGAAAGCTTCAGAATTTCTTTTCGCAATTCAATGACATTGAGCGGACAATTCGGCCAATCATTCTCCCAACACACGATGAAGTCGCAACCGTTGGGATCGTGGCCATGCTGTTGGAAGTTCGAGGCACGAAACTCGAATTCGATTCTCGCTTTGGCCCATAAACTTCGCCTGCGGTCGTGCAAATACTTGCCTTCGCAGTCGGGAAACCCTACCTGAACGGATTCGATATAAAAACCAAGTTCGCGACTTACCATGCCGAACAGGTACACGACTCCCTGCTCGTTGATGGGAGCATGGCGGAGCCCGCGAAAATCGATTGGCTCGCCATAGAACTGCATGGGTGATTTGATGGCTGCGCTCGTGAGCGCTGGAGGCGGCACTAATTGGGACTTTGCCCTCTCCAGACCCCCGATTGGCATGCGCTCTGCGACGTTTGCGCCATCGTGAATGACGATCCCAGTATCAGCTTTCCATTTTCGGTAGAAAGCAAGCGACTCATCCCACGTACCGAATCGCTTGCGAAAGGGCCGTAACGACAACTTGCCATTGGCCGAAAACTCCGTAGATCGAGGTTCGTGGCCCAGCGTTCGTTCCAGATCGAACAGGACTTGAAATAGCTCATCGTCGGAGTACTTCATCCCACGATCTGCAAAGTTCTCTCCCGGCAACTTTCTCCGGAGTCCAGCCGCTTCGAGTGCATTGCCTATCGAGCCAAAGTAATTGGCGATGCTCGAGGGCGATATTACTCCCGACAGATCCGTTTTCGAGAGACTGTCCTTCTTGAGTCGCTGAGACAATGATTGCAGCGTCTGAATGATGCTTTCGCGAGTGTGCGTCTTTTTTCCCATTGTTGCTTTTTTGGAATCCGCGATGTTAGGTCACGGAATCTCCATCGCGAATTTTATCGCCGCGTGGACTTCACTCATTTTGGTTCGCGTCAGTTTGGCAATCCGGCTGATTAAGCGATTCTTCGGCACGGTCATCAAAACATCACAATTGACGACGCAGGCTCTAGGAACGCCGTCGGCTGGGGTCAGTGCGACTTCGCAGGGCAATTGATGAACAGTGGTCGTGATCTGCGCGACGACGACCTGATTGCGAACACCTACTGCCGCAGAACGGGTAAGTATGAGAACCGGACGCCGGCCCATAGGAGGTGGCAGGTCTGCCCACCACACTTCGCTATGATCCATGGTTGGGTTCGTCCCAATCTTCCTGATCCATAAATTCGGGCGTCATTGCCACGGACGCCTCCGCCCATGCCTCCTCGGAGTCATTTGGCAAAGCCTGGAAATCGAGATAATCCATGACCACTTGGCGAGCCAAGGTGGCTCCGTCCTGTCCTTGAGAATTGGCAAGTTCGTCAAGTCGTTGCTGTCGGGCGGGATCAAGGTTAAATGCCACCATTGTCGTTGCCTCGAATGTGCAAGCCGAATAGCTGACGTAGGAAGTGTGCCCACGCGCTCCCTGATTGTAATCTACGACGCCTTACGGGCAATTTCTACCAGCATCCTCAATCGGACGGCCGCTGGCGTCGAGCCCACAACAGCCGAATTAGTCCACTGATAGCCGATCGTCACTTTTTGCTCGACGACATCGCGACAGCTTCGCCGCCTTAGCCTTGGTCTTTCGCTGCGGCGTGATAAGGTGTATCGGGTGGAACGGGCGGATCATTAGGCACTTTGCTCATCGCTTCCAAGAACTTCTCACGACTGCCGCGCGTAGCCCGCTGATCGAAAAACTCAGCCTGGGAAATCGCCTCGCGAACGATCTTCGCAGCGAGTTCGGAAGGGGTTATGTTCTCGCGAACCGCCAATTCATTGAGCTTTTCGGAGTGCGAGTCGGATAGTTCAATGCGAAGTGTCGTCATTAGATATTTCCCGCCAATTCCACCAGCGTCCTTACCCCAAACCCGCTGCCGCCGGCGTCGAGGTGCGGCTTGCTCGATTCGAGAAACGACGGGCCGGCAATGTCGATGTGAACCCACGGCTTCCCTTGCACGAACTCCTCCAAAAACTTGGCCGCGGTGATCGCCCCACCCCAGCGCCCCTCGCCCACGTTTTTGATGTCGGCCACTTCGCTCCGGATTTGCTCGCCATATTCGGTAAACATGGGAAGTTGCCAGACGCTCTCGCCGCACTTGTCGGCCGCCGACTTGAGCCGATCGCACCAGGCCTGATCGTTGGTCATCAGGCCCGCCACGTCGTTGCCCAAAGCCACCACGCAAGCGCCGGTGAGCGTCGCCAGGTCGATGATTCGCGCCGGATTGAGCTGGCAGCAGACGTCGAGCACGTCGGCCAGCACCAGCCGCCCCTCCGCGTCGGTGTTGAGCACCTCGATCGTTTTGCCGCTGCGGGCCCGCAGCACGTCCCCCAGTTTGTTCGTGTCGCCGCTGAGGATGTTTTGGGGCAGCCCGCACAGGCCGACCACGTTCACCGGGAGCTTGAGCCGGGCAATCGCCTGCATCGCCCCCAGCACCGTCGCCGCGCCCGCCATGTCGCACTTCATCGTTTTCATGCCGTCGGTCGGCTTGATCGAAAGGCCGCCGGAATCGAACGTCACTCCCTTGCCGACCAGGGCGAGCGGGGCCGCGCCTTCCGCCCCGCCGTTGTGCCGCAGAATGACCATTCGCGGCTCGCGACTCGATCCGCGGGCCACCGCCAGCAGCGACCCGCAGCGCTCGGCTTCGAGGCGGGCCTGATCCCACACCTCGATGGCCAGTCCGCAGGCTTCCGCAACCCGCACCGCTTCGTCGGCAAACGACTCGGGATAGATCTCGCTGGGGGGCTCGTTCACCAGCCGGCGGGTGAGATTGACCGCTTCGCCCAATATCTCTCCGCGACTCGCCACGGCGGCATCGATGCCCGCCCAGACGATATCGGTGATCGGAAAGCGGTTTTTCTTGGCCCGGTACAGGTCTTGTCCCACGCAGCCGACCAGGCTGCCGCAGACGGCCGCTTCTACCAGATCGTCCGACCAGCCGTCGGCCAGGCAGAACGCCACCCGGCCCCGCTCTTTGCTGGCCAGCGAGCGGGCGGCGGCAGCCGCAGCCTTGAAGGCACCGCCGCTGTCTAGCGAAGGCTTCGGACCCAGGCCGACGACGACGACCACTCCCGCCTTGACGCCGGCTGGGGCTAGCAGCGTTACCACTTCGCCTTTTTTGCCGGCGATTTCCTTGCTTTCGATCAGCCGCGCGAGCAGGCCCGCGCTGGCGCGGTCGAAATCGGCGGCCAGCCCGGCTGGTGGCGATTCGGCATGCACGCCAATCACCAGGGCATCGGCGGCGATTTGGGCGAGAGGCACGGTTGTCGTGGTGACGGCCATATGGATCGCGGGTTACGAGTCGTAGGCGAGTTTTGGAAAGGACGTTATTCTAGCGGCCGCGATTGCGGGTTCAAAGTTACTCCGAGCGAATCGCAGCAGAAGATCGTCAGCCACTGATGGAACACAGATGAAACACGGATATTTCCCATCCGTGTTTCATCCGTGAAAATCCGTGGCTACTTCTCTGCTGGACTGGAGGGGAAATAGCACAATTTCTGCGGTGCCTAACGTTCTGAATGTCCAACCTTGAACCGGAAAGCTGAACTTGTTCTCCCTGAGATCCCAACTCGACGAACTGCACCGCTCCGGGCACCTCGTGCGTCTGGACGACGAAGTCGATGCCCGGCTCGAAGCGGCCGAGATTCAGCGGCGGGTGTATGCCAGCGGCGGCCCGGCCGTGCTGTTTGCGAACGTCAAGGGCTGCCAGTTCCCACTGGTTTCGAACCTGTTTGGAACGATCGAGCGGGCTCGCTATCTGTTTCGTCATACCTACGACAACGTGCGGCGGGCGATCGAGCTGAAGATCGACCCGGCCGCTCTCCTGAAAGACCCGCTGCGCTACGCCTGGGCACCCCTGACCGCTTGGCGAATGCAGCCCAAGCTGGTCCGCTCGGGGCCGGCAATGGCCCACGAGACCAGCCTCGGCCATCTGCCGCAGGTGCAATCGTGGCCGCGCGACGGGGGACCATTCATCACCCTGCCACAGTGTTATACCGAGGACGTGGACGAGCCGGGACTGGCCCGCGCGAACTTGGGGATGTACCGCGTGCAACTGGCGGGAAACCAATACCTGCCAGACCAGGAAGTGGGCCTGCACTACCAGATTCACCGCGGCATCGGCGTGCATCACTCCGCCGCGATTCGTGCCGGCCAGCCGCTGCGGGTGAATGTCTTTGTCGGCGGACATCCGGCGATGACGCTGGCCGCCGTCATGCCCTTGACCGAGGGGATGAGCGAGCTGACGTTTGCCGGGGCGCTGGCCGGGCATCGCATTCCGATGATTCGCCGGCCGGGTGGCCTGCCGATCTATGCCGACGCCGACTTTTGCATTTCGGGCTATGTCGATCCTGCCGCACCGAAAAAACCGGAAGGGCCGTTTGGCGACCACTTGGGCTACTACAGTCTGGCGCACGACTTCCCGGTATTGCGGGTCGAGCACGTTTATCACCGCGCGGGTGCCATCTGGCCGTTCACCGTGGTGGGGCGTCCGCCGCAAGAGGATACGACGTTCGGGCAATTGATCCACGAGTTGACGGGCAGCGTCATTCCCACGGTGCTGCACGGTGTGAAAGCAGTGCATGCCGTCGATGCGGCCGGCGTGCATCCGCTGCTGCTGGCAATCGGCAGCGAGCGCTACATGCCGTTTCACGACAACCCGCGGCCGCAAGAGCTGTTGACGCAGGCCTCTGCCATTCTCGGCCAGGGGCAATTGTCGCTTGCCAAGTTCCTGCTGATCGTCAACCGGTTCGACGATGAACAACTCGATATTCATGATCTGCCCGCTTTCTTTCAACATTGGCTCAAGCGGGTCGATTGGCAGCGCGATCTGCACTTCCATACGAATACGACCATCGACACGCTCGACTATTCCGGCACCGGCCTGAATAGGGGTTCAAAGGTGGTGATTGCCGCTTGCGGCCCGGCGATTCGCGAGTTGCCGAACGAGCTGCCGGGCGACCTGCGGCTGCCGGCCGGTTTCTCCAATCCCCGCATCGCTTTGCCAGGGATCCTGGTCGTCCAAGGTCCAAAGTCTAAGGTCCAAAAATCGGAATCAGAACAGGCGTTGGACCTTGGACCTTGGACTTTGGACACATTTCCGCTGGTCGTCGTCGTTGACGACAGCGATTTCGCTTCTCGTTCGCTGAACAACTTCCTCTGGGCGACGTTTACCCGCGCCAATCCGGCAGCAGACATCTACGGCGTCGGCGCATTCACCCACAACAAACACTGGGGCTGCCGCGGGCCCCTGGTAATCGACGCCCGCAGCAAGCCGCACCATGCCCCGCCGCTCGAGGAAGACGCGGAGATCGCGAAAAAGGTCGATGCGCTGGCCGCGCGTGGCGGCGCGCTCGCCAGGTGGCTGTAGTGAAAGCGTCGGGGGAAAGCCAATTGCGAGCGGCGCTGCCCGCAAACTCGGCAACGAATCGCCCAGCCTTCTTCACTTTCGTACTCTTCCCACTCAAATCTGTCAGTGCTATCGGACGATAGTTACTTCTGCTGACACCTTCCCCAAACTGCCAATTCTTCCCTGCCGGCAGTTCTTCCCACCCCATCCACCAGCCTTCCGCAAGGAGTGCGCGCACGATGTCGGCCAACCCTCTCCACATTCAGGATCTGGGCGACCTACGCCGCTACGTTCAACACACCATTTGCGACCAAAACCAACTTGAGCCAGGAGCCTTTGAAGTAACGGAACGGATTCTGCTTCGCGGCCGGAAACCGTGCGGCATTTTCTTTTGCCTGCACGGCCCACGCAGTGTCAAGCTCACTGCGATCTGGGAAACCGACCGCGATTCGATCCTGTTCTACAGTTCGTCCGGCGAGCGGGTGCTGAAGACCCAGTTGGTCCATGCCCCAAAGCTCGTCCCCGCCTTGACTTAGAGAAGATTCTGCCGGCCGCGAGAAGCTACGCCGTTTTGGTCCCAAGGATGACCGACGGCCTCGCAAGCCTTCGATGATCGCTTCCAGTCGCGATCGAACCGGACCTGATTGATAGCAGAGCAGTTGAAATCATTTTGCAGCGATCATAAACACGGAGGTTGGTACATGTTGGTCCTATCCCGGAAGGAGTCCGAGCGAATTCGGCTCGGCGATTCCATAGTGCTCACCGTTGTCCGAGTATCAGGAGACAAAGTCCGACTGGGGATCGAAGCCCCGCCGCACGTGCTGGTCCTGCGCGATGAACTGCGGACGCACGGCAAGCCGCCACTTCCCGCGCCCCCTGCTGCCGATGTCGTTGAACCGCAAGCCAAGGTAGCGTAGGTGCATAGCCGCGACCGGTGGTCGCGAATCCGGAAAAATCGGACTCGATGTCGATTCTATACACCCTTGCGCTACTATCAAGATAGACACTACATCTTGTAGCGCCCCGCCCTCGACCGAACACCCGGTGTGATGAAGCAGGCTCCCCGGGAGCCCGAGTCGCCGCTGCTCGACGCACCCTCCATGCAGTTCATCCTCACCGCGGGCGGCGTGAAGGCGCTCCTCGCGCTCGGTGTACTTGGTCTCGTGCCAATGCTCGGCCATGATGCCGATGT
>JBBDYF010000011.1:0-9365 GCA_040901775.1 Pirellulaceae bacterium | reverse complement strand
ACTTCACCTTCGTCGGCTCGTATTTGTGGTCACGTTTGCGCAGCACCTCGGCCTTCACGATCTTGTCGGGCGCTTCGCCCCCCGGCGCCTGCGGATCGATCCGTTGGAGCTTGGCGAGCACGTCCAGCCCCTCGACGATGCGGCCAAACGCCGTGTGCCGGCCGTTCAGGTTGGTCGTGGGCCGGAAGGTCAGAAAGAATTGCGACCCCCCGGTGTTCTTGCCGGCGTGGGCCATGCTGAGCGTCCCCCGAAAATGCTGGCGGGCGTTGGGCTGCTCGCACTCGCAATAAATGTCGTAGCCCGGGCCGCCGGAGCCGTCGCCGCTCGGATCGCCCCCTTGGGCCATGAAGCCGGCTAGCACGCGATGAAACGTCAGCCCGTCGTAGAACTTCTTCTCGACGAGGCTCACAAAGTTGGCAACCGCTTGCGGCGCTTCGTTCTCGAACAGTTCGATGACGACCGGCCCCTGGCTCGTTTCCAGCTTGACGCGCGGCAGGTCGTCCGCCACCGCTTCCTGCTTGCGAATCTCTTGCTCCGCGGCCCAGGCTTTCTTCTGCGCGGGTAGCTCGGCCAGCAGGGCCTGGCCCTGGGCATCGAGCTTGCCCCCTTTGTCGGCCCGGGCAAAATACTTCTCCGCCAAGGCGTAGTCGTCGGCATGGAAGGCGGCCGATCCCGCGACCGCATACAGTACGGCCTCGTCGCAGCCGCTGGCTTCGAGCACTTTGGCCAGCTTCAAGGCAGCCTCGTAATCGTCCCGGCGAAAGTCGTAGGCCACCATGCCGATCAGCAGCCGGGTGAGCTGGGGATCTTTGTTCGGCTCGGCCCGATAGGCGGCTTCGGCGGCGGCGCGCAATTCGGGCAGCAGCAGGTTGCTTTGGCCGACCAGCTCTTCGTACTGCTTTTTGATCTCGGCCCGAGCGGCGGCCGACGTCGTGCCGGCATACGTCTCTTGCAGCTCGCTCAAACGCTTGTCGAGCGCGTCCCACTCGCCGTTGACGGCGGCAAACTTGGCCGCGGGCGTTTGCGGCTGTTCCGGTTTCTCTGCAGGCGTCTCGGCCGGCTTGTCGGCAGCAGGCGATTCCTGAGCGGCGAGGGGAACCGTGCCGCCAACGATGCCCAGCGCGAATATCAGGAGCGTATAAAGAAAGAAACCCATCGGGAGGCTCACGCCTCCCGCTCGCCATAGCGGGCAAAGGATGGTCTGCATGGAAAATCAGCCTTATTGAACCTTGTTCGGAGCGTAGGCGTGGTCGCGCTTCCGGACGACCTGGGCCGTGATGATTTTATCCGGCGTTTTGCCATCGGGGCTCATCGGGTCGATCCGCTGCAGCTTGGCCAGTACGTCCATCCCTTCGACCACGCGGCCAAATGCCGTGTGCCGGCCGTTCAGGTGTGGCGTGGGCAGGAACGTCAGAAAGAACTGCGAGCCTCCCGTATCGCGGCCCGAATGGGCCATGCTCAGGCTACCGCGAAAGTGATCACGACGATCCTCTTCGTAGCATTCGCAGCGAATCTGATAGCCGGGTCCGCCGGTGCCGTCCCCCTTGGGGCAGCCCCCCTGAGCCATGAAGTTCGGCAGCACGCGGTGAAAAGTCAGGCCATCGTAGAACTTGTCTTCGACGAGGCTCACGAAGTTGCCAACCGTATCGGGCGCTTGATCCTCGAGCAGTTCGAGCACGATCTCGCCCTTGGTGGTCGTGAACTTGACGCGCGGCAAATCGTTCTTCTCGGCTTCCTTGGCGCGAATCGCCGCTTCCTTCTCCCACAGCGTCTTGTATTCCTCCAGGTCAACGTCGGCCAGCACTTGCGAGGGCTGGCCGGCCTGGGTGGCCAGCTTGTTGTATTCGATCGACTTGTCGTATTCGTTCGTGGCGAACGCGGCCAGCGACGCCGGACCATAGATCGACTTGTCGTCGCACTTGTTGGCGATCAGCGCGTCGGCGACGGCCAAGGTCGATTCGTACTCGTCCCGCGCGGCAGAGTCGGCCGCCAGCTTGACCAGGAACCGCGTGAGCTGCGGATCCTCGTTTGGCGATTCTTCGTATGCCTTGATGCCGGCCGCTTGCAGCCGAAGCAGCATGTCGTTGCCCTGCGCGATCAACGCGTTCCATTCTTCGTTGATCTTGGGCACCTCGTCCGCCGGGGCGGAGTCGAACTTCAACTTTACCTGCCGCAGGCTGTTGAGCAGCGATTTCCACTCCTCAAATAGCTTGGCGAACTCGGCAGCCGCCGGCTTGTTGGGATCGGCCGGAGGGGGCGCGGCAGCGGGGGGCGCGGTGGCCGGCTGGGGGGGCTCGGTTTGAGCCGCGGCGGCGCACGTCAGGGCCACGACAACACTCAAAAAACCAGCCGCAGTCAACAGGCGGTGGAACATCGTTTGCTTCATAGCGAGGGGAACTCCGCAGAGCGATCTGCCGGTACAATGCCAGTTTTGGGGCGACCTAATCAACTTAACATACGGGTAACTTAACATGCAGGCCCGCCAGGATTAAGGTGGGGCGAGCGCCCCGCGCAATCCTGCACTAATAATACATGCAGTCGCGCGCGGCCGCCCCCGAACTCTCCTTACGTACCTCGCGATCGTCTTGGTTCGCCAGATTGGAATTCCGCTTGAAACGCCATCCCCCCTCAAAACCCCGCGACGATCAACCCTCCGGCCGCGAAACCGTCGGCCTGCGAATCGTCGGGGGGTCGCTCCGCGGCCGCACCCTGGCCTACAGCGGCGAAGAGCGAACCCGCCCGATGAAAGACCGGCTGCGGGAGGCCGTATTCAACCTGGTTGGGCCGGCGGTCGTCGGCATGCACGCCATCGACCTGTTTGCCGGGACCGGAGCCTTGGGGCTCGAAGCGATCAGCCGCGGCGCGGTCGGGGCGACGCTGATCGAGCGGCACCTGCCGACCTGCAAACTGATCGAGCAGAATGCCGCGTCGATCGGCATTGGCGAATTGGTTCAGGTGCAGTTCGGCGATGCCTTTACCTGGGGCAAGCGGAATCCGCCGCAAATCGCCGAGCGGTGGCTCGTCTTCTGCTCGCCCCCCTACGAGTTTTACGTCTCGCGTCAGGAAGAAATGCTGAAGCTGATCGGCCGGCTGCTGGCGGCGGCCCCCGAGTACAGCGTGTTCGTCGTCGAGGCGGACGAACGCTTCGATTTTGCCCTCTTGCCGCACGTCTCGGCCTGGGACGTGCGGACCTATCACCCGGCGTCGGTCGGCATCTTGGCGAAAACCGAAGATTTGTAGCTGCTGCACGCCTATGACCCTCCACCACTTTGCCGACCGTCTGGCCGCCGCCGTCGTGCGCGTGGGAAACCCCGTGCTCGTGGGTCTCGACCCGCGCGCCGAAAGCCTGCCGCCCGGATTGATTGCCGGAGTGGGCTGGCAGGCCGTGGCCCAGGGCTACGCCAGCTTTTGCCGGGGGGTGATCGATGTCGTTGCGCCGCTGGTGGCGGCGGTCAAGCCGCAAGCCGCCTTTTTTGAACAACTCGGCCCGGTAGGGTGCCAAGCTCTGGCCGAGGTGATTCAGTATGCTGCCGGCAAAGGGCTGCTCGTCCTATTGGACGGCAAGCGGAACGACATCGGCAGCACGGCCCAGGGTTACGCCGAAGGCTACCTCGGCCCAGGTTCAACCAGCGCCTGGGGCTGCGATGCCCTGACGGTCAGCCCGTACCTGGGCGACGACAGCCTGACGCCGTTTGTCGAAGTGGCCCAGGCCCGCGGGGCGGGCATCTTCGTCCTGGTGAAGACGAGCAACCCCGGCGGCAAGCGGTTTCAGGACATTTCGGCGGAGGGCCGGCCCCTGTATCGGCATGTGGCCGACTATGTCGAGTCGCTCGCCCGCGCTGGCCGCGGCCAGTGCGGCTACGGCTCGGTCGGCGCAGTGGTTGGCGCCACCTACCCGCAGCAATTGGCCGAGCTGCGCCAGGCGATGCCCCACGCGTGGCTGTTGATTCCCGGCTTTGGCGCACAAGGCGGAACGGCCCAGGATTGTGCGGCCGCGTTCGACGATCGCGGCTTGGGGGCGATCGTCAACAACTCGCGAGGAATCATCTTCGCGCACGCGAGGAAGGAATATGCCGAGCGGTTCGGCCCGTCGCGCTGGCAAGAGGCGATCGAGGCAGCCACCCGCGACATGATCGCGCAGTTGCGGGCCGAAACACCCGCCGGGCGACTGGGCGTGTAGGGAACGCCCTCTGTGGCGTTCAGGCCCTGGCGTGTAAGGAACGCCCTCCGTGGCGTTCCGCTAGCGGCAATGTCTCGCTTTCTTGACACGCGACCCTGCCGCTTCCAAAGACCTTTTGGGTCGTATCGCTGGTAACGCGGCGCTGGCGAAAATCGGCCGCAATCCAGCCCGTTTAGGCCAAAGTTTTGCTTGCGACGCCGCCTCGCCTTGGTACAGTCGAAGGAGGAAACCTTGCTGCGGCGCGGGCCACTTGGCCGGCCCCGCCGCGGCCTTTTTGGGAAATGATGCTATGGCTACCCGGCGTGCTGAATCCGACGAAGTCGATCAACTCCTGCTCAACGCCCGCCTGCGGGACGAGTTGGAACCCTTTCTGGACGAATCGGTCCACATCCTCGATTGCCGCCGCCTGCCAACCCACGCCGAGAACGAGTTCCTGGCCCAAATGCTGGCTTGGGAGCGGGCACCCGTCGTCCCCATCAGCCGCTGGTTCGAGCCGGAACTGGTGCTGACAGCGCCCGACAAACTGACCGACGGCGAGCTGCACGAACTGCTGGCCGATACGATCGAACGGCTGTACGAACAGCGGATCGTGCTCGACTTCACCGATCACCTGACCGACCGGCAGCTTTACACGCTGGTCTACCGCGACATTCTTCCGTCGCACGAAAAGCGGATCGATTTGCCGCGCAACTTTTTGCACTGGCACTGTTTCGACTACGACCAGCAGCCCGAAATCTGGCTGACGTACTATGCCAGCGACGAAGAGCGGCACGCCTGGGCCGACGAAACGGGCCAGCCGCTGCCAGCCCAGTTGTCGCCGCCGCATCCTCGCAAAATGCCCCGCCGGCCGCTTCCGTCGTAGGGCTTGCCGGCTGCCCTCCCTGCCATCGCCAGCGCCCGCCATTGTCGTCGGCTGGGGGCGAGCACATGATGGCCACATGGAAGCGAGCGGAACATTTTGCATCCTTGGCGCGGGAGCGAGCGGGCTGGCGGTTGCCAAAAACTTCGCTCAGCGGGGCCTGTCGGTCGAAGTGCTCGAAAGCGAGGACGATGTCGGCGGCAACTGGTACTACGGCCGGCGGTGTAGCAGCGTCTATGCCTCGACGCACCTGATCTCGTCGAAGCGGATGACCCAGTTCGCGGATTTTCCCATGCCCAAGGAGTATCCGCCCTATCCCAGCCACCGCCAAGCGCTCGACTATTTGCGCGACTACGGCCGGCACTTCGGCCTGTACGACCACATTCGCTTCGGCCAGAGCGTAACCCGGGTCGAGCAGCAGGCCGCCTCCTCGCCCGCAGGCTCCACCCCCAACTGGCTCGTCACCACCGCCGATGGCCAGTCGCGGCAGTACCGCGGCCTGGTCGTCGCCAACGGGCACCACTCGCAGCCCCGCTGGCCCGACGTCCCAGGCGAATTTAGCGGCCAACAGATCCACGCCCATGACTACAAAACGCCCGACATCCTCGCCGGCAAACGAGTGCTGGTCGTCGGAGCGGGCAACTCCGGCTGCGATATAGCGGTCGAAGCGGCGCAGCATGCCGCGGCCGTTTTTCACAGCATTCGCCGCGGGTATCACTTCCTGCCCAAGTTCCTGTTGGGAACACCCATCGATGCCGGTGGCGAATGGTTCAACCGCTGGCGCTTTCCGCGGTGGGCGCAGCGCTGGATCACCGGCTGGCTGTCGCACGTCGCTCTGGGTCCGCCCGAGCGCTACGGCCTCCCTCGGCCCGATCACCGGCTGTTCGAGACCCACCCGATCGTCAATTCGCAACTCCTCTATTTCGTGGGACACGGCAAAATTCAGATTTGTCCGGCCATTGAGCGGCTCTGTGGCGACTCCGTTCGTTTTGCCGATGGCCGCGAAGAGCCGATCGACCTGATCGTCTTTGCCACCGGCTACGAGGTGAGCCTGCCGTTTCTCGACCGCGAGCTGATCTTCGACGAGTCGGGGCGGCCTCGGTTGTTTTTGAATGCCTTCCACCCGCAGCTCGACAACCTATTCGTGGCCGGCCTGATCCAGCCCAACAGCGGCAGTTGGGCGCTCGTTGACTGGCAGGCCCGGCTGATGGCCGCCTTCGTTGTGGCGCAAAAGCACGACCCGCCGCGGGCCGCCTGGTTTCGCCGGCTCAAGGCCGCCGGGCACGACGACCTGAGCGGCGGCATCCGCTACGTGCGATCCGAGCGGCACCAACTAGAGGTCGAATACTTCAGCTATCGCCAGCGGCTGCAACGACTGGTGCGTAAAATGGAGTCGCAATCCCGCCAGCAGCCAGCAGCCCGATGAACGATTCTGCCGCCAAAACCCCGCTCGCCAAAACCCCGCTCGAAGCCGCGCCTGCCTGGCGCCGGGCGCTAGACAATCCCTGGCTGATGCTGGCGATGCTGTTCTTCGTCACCGCGGCTTTGGGCATTCCCTTCCTGTGGATGAGCCGAGGATTTTCGACGCTCGCCAAGCTCGTGCTAACGATCGTGGTGCTCGCCTGGACGGCGCTGATCCTGTGGCTGTTTTGGCTGGTGATGGACTGGGCAATCCAACGGACCTGGAGTCCGCTACAAGACCTGCTGGGTTGGTAACAGGGAATCTTGGCCAAGCGCGAAACTCTCACCCTTTGTATGCCGCACTCACCGCTTGTGCCGCCGCACTTGCGGGCGGCACTTGCCCGTGCTTGACCACCCCGGCCAGCACGGCAGCCGTCCGCTCGGCCATCAGCCGCTGGTTGCGGTTGGCATGAACGGCTTCTCGGCCCGTGCGGCCAAATTCGGCCAGGCGCTCCTTGTCTAGCAGCAGCTCTCGCAGCCGCTCGGCCAGGTGCTGCGGGTCTTCGGGCCGGTGCAACAACCCGCCCCCCAGTTCGGCCAGCAGTTCGGGAAACGCGCCGTGGTCGGGCTGTACGACCGGCACGCCGGCGGCCAACGCCTCGAGCACGAACAGCCCTTTTGGCTCGCGATAAGTCGTCGGGACCGAAAGGACGTCGATCGACCGCAGAAATGCCAGCTTGCCCGGGCGATCGACTTCGCCCACATGCTCGAACGCGCCGCCCAGGCCGGCCGCGGTTAGCCTGGCAAACACTTGCTCCGCATAGGGGCCGTTGTTTCCACCCAGCCAGCCGGCGATCCGCAGCCTGGCCTGCTCCATCCCCGGCATTTGCCGCAAGAGGATAAACGCCTCGGCCAGCACATGCAGTCCCTTTTCGGGAGCGAGCCGGGCGAGATAGCCGATGGTGGGAATTTCAGATTTCGGATTGATCCTTGAATCCTGCTCCATATCGCGCGTGTCCAGGCCCAGCGGCACGATTGCGATTCGCGCGCGGGGAATGCCCAGGTAGTCGGACATCGCGTCGGCGTAGAACCGGCTGTTGGCGATAAAACCGTCGATTCGATCGACCAGCTTACGAATCTCGGCCAGCGCCTGCGCCTGGTGCGGCTGCGGCAGGGCGCGGAGGAAAATGTCGTCCCCTTGCAAGGTCACCACCACGGGCACATCGAGCCGGCGTTTGATTTCCGGCACGCAGCCCGTCGTCAGGATGTTGCTGAAGTTGATCACGTCGGGCCGCAAGTCGCCGGTCAACCACTCGGCCAATCGTTCCACTTCCTTGCGCTGAAACCCTGCGCGACCGCGGAGGATCGAGAGGGTCAAGTCGGCCACCTGCTGCGGATCGATCTTCACGCTGCGGCCAGATGCCCAGTTGATGAGCCAGGGTTGATCGAGCCAGCGATCGAGCCACTTTGGCAGCCGGCGAAAGAGAGGAACCTGCTGTTGCAGGTACAGGTTGATCCCGCCGTAAAAGATGGGGCCGCTGGTGACGTCCACCTCATCGGTGCGGATCGGGGTGTAGAGCGGCACCAGTTGCACGTCGTGCCCCAGCTCGATCAGCGCACGGGCGAGCGTGTTGTCGTGCAGGCAACTGCCGCAGATCATCCCGGCCGCGCCGGCGGTCAGGTAAGCGATTTTCATAGCTGGGTCGGGCGGCTGGACGTAATGTCCTCGCGCGAGCGTTCCCTACGAGGTTTTGGCTTTGCGATTGCGGCGGATCAAATCGGCATTCCGAACGGGCTTGTCGTCTAGCCGGCGGCCGTTGGCGGTGGCCGGGGCGCTCATGGTTGGTTCGGCGGCGCCGTCGAGCGCGGCGCCGACGCGAATCGCCGCCAGCCGGTCGGTCCCGCGCTGCACGTAGTCGGGCGAAACATCGAACCCCAGGTAATTCCGGCCGAGCTTTTTAGCGACGGCCAGCGTCGTGCCACTGCCGCTGAACGGGTCGAGGACCGTCTCCCCTTCGTGCGAACAGAAGCGGATGATCCGGCCCAGCAGTTGCTCGGGCATCTGACAGCCGTGAAAGCCGGCCCGCTCTTTGAAGGTGCCGGCGACGCGGGGAAAGTACCAGGTGTCTTCCTCCGGCGTAAAGTGCCCTGCCAGGTCTTGCGGGCGGAGGATCCAGGTGTCGTCGGGAAGGCGGCCGTTGGGATTGGCCCGATTGTCGCCATACACCAGTTGCCGGGCCGAGGGGATGCGGTTTTCCAGTTCTTCCGCCCGAAAGGTGAATCGCTGCGGGTCTTTGACGAAATAAACCAGATGGGCGTGCGAGCGGCTAAACTTCGATTTGCAATTGACGCCAAACGTGTAGTACCAGATGACCCAGCTCCGGCTCTGAAAGCCTAGTTTCTGCGATTCGATTTTCAGCTCCGCCGCGTATTCGTCGCCGATCGCCAGCCAGAACGTGCCGTCGGGTTTGAGCAGCCGGTGAACCGCCCCGATCCACTGGCGCGACCAGTCGAGATAGTGCTCGTCTTCTTTGCGGTCGCGATAAACGTCGTAGTCGTAGCCAATATTGAACGGAGGATCGGCGAATGCCAGATCGACCGTGCCGGCCGGCAGGGCGTTCATGCCCGCGATGCAGTCTTGCTGATGAATGCGGTTGAGGTGATCGACCAGCGGTGGCGAAGCGGGCATCGGCGGCATCCTGCGGAGGTAGAGATACGAGCAGCACACATCCCAGCGCATTGGGGAGTCTTAGTCTAGCCGAAGCCCGACGGGGGCGCTAGCGGCGGAAGACCCCGCGCGGCGGAAGGGCGACTTACCGCGGAATGAAACTCAGGATCGCGAATCACCTAGCGCGGCCGAGGCGCGATTCAGCCGCGTAGCGGCGCAACTTGTATCGGGGTAGGGAGGACCGATTGAGTTCGGTC
>JBBDYF010000010.1:0-9396 GCA_040901775.1 Pirellulaceae bacterium | reverse complement strand
GCCTGCGCTGCTATCAGCAAGCTCTTTAGAATCACAATGTGCGAGTTGCACCCAAGCGTGGTTAATTCGCCGCGTTTCGATTAGGCTTTGCGGATCGTGCTTTCGTTCGTCCTGCTCTCGTGCGAGTGCTTTGCCATGCCTGCCCGCTTGTCCGTCGCCATCGTCGCCGCCGTGCTGGCAGCCAGTGCCGCTGGGCTGAATGCCGCCGAGCGGCCCCTCAATTTCGTCGTCGTGCTGGCCGACGACCTGGGGGCCAAAGAGCTGGCCAGCTACGGCAGCACCGAGCACAAAACGCCCCACCTCGACCAGCTCGCCCAGGAAGGGATGCGGTTCGAAACGTGCTGGGCCACCCCGCTGTGTACGCCGACCCGCGTGCTGACGATGACCGGCCAGTACGGCTTTCGCACCGGCTATTTCCACATGCTCGACCGGGTTTGGTCGCCGCTGCCGACTTCGCCCCAGTATGCCCACGGCGACAAGCTCACCTTTGCCGACGTGCTCAAGACCAAGGGATATGCGACCGGTCTGGCGGGCAAGTGGCAGCTTACGGGCGAGCATCCGACACTGATCCACGATTGCGGCTTCGACACCTATCGGATGTGGGCCTATACCCACAACTTGCCGGCGGGGGTGAAGCATACGGGCCGCTACGAGGGGGCGGAGGGCGGCCGCACCGCGCGGTTCTGGCATCCGTCGATCGTCGAGAACGGCAAGTACCTGCAAACCAAGGCGACCGACTACGGACCCGACCTGCTGAACGCCTTCGCCATCGACTTTATCCGTCAGCATAAGGATCAGCCGTTTTGTTTCTATTACCCGATGCTCCTGACGCACGGCCCGCACGAACAAACGCCCGATCCCAAGAATCCCGGCCAGCGGCTGCCGGCGGGATTCAAAAGCAATGTTGAGTATCTCGACCACCTGATGGGCAAGCTGGTGGGGGCGATCGACGAAGCGGGGCTGGCCGAAAACACCGTCTTCATCTTCGTCGGCGACAACGGCACCGGCGGGCAAGGGAAGGGAACGCTGACCGAACTGGGCGTGCGCGTGCCGCTGATCGTCCGCTGGCCCGGCACGGTGAAAGCGGGCGCGACGAGCCGCGAGCTGGTCAGCGTGGCCGATCTGTTTCCGACGCTGGTGGAACTGGCCGAGGCAAAACTGCCGGCTGACCACGAGATCGACGGCAAAAGCCTCGCGCCTACCCTGCGGGGCGAATCGCAGAAGCATCGCGATTGGCTATTCAGCTATCTGGGCCCCGGGCGGATGATCCGCGACGAGCGGTGGCTGCTCGAGGTTCCCGGCGAGGGGCGGCCCGAACGATTCTTCGATTGCGGCGAGTCGCGCGATGGCCAGGGGTACAAAGACGTCGGCAGTTCGACCGCGCGGGGCGTCGTTGCCGCCCGCGAGCGATTGACGGCCATCCTCAAGGATTTGCCCGGTCCCGAAGGCCACCCAGGGCTGAAACAACCAGAGGCAGGCGCCAAAGGAAAGGCCAAGAAAGGGAAAGGGAAGGGCAAAGGCAAAGGGAAGCGGAAGGCGAGCGAATAGCGCTCTGTAAACGCCTCCATCAAGGCTCGGGTGCCACGTCCCACGCTTGCGTGGGCGTGTCGTCGTGCGGTTCACACGCCCACGGCGTCGGGGTCATATCTAGATCACGCGAAACGAGTGCCGTGGGCGTGGCACCCGAATTCTAAACCTTAACCACGAGCTAGCCCGATTGCCAGGCAATGACCCTAATCGTCCTCGTACACCACCGCCGTCGGTTGCACGCGGCTGCGGCCGCGGCGCAGGCCGACGCGGCGGCGGCGGACCAGCGGGCCGTTTCCCTCGTCGAAGTAGTAGCCCCCCAAAAGCTTGTAGAAGAACAGCAGCACGAAGGCCCCGGCGGTGGCGACACAAAAGCCGACCGGAGTGATCGGCGAGACGACGTGCCCCTTCCAAAAGTAGGTGAGCACGCCGCAGCCGATGATGGTGCCGGCCACGCCCATCGCCAGGGTGGCGACCGCGCCCCCCGGATCTTTGCCGGGCATGATTGCCTTGGCGAGCAGGCCGACGATCGTACCAAAGCCGACCCAGATCAGAATTTGATGGGCCCACTGCTGGGCGACTTCCAGAAATTCAGGGTTTTCCATGATCGGCGTCTCGAATCCCCAGGATAGGCAGGCGCGCGAGTGACACCGCCCCACGTTGGTCATCGACCGGGCAGGGGCAGGAACTTCGATCCGATTATGCCGACCGGGCGAGATAGGCAGGGGTGCTAGCGTCGTCAACGCGATGCCCTTACGCCGGCCAGGCGCCCCGCGCGAGCAACAGTGTCCGCAGCCGCATGCGCTTTCGGTCGTTCAACTGCAGCAGGCGTACGGTTGCTCGTCCTATCGCGGTTCGACCGACGATCGAGGCTCCATCAAGGTTAAAATGATCGTCCCACTGATTCGTCCGTGGTTGGTAAAGCGGGACGAGCGAGCTGCTCGCGGGATCGATCGCCGAAAGGTTGGGGCCTTTCTGCAGATTGCAACGGTCACACGCCAGGGCCAGATTGGAAACGTCATCCGTGCCAAAATGTTGACGCGCGACGATGTGTTCGATTTGCAGGACGCCGTCGATGGCCTCTTGAGGAAGATGGCAGTATTCGCAACGGTTGCCGGCTCGAACGCGAACGAATTCGCGCGTTGCTGCATCCATTAGCGATCTCGAACTGCCAGTATCAACTGAGCCTTCGCTTTGACAATGGCCAACAGGTCCATCGCTTCGATAAACTCTTCATACTCGGCCCGTTCCGCGTCACTTAGCAGACCTTCGTTGGCCTTGGCCGCCAGGCGGTTAATCTGCGCCTGCCTGGCTGGATCGATCGAGACCGAGACAATCCGCCGGGCCACCTCTGGCGTGAAGCAGTCGGCAAGAGGGTCGAGAATCGCGTCGAGAATGCTGTTTTTCAGGCCGCTTACCATGCTTTCAACTTAGCATCCTGCCCGACCAACTGCAAGAAAGGGCGAATCGAACAGGTGGCAACTCGACTCTTACGCGCTGCCGATCAGCGTCAGCCGGGCGGTGCGGGCCAGGCCGCGCAGCGAGCCGAAGGTGGCGGCGACGGCGCTCGGCTCGTGGCCGCAGTGGACCATGCAGTCGCGGCACTTGGCGTTGCCGCTCTTTCGACCGTATTGCTTCCAGTCGGTCGTTTCCATCAGTTCGCGAAACGACTGGCAATATCCCTCGTCCACCAGATAACAGGGCCGCTGCCAGCCAAAGATGTTGAACGTCGGGCTGCCCCAGGGGATGCATTCCAGGTCGAAGCGGCCTTGCAGATATTCGAGAAACAGCGGCGTCTGGTTGAATTTCCAGGTTCGTTTGGCCTTGGCCAGCACGCCGCGGAACAGGCTGGTCGTTTGTTCGCGCCGCAGAAAATGCTGTTGATCCGGCGCTTTCTCGTAGCTGTAGCCGGGCGAGACCATCATCCCCTCCACGCCCAGGGCCATCATCTCGTCGAAGAAGGTGCGGACCCGCTCGGGATTGGCCCCGGCAAACAGCGTGGTGTTCGTCGTCACGCGGAAGCCCCGCGCGCGGGCCGCGCGGATGGCCCGCACGGCGATGTCGTAGGTTCCGGGGCGGCAGACCGCCAGATCGTGCTCGGCGCGGGGGCCGTCCATATGTACGGAGAAGGCGAGATAATTCGACGGCGTGAAGCGCGGCAGCGACTCTTCGAGCTTCAAAGCGTTCGTGCAGAGGTACAGGTATTTGCGCCGGGCGACCAGGCCCGCGACGATCTGGTCGATCTGCGGATGCAGAAGGGGTTCGCCGCCGGGAATCGAAATGACCGGCGCGCCGCACTCGTCGGCAGCGGCAAAGCATTGTTCGGGGGTCAGGTGCCGGCGGAGAATCTCGGCGGGAAACTGGATTTTGCCGCAGCCGGCGCAGGCCAGGTTGCAGCGAAACAGCGGCTCGAGCATCAGCACGAGCGGATACCGCTGAATGCCGCGCAGCCGCTTGCCCAGCACGTAGGAGGCGACGGTCCAGGCTTGAGAGAGGGGGACGGACATGGGGGAGGAAGGGGCTGGGGGCTTAGGGGCTGGGGGCGGAGGGATAAGAATTCGTGTTCCTCACTCCGCGTTCCGCGTTCCGCACTCCGCACTGTCGTTGAAACGTGTTCAGCGCCAGCAGTGGAAAGTAGATCCGATAGTAGTGGTAGCGCAAATAAAAGACGCGCGGAAAGCCGGTGCCGGTGAACTCGGGCTCGTCCCAGGCGCCGTCGGGGTTTTGCGTTTCGAGCAAATAGCGAATGCCGCGCTCGACGGCCGAAGTATTTTTCGCCGCCATCAGCCCCAACAGCGCCCAGGCGGTTTGCGACGGTGTGCAAGGCCCCTGGCCGCGCAGTTCGGGCCGCTCGTAGCTGTCGGGCGATTCGCCCCACCCGCCGCACGCCTGCTGGCACGAGAGGAGCCAGTTCGCTCCGCGGCGGACGGCCGGATCGTCGCTCGGCACGCCAATGGCGGTTAGGCCGACGAGCGTTTGCCAGGTGCCGTAAATATAGTTGACCCCCCAGCGGCCAAACCAACAGCCGTCGCGCTCTTGCGTGTTGCGGAGATACGCAATGGCCCGCCCAATCGCCGGATCGTCGGGGCTCACCTGCCACGCGGCGAGCGATTCCAGCACCCGCGCCGTCAGGTCGGGCGTGCTCGGGTCGATCATGGCATTGTGATCGGCAAACGGCACGCGGCAGAGGAACTGGCTGTCGTTGTCTTTGTCGAACGCCCCCCAGCCGCCGTCGCGGTTTTGCATCGCCATCATCCAGCGCCGCCCCCGCTCGCAGGCGGCGTTGATGCCGCGCAGGCGGGAGGAAGAGGTCAGAGAGCAGAGGTCAGAGTTCAGAAGTGACTTGTCCTGACCTCCGACCTCCGACCTCCGACCTCCTTTCACTTCGCCGAGCGCGATCAGCGCCATCGCCGTGTCATCGACATCGGGATAGAACTCGTTGTGGTGCTCGAAATACCAGCCGCCAGGGGCCGCGGCCACATTGTGCGACCAGTCTCCCGGCCGGGTCACCTCTTTGTCGAGCAGCCAATCGACGGCGTTGGCTATGGGTGCGTCGGCGAGCGTCAGGCCGCTGCCGGCCAGGGCGCGCAGGACGAGCGTGGTGTCCCAGACGGGCGACAGGCAGGGTTGCAGGCGGACGGTCTCGTCTTCCTCGATGGTGAGCGCCCGGAGTTGATCGAAGTTGTATCGCAGCTCCGCGCTATTGTCGGCATAGCCGAGGCACTTCAGGGCGATAATGCTCCAGATGATCGGCGGAAAGATCGCCCCCAGCCCGTCGCTGTGGGCGAAGCGCGAGGTCATCCACTGTTCGGCCGCCGCCAGCGCCCGACGCCGCAGTGGCCGATACCGCTTTTTTTCCAGCCATTTGATGGCTTCATCGGCCCGGCGGAAGAACCGGTCCCAAGAGAACCAGCCCGGTTCGTCGGCCAGGCCGGGGCAGCGCAGCGCGGGCCACTCGGCCGCGTCGCGCAGGAAGAGGTCGCGAATGCCTCGCTGCGGGGCCAGCTTGCGCTGCGGGCGATGGGCCCACATGATCGCCAGCGGCACCACGATCGTCCGCGACCAGGCCGACATGCGATAGAGATTGATCGGCGACCAGCCAGGCAACAGCACCAGTTCGGGCGGTACGGCTGGGCAATGGTCGTACGAAATCTGCCCGAGCAGCGCCAGATAAAACCGGGTGAAACTGTTGACCGCGTCGGCCCCACCCGCGGCACGAATCGCGGCCCGGGCCCGGCGCATGTATTCGGCCTGCGGATCGTGCCCCGTCAGCTTCAAGGCAAAATACGCCTTCACGCTGCCGCTAATATCGAGCGCGCCGCCGGGGTACATCGCCCAGCCGCCGTTTTTTAACTGTTGCCGGCGGATATACTCCGCCGCTTTGCGGGCCAGCGAGGAATCTTCCTGTCCCAGCCAGGCGAGCAGCAAGATGTACTCGCTTTCGAGGATCGTGTCTCCTTCGAGCTCGCCGCACCAAAACCCCTGCGCCTCTTGCCGGACGAGCAGCCAGTCCCGGGTAGCGATGGTGGCCGCGACTACCTGCCCGGCCAATGGATGCGGAGCGTCGCTTCCCGCAGAGGCCGGAGAAAAATGCGGATGCGGAACCGATCCAGACGAGCCCAAATCCATGGCACAGCGCTTGTTACGCGGAATTCGTTCGCGGCTGCACCGATTCCGCAGCTCGCTCAAAGATGGCGTATAAGCGAAGCTATCGCCGCCAGCAAGAGCAATGATTCAGGCAGTGGGCAGTAGGAAAAAGTTGGCGACGGGCTTTTCTACTACGCCGCACTCCGCATTCCACACTCCCCGCTCATTTATAAAGAATTAGCTTGTCTTGCCGCGTGCGCCGCAGGCGATATACCTCGCTGCCATGGACGATCAGCACTTCGGTCTTTTCGCCCAGCAACTCTTCCGATTTCCACGAGTCGCGCGCCTCGCCGCCAGTTGCCTGGGCCGGCGGCTCGGCAGCGCATGCTTTGGCGACAGAGTTAGCGGCAGATCCGGCAAGAGGCTCGGGCTCGGTCATGGCGTTGTTCTCGGCGAAGGTGCGCTGGGGAAAGTCCGCTGTCTGCGCTACTTCACCGGCTGCGGCACGCGCAAAGCGAGCGTGCAGTAATGATTGACCTGCGGATACGCCTTGTCCCCTTCCTTGCCCGCTTCGGCGAGCGTCCACTTCGCCCGGATCGAATAGACCCCCGGCTTGCTCCCCGCGATCGACACGCGGCCCGCTTCGTCGGTCTTGGCGGTCGATTCGTTCCCTTCCGGGTCGAGCACCACTACTTCGCTGCCCGCCACCGGCTTTCCCTTGAACGCCACTTCGAGCGTGTACCCTTTCTCGGCAACCTGCGGCACGATATCGAGGGCCAGACCCTTATCCGGGCCGAGACCTTTCAGGTTCGCCGTGGCGTCGATGAACTTGGCGTGATACCAGAGCAGGAATGTCTGGCCACCTCGCTCGAGCACGCCATACTTGATCGATCCTGATGCGGCTTGGGTGTCGGCAGCCACCGGCGCGACCCACGAGCCGACGCTGTCGGTGATCTGCTTGCTCAGTTTGAGCTTGGCTGGCTGCTCGCCGGCGGGCCGGGTCCAAACCTCGATTGCCGAGACCCGGTCGAGCAGGTCGGCGCTATCCGGCTCGGCCAGCTCGCTGAAATGGACCTGCAATTGCGGCTGCCCGCCGCTGTCCTTGTCGATCGTGATCCAAACGAAGTGGGCCGAGGCCGGCGCGGCGAGCAGGGCCAACAGCAGCGATGCGAGGCCGAAAGTGCGGAGCAGCATGATAGGTTCCTTCGCAACTAGAGTTGATACTGAGTCTCAGTTGTGAAAGAGTGTCGCCCTTCAGAACCCCCGTGTCAATAGGCCGCCGATAAAAAACTTGGTCCAAGACGCTTCAACTTAATTCCTGCTTGGCGGCCTCAATGGCCGCCTGCTGGTCCGCGCTCACCCGCGGCCACTGCAATTTCAGCCCCCGAATTGTCTCGGTCAGAATCGCCGCCACCAGCGATCGCGTCACCCATTTGTGGTCGGCTGGAATGACGTGCCACGGCGCCCAGCGGGTGCTGGTGGCGGCGAGGCACACCTGATACGCCTGCATGTAGTCGTTCCAGAACTCCCGCTCGTGCAGATCCCCCAACGAGAATTTCCAATGCTTGTGGGGATCCTCGATTCGCTCGAGAAACCGCTGTCGCTGCTCGTCCGGCGAGACATTCAGAAAGAACTTGACGACCGCCGTGCCGTTGCGCGTCAGGTGCTGCTCGAAAGCGTTGATGTCTTCGTACCGCTCTTTCCAAAATTGCTTGCCCGGCTTGGCACCGGGAATTCGCTGCGGGATCAAGAGCTCCGGATGCACCTTCACCACCAGCACCTCCTCGTAATACGAGCGGTTGAAGATGCCGATCCGGCCCCGCTCGGGCAGGGCCTTCATGGACCGCCAAAGGAACGTGTGATCGAGCTCTTCGCTCGACGGCTGCTTGAACGAATAGACCTGGCATCCCTGCGGGTTGATGCCCGACATGACGTGCTTGATCGTGCTGTCTTTGCCGGCGGCATCGAGCGCCTGAAAGATCACCAAGAGCGACCAGGAGTTGTCGGCGTAAAGCAGTTCTTGCGCCTCGGCGAGGTCCGAAACATCCTCGGTCAGCACCTGCTCGGCGAACTTCCGCCGCTCGGCTTTGGGGATGTCCTTGTCTCCCGCCCACTCGGGATCGTGGTCTTTTAGACGAAATGCCTTGCCCGGCGCCACACGAAACTTGGTCAAAATCTCTTGGCGTTTGAGCATGGCGCGGCGTCTCCGGCGAGTGGTCGGTGGCGGCAGGTTCGCACCCGAGTGTAGCAAAGCGAATCGCTGCCAGCCTTGCCGGTGCAAAGCGCCGGAGGCTACAAAGGAGTCTTCCTCCTTCTCCAAGTTTCTCGCCTGCGATTCGCCGTGTCCACCGCTTCCACCAGCACCACCGACCCCCTGCCCGAAGTTCCGCCCGAGCGGCGGCCGCGGCACGTGGCGGTCATCATGGATGGCAACGGCCGCTGGGCCCAACGGCGGCATCTGCCCCGGATCGAAGGACACCGCCGCGGCGTCGCCAGCGTTCGCCGCACCGTCGAAGAAGCGGCCCGGCTGCACCTGGCGCAGCTTACGCTATATTGCCTGTCGAGCGAAAACTGGAAGCGCCCGCAGCGGGAGCTCGACTTTTTGATGCACCTGCTCGAGCAATACATGATCGAAGAGCGGGCCACGATCATGCGGCAAAACATCACGGTCTCGGTCATCGGCCGCCGCGAGGGGATTCCCCCCGCCACGCTGGCCGAGATGGATCGCACCGTCCTAATGAGCGCCGCCAATACCGGCACCCGGCTCTGCCTGGCGATCAACTACGGGGGGCGGGGCGAACTGGTCGATGCCGTCCGCCGCATCGCCGACGAGGCCCGCCGCGGCGCGCTCGATCCCGCGGCCATCGACGAAGAGGTGATCTCGTCGCGGCTCTACACGGCGGGCATGGCCGATCCCGACCTGCTCATCCGCACGGCGGGCGAAATGCGGATCAGCAACTTCCTGCTCTGGCAGATCAGCTATGCCGAACTGTGGGTCACCGAGCGTTGCTGGCCGGAGTTCGAAATTGCCGACTTCCATCAGGCGATTCGCGATTTCGCCGCCCGCGACCGCCGCTTCGGCGGCATCAAGGCGTAAGCGCCCTGGCCAGCCGCTTTGCGTGTAAGATTGACTCACCTTGCATAGGCGATTCGGCGGCAACTTGAAAGGGAGCCCACTTGCTTCGTTGGCGACTTATCTCGGCGGCGGTCATCCTGGCGGTCCTCCTGTCGCTCCTTTGGCTCGATTACCGGCAAGTCCTGGCCGCCGCGCCAGGCGCCGCG
>JBBDYF010000009.1:2488-9405 GCA_040901775.1 Pirellulaceae bacterium | reverse complement strand
ACCGACAGCGAGTACGATCGCGAGAAGCTGCAAGAGCGGCTGGCCAAGCTGGCCGGCGGCGTCGCCCAGATCAACGTCGGCGCGGCGACCGAAACCGAGATGAAAGAGCGCAAGTGGCTACTCGAAGACGGCAAGAACGCCGTCCAGGCGGCTTTGGAAGGCGGGATCGTTCCCGGTGGCGGCGTGGCTTTGATTCGGGCCGAAAAGGTGCTCGACAAACTGAAGCTCGAAGGGGATGAACTGGCCGGCGTGCGGGTCATCCGCAACGTGCTCGATCAGCCGTTGCGGGCCATCGCCAACAACGCCGGCATCGACGGGGCGGTGGTGGTCAATCGCGTCCGTCAGCTCAAAGGAAAGACCGACGGCTACGACGCCGACAAAGACCAATACGGCGACATGATCAAAGCGGGGGTCATCGACCCGGCGAAGGTCGTCCGCACCGCTTTGCTGAATGCGTCCAGCGTCGCGTGCCTGCTGCTCACCACCGACGCCCTCATTACCGAAATGCCCAAGGAAGCCGAAGAAGGTGGCGGCGACCATCACGATCACGGCATGGGTGGCGGCATGGGTGGCATGGGGGGCGGCATGGGTGGAATGGGCGGCATGGACATGGGTGGCATGGGCGGGATGATGTAAATCAAAACCATAATGACTAAGGCCTAATGACTAATGCATTGGATTGGTCATTAGGGATTTCATTAGTCATTAGTGCTTAGACATTAGTCATTGCAACACAATAGTCATTGAATCAAAGGAAGTTTGTCATGGCCAAAGTTAAAATTCGTCCCCTCGACGACCGTGTGGTGGTGGAGCCGATGGAGTCGGAGGAGCGAACCGCCGGTGGCATCGTGCTGCCCGACTCGGCGAAAGAGAAGCCGCAGCGCGGCACGGTGGTGGCCGTTGGCCCCGGCAAGCTGCTCGATACGGGCAATCGCGGCGAGCTGTCGGTCCAGGTCGGCGATCAGGTGATCTACGGCAAGTACGGCGGGACCGACATCGAAGTGAACGGCGAGGACGTGAAGATCCTTCGCGAAAGCGACATCCTGGCGAAGGTCGTCGATTAGTGAGAGGTCAGTAGGCAGTTGCCAGTAGTCAGTAGTCAGTAGTTAATTACAACTGGCAACTGACAACTGACAGCCAATCAAACAGATACCACTACCATATAAGGTTCCTGACTGTGCCCAAACAATTACTATTTGACGATCACGCCCGAGCCAAGATGCTCCAGGGCGTCAACAAGCTGGCCAACGCCGTCGCGATCACGATGGGTCCGACCGGCAAGAACGTGATCATCGACAAGTCGTTCGGCGGGCCGACCGTCACCAAGGACGGCGTTACCGTCGCCAAAGAGATCGAACTGGAAGACCGCTTCGAGAACATGGGCGCCAAGCTCGTGGTCGAAGTGGCCCAAAAAACTTCCGACCTGGCCGGCGACGGCACCACCACCGCCACCGTCCTGGCCCGGGCCATCTTCCGCGAAGGGCTGCGGAACGTGGTTGCCGGCAGCAACCCCACGGCCATCCGCCGCGGCATCGACAAGGCGGTCGAGGCAGCCACCGCCAAGCTGATTGAGATGGCCAAGCCGGTCACCAAGAAGGAAGAAGTCGCCAGCGTCGGCGCGATCAGCGCCAACAACGATCATGCGATCGGCGAGCTGCTGGCCGAGGCCCTGCACCGCGTCGGCAAGGACGGCGTGATCACCGTCGAAGAAGGCAAAACGGCCGACACCAAGGTCGAGTACGTCGATGGGATGCAGTTCGACAAGGGCTACGTCTCGCCCTACTTCATCAATCGTCCGGCGACGATGGACTGTCAACTCGAAGACGCCCTGATCCTGATCTACGAAAAGAAAATCAGCAATCTCCGCGACCTGGTGCCGATCCTCGAAAAGGTGAGCACCTCGGGCAAGCCGCTCTTGATCATCGCCGAAGATGTCGATGCCGAAGCGCTGACGCTGTTGGTCGTCAACAAGCTGCGCGGCGTGCTCAATGTGTGCGCGGTCAAGGCGCCGGGCTTCGGCGATCGCCGCAAGTCGATGCTGGGCGACATCGCCGTCGTCACGGGCGGCACGCTGATTAGCGAGGACTTGGGCATTCAGCTCGAAAACCTCGGGCTCGAACACCTGGGCCGGGCCAAAAAGGTGAGCGTCGATAAGAACAACACCACCATGGTCGAAGGGGCCGGCAAGCGGGCCGACATCGACAAGCGGATCCAGCAGATCAAGAATCAGATCGCCCAGACCGAGAGCGAATACGACAAGGAAAAGTACCAGGAACGCCTGGCTAAGCTGGCCGGCGGCGTGGCGGTAATCAGCGTCGGGGCCGAGACCGAAGCCGACATGAAGCAGAAGAAGGCCCGCGTCGAAGACGCCCTGCACGCCACTCGTGCAGCCGTCGAAGAGGGAATTCTGCCCGGCGGCGGCGTCGCCCTGCTGCGGTGCATTCCGGCCGTCGAAGCGATCCGCGACAAGTCCAAGGGGGACGAGCGCGTCGGCATCGAGATCGTCCTGGGGGCGCTGGCCGCTCCGCTGACCACGATCGTCGATAACGGCGGCAAGGACGGCTCGGTCGTCGCCGACGAAGTGAGCCAGAAGGGGACCAACATCGGCTACGACGCCAACAGCGGCGAGTACGTCGATATGCTCAAGGCGGGCATTATCGACCCGGTGAAGGTGGTCCGCACCGCCCTGGGCAATGCCGCCAGCATCGCCGCCCTGCTGCTGACGACCGAGGCCCTGGTGACCAACCTGGACAAAGACGACAAGTCGAAGCGACTGGTGGAAGGGGCCGTGCGGTAAGCAACCTGCCGATAATCAATTCGACGACACCCAGGCCACTTCGCCAGTCGAGGTGGCCTGTTTTTTCAGGTCGATTCCCACCCGGCCGCCGGCACGTTTTGGTAATCAACCGTATTAGCGAAACTCCGGGGTCGATTTCGCAAGTCGCTTTCTGGTAAGAGGTTGCGACAATCAGTGAAACCCGACAATCGAAAAACTGACGATGAGTGATTAGCGTAATGCGGTAGTGGGTTAAACCGCAGGCCGCAGATGTGATTTTTGTGCAAGACGCGACTGGGAGCGGTTACAAGCAGCAGTTGCGACGGCAATGGATACGATGGCTTCCAAACGCGATTATTATGAAGTGCTGGGCGTGAAGCGCGAGGCTTCCGACCGGGACATCGCGGCGGCGTATCGCAAGCTGGCGGTCAAGTATCACCCCGACGCGAACCCCGGCGATGCCGAGACGATCGTCAAATTCAAAGAGGCGGCTGAAGCGTACGAGGTGCTTTCCGACGGCGACAAGCGGGCCCGCTACGACCGCTTTGGCCACCAGGCGAACGACCAGTTCGGCCAGCAGTTCCACGATGTCAACGACATCTTCGAGGCCTTCGGCGACATCTTCAGCGAGATGTTCGGCGGCGGCGGGCAGCGCCGCGGCGGCCGGCGGGTGCGCCGCGGAGCCGACGTGCGCTGCGATGTCTCGCTCGACCTGGAAGAGGCCGCGCGGGGCACGACCAAGACGGTCGAGTTCAATCGCAGCAAGGCCTGCGAAACTTGCAAAGCCTCGGGCAGCCGGCCGGGTTCGCAAAGGACCGCTTGCCGGCGCTGCAACGGACACGGACAGGTCGTGCAATCGGCTGGAATCCTGCGCGTTCAAACGACCTGCCCTGCGTGCCAAGGGGCGGGGTCGATCATCACCGATCCGTGCGGAGCTTGCCGGGGCCGCGGCTACGTGCAAGAGCGGGCCAAGCTCGAGGTCACGATTCCGCCGGGCATCGACGACGGAATGCGGGTCCGGCTGGCCGGCTATGGCGAGCCGAGTCCCGACGGCGGCCCAGCCGGCGACGCGTACTGCTTTGTCGCCGTTCGCAAGCACAAGCTGTTTCAGCGCGAAGGGACGCACCTGATCCTGCAATTGCCGATCACGTACAGCCAGGCCGCCCTGGGAGCGATGATCGAGGTGCCCACGCTGTCGGGCCCGTTCGAGTTGACGCTGCCCGCCGGCAGCCAATCGGGCAGCGTCCTGCGAATCCGCGGCCGCGGCATGCCCGATCCGCGCGGCGGATCGCCAGGCGACCTGCACGTGCAAGCCGTGATCGAGGTTCCCAAAAAACTGACCCTGCGGCAGGAACAGCTTTTGCGTGAACTGGCCGAGGTGGAAAAGGCCGAGGTTTCGCCGCATCGCAAGTCGTTTTTGGAGCGGTTGGGCGAGTATTTCCGGCCGGTCGAAGCGACCGAGGGCCAGACGAAGGAGCAAGACCGATGACCGACGAAAAGAGCCAATTGGATGCAGGCGCCGCCGACCAGGTTGCGACGGACTTTGCCGCCGACGAGAAGATTGCGGCACTGGAAGCCCAGTTGCAAGAAGCTGCGGATCGCGCGTTGCGGACGCATGCCGAGCTAGAAAACTATCGCAAGCGGGCCCAGCGCGAGCTGGTCGAAGAGCGGCGCTATGCCGTAGCGCCGCTGGTCCACGATCTGCTGTCGGTGGTCGATAACTTGGAGCGGGCGATCGCGGCGACCGACGTGCAGAGCGCCGGCGAGGCAAGCGCTTCCCCGGCCGACGCCTCGGGTCTGGCCAGCCTGCGCGAAGGGGTGAAGCTGGTCGCCGCCCAGTTCGAGACCGTGCTCGAGCAGCACGGCTGCGAGCGGATCGAGACGGTCGGCGTCGAGTTCGATCCCAACCAGCACAAGGCAATCGCCCAGGAGCCGAGCGAGCAGCACCCGGCGGGTCACATCTCGCGCGAGGCCCAGATCGGCTACAAGCTGCACGACCGCGTGATCCGACCGGCCCAGGTGTTCGTATCCACAGGAGCCGCGACGTAACAAGTTTCAAGTTTCAGGTTCCAAGTTGGACCAGAAATAACCCTGAAACTTGAAACTTGGAACCTGAAACTATTATGCCTACCTACGACTATAGCTGCGACGCCTGCGAGCACACGTTTGAGGTTTTCGAGTCGATCACGGCTGAACCGCAGAAGAAATGCCCCAAGTGCAAAAAGCAGAAGCTCCGCCGCCTGTTTGGCGCGGGTGCCGGCATCGTCTTTAAGGGATCGGGTTTCTATTCGACCGATTACCGGAGCGAGTCGTACAAGCAGGCGGCTTCGGCCGATAAGCCGGCCAGCGATAAATCGTCGGGAGATAAGCCGTCGGGCGAGAAGCCGTCGGGCGAGAAGGCTTCGGGAGATAAGCCCACGGGGGATTCGTCGGCCAAGAGCGAGTCGAAAAGCGAGGCTAAGCCTTCTCCGTCCTCCGAAAAGAAGTCGCCCAAGTCGGGTGAATAAATCGGCCGGCCAGCGCTGCTAGCACCGTGCGACTTTTCGCCTGTCCTCGGATGCCGCGGCCCGTTACACTGCCGCGCGCCTAAGTGCAGAGTCAACATAGAAACGATGGATAGTAGGACGGGTCTCCCGACCCGTCCTACTCCTCAACGCAGGCTGACAAAGCACTAGGATTTGATGCGCGCCCCAGCTACTGCTTACACGCTCGGCCACGGAGGGCCAAAGGATGAAGCCTGCCACTGCCACTGCCAAAAGCGCCCGGCTCACGGTCGCCACGATCGTCCGCAACTGCGCGAGCGCCGCGTCGGAGACTCTGGCCTGCGCTGGATCCATCGCGGACGAGATCGTTGTTCTGGATACCGGTTCGACCGACGACACGCTGGCGGTCGCCGCCAAGGCCGGGGCCGTCGTGCATCGCCGCGCGTGGGACGACGACTTTGCCGCGGCCCGCAATGCCTGTCTCGACAAGGCGACCGGCGACTGGGTTTTGTGGCTGGACGCGGGCGAAACGCTCGCGCCCGAGGAGGCCCGTCTGCTCCGCGAATTCATCGACGTGCAGGCCAGCGAGAAGCACGCCTACTTGCTGGGCGTCGTGCTGGCCGCCGCGCCGGGGCAGCTTGGCTGCGAACAGGTGGCACGCCTGCGATTGCATCCGCGGCTGGCCGGGCTGCGCTTCGCGGGACGCATTCGCGAAAGCTTGGGCGCCGCGCTACAGGCGCAGGAGATTCAGGTCGATAGCCTGCCGTTTGTCATCGAGCGAGGAAGACTGCACCACGAGGCGGAGGTCAAAGCAGCCCGCGCCCAGCGGAACATTCGGCTGGCCGACCTGCAACTGACCGAAGAGGGCCCCAAGGCCGAACTGCACAACGTGCTGGGCGAGGCGTTCCAATCGCTCGACGATTCGGCGCGGGCCGCCCAACATTATCGCCGCGCGCTCGACCTGTCGACCGCCGGCACGCGCGACCAGTTAGAAGCGTACTACGGCCTGCTGACCTGCCTGGACGGCGTCAGCGCCGATCGGGCCGATCAGCTTGCGCTTTGCATGTTGGCGCTAGAACGTTTTCCGCTAGATGCCCAACTGCTGGTGGCGCTGGGCGGCTATCTGCAAGCCCTGGGGCATCCCGAGCTCGCCATCCGCTCGTTCGACGTCGGCTTCCGGCACGGCCAGATCGAGCCGCAAATCTGGCATCTGCCCGAGATCCGCGAGATTGCCGCCTCGTGCGCCGCGGCGGTGCTGATCGAGACCCACCAGGACGAATCGGCCCGCACCCTGCTGGAAGCAGCCGTGCGAACGCTCCCCCATTCGCAACGGTTAGCGGGGCAACTGATCGAACTGTACGTAAACGGCGGCCAGCGCGAGCAGGCACTGGCTGCGATCCGGCTGGTATCGTCGGCGGCGATCCGCGAGCGATTGACGGCCGCGGTTCGCGGCGTCTTTATCGCGCGGCAAGGCGATTGCAACGCCGCCGCCGATCTGCTGCAAGCGGCCATGCTCGACGGCTGTCGCGAGCGGTTTTGCCTGCGCGGGCTGGTGCAGTGTTGGCTGAAATTGGACCGGCCGCTCGACGCGCAGGCCGTGCTGCAGGCCTGGCAAGCGTTCGACCCACAATTTGCCGAAATCGGCGAAGTGGGGGGCC
>JBBDYF010000009.1:0-2478 GCA_040901775.1 Pirellulaceae bacterium | reverse complement strand
GACGCAGCTCGACGAGCTGCGGCGGCAGGCTCAGGCCATTCGCAAGGACGATGCCGATTGTGCCGTCGCCGGCGTCGCTTCCAAGCGCGCGGTCACGGCCAAACCGGCTCGGTCGCGCGGGCGCTAACGCCAGCCGGGCGACCTACAGCGGCTGCGCATCCGCACTGGCCGTTCTAGCCGGCACGCTTCCCCCATGAATTCGCGGCCCGCGCGACATTTCCTCAAGTCCGCAAATTGACAGGCGAATCCTGAGGAATAGGCTTGCAATGTACGCAGGCAAGCCCCTTTTGCCGCGTGCATCAACGAGGCTTTCTCACCCCCGTGTGGGCGGGTCCGGCTTTCTGCCTGACCCGCCTTTTTTGCTTTCTTGCGGCTCCCTCTTCATGGGCCAAGCAGGCCGTTGTGCCCGGTGCGCCGCCGCGCGAACGGGGTGAACCTGGCGGGTGCATTAGGGGTCTATTCCTTGACAAGACCCGCTTGCTCGGCTAACTAAAGTTGTTTTGCATCGCGGCGCGATCGGCCTAGCAAGGCGCTGGCCGGGCGCTTGCGGGTGCGAGCGAAGGTGGGCGGGAATGAAAATCACTTTGCCGCAGGCGGACAAACTCCACCTGCCGGTTTGCACATCCCTTTCGACCGGCGTGGTGGGCCTCGCCCGCTACCGGGTCGTCGGCGCTAGCGAGAACGATCCCGACGACTTCGACGAAGATGATTTCGACGACGAGTTCGACGACGACTTTGAAGAGGAATTGGAAGACGAGTACGAGCTGTCCGAGTTCGAGGATGTGACCGAGGACGACCTGGTCGAGGACGACGATGCCGACTTGGGCAAGCTCGGGGGCGACTTCGTCGATGAAGACGCCGAGTCCGAAGAGCCGCCGGTCGGTGGCAGGGAACCGGCCGAGCCCGCCGCCGACAAGAAGAAGAAAAAAAAGGTTGAGCCGGCAGCCGACGAGAACGACGACGAAGACTAGCTGCATTCAATTATGTTTCAGCCCGCCAGCAGCCATGCCAACTTTCCGCAGCAAGAAGAAGCGATCCTCCGCTTTTGGAAAGAGCAGGGCATTTACGAGCAGTCGCTGGCCGCCCGCGACGGCGCGCCGAAGTTCGTCTTCTTCGAAGGCCCGCCGACCGCCAACGGCATGCCGCACCCCGGCCACTGCCTGACGCGGGCCATCAAAGACCTCTTCCCGCGCTACAAAACGATGCGCGGCTACCACTGCGAGCGCAAAGCTGGCTGGGACACCCACGGCCTACCGGTCGAGGTCGAGGTCTGCAAAGAACTGGGCATCCATGCCAAGGAAGAGATCGAAGCTTTTGGCATCGAGCCGTTCATTCACAAGTGCCAGGAATCGGTCTGGCGCTACATGCAGGAGTGGGAACGGCTGACCGAGCGTCTCGGCTTTTGGGTTAACCTCAAAGAGGCGTATGTGACGTATCACCAGTCGTACGTGGAGAGCGTCTGGTGGTCGCTCAAAAACCTGTTCGACCGCGGGCTCTTGTATCAGGGCCACAAGATCGTCTGGTGGTGGGCGCAGGGTGGCACGGCGCTCTCCGCCGGCGAAGTGGGCCAGGGCTACCGCGAAGTGGCCGATCCCAGCGTATACGTGACGTTTCCGATTGTTGCCGACGAGCGCGCAAAGAAGCTTGGACTCGACGAGAACACCAGCTTGCTGGTGTGGACGACGACGCCCTGGACCCTGCCGAGCAACCAGTTCGCGGCAGTGCATCCGGACTTGGATTACGCAATCGTCACGGACGCGGAAGACGGCACGAAGCTGATCGTCGCGGCGGCGCTGGTCGAAACGCTTTCGCAGAAGGTGAAGCGCGAGTTGATCGTAGCGCGAACCCTGAAGGGGAGCGAGCTGATCGGCTGCCGATATGTGCCGCCGTTTGACAATTATTATGCGATCCTAAAGCCGCCCGTCACAACCGGACCGCTGGTAGACACTGGCAAGGAGACCGACCTTTATTGGCGAGTCGTACCCGCGCAGTTCGTAACGATTGACACTGGAACGGGCGTGGTTCACGAAGCGCCCGCATTTGGCGAAGTCGATTTTGACCTTCTTAAGCAAGAGCAGTCGCGATTCTCACCGGACCTCGGACCTCGGCTGTTCTGTCCGGTCGCGCCGGACGGAACGTTCACACACGAAGCTCCGAAGGAGTATCACGGCCGCTGGGTCAAGGACTGCGACAAGGACATCACGCGCGACTTGAGGAAGCGCGGACTGTTGTGGCATCAAGAGCAATACCTGCACGACTATCCGTTCTGCTGGCGGGCCGAAGAGGACCCGCTGATCCAGTATCCGCGTGAAAGCTGGTTCATCCGCACGTCGCAGTTCAAGGACGAGATGCTGGCAAATAATGCCCAGATCAACTGGCTGCCCGAGCACATCCGCGACGGCCGCTTCGGCAATTTCCTGGAGGCCAACGTCGATTGGGCCCTCTCGCGCGAACGCTACTGGGGCACGCCGCTGCCGA
>JBBDYF010000008.1:5009-9654 GCA_040901775.1 Pirellulaceae bacterium | reverse complement strand
CAAATGATCTACCCCCAGCGCATCGCAAAGAGAGGATCGGAAGCCACGGATGAAACACAGATGAAACACGGATAATCTTGATCCGCAATACAAACGCTGAATTTCTTCGCCAGACGCGAAGATTTTTATGGCCACGAAAAACACAAAGACCCACGAAAACGGATGCAGACCACGGTCGCTACCGGCGTTCTTCTTGTGCCAGTTCGTGCTTTTTGCGGCCACTGCGGGCTGCGGCCTTTCGATTCGTAGGATTCGTTTGATTCGTGGTTGTTGACTTTGGTTCCGGCTATGCCGGGCTGTGAAAATCCGTGGCTACTTGCCTGCTGGACGGGAGTGGGCGGTAGCATAATTCCTGCGGTGTGCCTTAGTCCGCCGCTTCGGTTTTCCGCTTCGCTTTTTTGGCCGGTTTTTTGGCCGCTTTCCGCGGGGCGGCACTTTTGGGCGGCTTGGCCGCTTTGACCGTCTTCTTTCCGCGACGCGGCTTGGCCGGCCCCCGCGCGGCTCGTTCGGCCAACAGGTTGAGCGCCTCGTCGAGCGTCAGCGATTCCAGCGATACATCCTTGGGCAACGTGGCGTTCGTCGTGCCGTCGCTCACGTAGGTGCCGTAGCGCCCCTCCAATACCTTGATCGGCTGACCGGTGATGGGCGAGGCCTCGAAGGTTTTTAGCGGCTCTTTCGGAGCGGCACGGCCGCGGCCCCGCGTCTTGGGCTGGGCCAACAGTTCCAGAGCCTGCGGCAAAGTCACATCCAACGGGGAAATCTCGCGGGGGAGCGAACGGGTCTCGCTGCCGCACTTGACGTAAGGCCCGAACTTGCCGTTGAAGGCGACGATCGGCTCGTGCGATTCGGGTTGCTCGCCCAAGGTTTTCGGCAGCGACAGCAGCCGCAGCGCGAGCTCGAAGGTCACGTCGGCGACCGCCATGCCCGCCAGCAGCGAGGCGTTTTTTGGCTTTTCTTCTTCATCGGCCGAGCCGCGCTGCACGTAAGGGCCGAACCGCCCCGTTTTCAGATAGACCGGCTGTTGGGTCTCGGGGCAAATCCCCAGCGGCTCTTCGCCGACGCTCGCCTGTTCGAGCAGTTCCAAGGCCCGGGCGAGGGTCAGTTCGTCCGGCGGCATTTCGTCTTGCAGGCTCGCCTTCCGCTCGCCCTGTTCCAGGAAGGGGCCGTATTTGCCGACCCGCACGAAGACTTCTTCCCGGTGCGGGCCGCTGTCGGGCAAGCCCAACGAGAAGCGGCTCATCTCGCGGGCGTCGATCTCGATCACTTTCAATTCCAACTGCGGCTTGAGCCCTGGGGTGCCGTTGCCGAAATAGAACTTCTTCAGGTATTCGACGTGCCCGGTCTCTTCGCGGCTGATGGCGTCGAGCAGGTCTTCCATCTGGGCGGTGAACTGGTAATCGACCAGTTCCGGCAGGTGCTGTTCGAGCAGCTTCGAGACCGAAAACGCGACCCAGGTAGGGACCAGGGCGTTCCCTTTTTTGAAGACGTATTGGCGGGCCAGGATCGTCTCGATGATCGAGGCATACGTACTGGGACGCCCGATCCCCCGCTCTTCGAGCGCCGCGGTGAGCGAGGCTTCGCTAAAGCGGGCCGGCGGCTGGGTGGTGTGGTCTTTGGGGACGAGCTCGCGGCAGGCGACGGCGTCGCCCACTTTCACTGCGGGCAAAATTCGTTCTTCGTCGGCCAGGTCGGCCTGCGGATCGTCCGAGCCCTCGACGTAGGCCCGCAGGTATCCGGGAAACTCGATCGTCTTCCCTTTCACTTGAAAAACGGCCCCGCCCCCTTCCAGCGTGACGGTGATGTGGTGCCCGCGGGCATCGACCATCTGGCTGGCGATCGTCCGCTTCCAGATCATGTCGAACAGTCGGAACTGGTCGTGATTCAGTTCTTTTTTGATGGCCTCGGGCAGTTTGAAGGGATGGCCGGCGGGGCGAATCGCCTCGTGCGCTTCCTGGGCGTTCTTGACCTTCGACTTATAGACCCGGGGCGAGTCGGGCAGATACTGAGGGCCATATTCGGCTCGCACCAGGTCGCGGGCGGCGTCGATCGCCACCTGCGCCAGGTTCGTCGAGTCGGTCCGCATGTAGGTGATGTAACCGTTTTCGTACAGGCTTTGGGCGATGTCCATCGTCCGCCGCGCGCCGAAACCGAGCTTGCGGTTCGCCTCTTGCTGTAGCGTGCTAGTGGTGAAGGGACCCGCCGGCTTGCTGGTGTAGGGTTTGTCCTCCAGGTTGCTGACGCGGAACGGCGCGCTTTGCAAACGCTCGGCCAGGCCCCGTGCGCCCGCTTCGTCGAGCAGCAAGAGCTGAGCGTCCTTGATCCGCCCCGTCGCCGAGTCGAAGTCCTTGCCCAGCGGAACTCTGCGCCCCTCGACCGAAACCAGCACCGCTTCGAACTCTTTGCTCTCCGCGGTGGCAAATCGGCCCAGCAGATCCCACCAGGTGGCCGAGCGGAACGCGATCCGCTGCCACTCGCGCTCGACGATCATCTTGACCGCCACGCTTTGCACGCGGCCGGCCGACAACTTGGGGCGGACCTTCCGCCACAAAAGCTGCGACACCTCGTAGCCGTAGAGCCGGTCGAGAATCCGCCGCGTTTCTTGGGCCCGCACCAGGCCGTCGTCGATGTCGCGCGGGTGTTCGAGTGCTTCCCGAATCGCTTCTTCGGTAATTTCGTGGAAGACGAGCCGATGCACCGGAACCTTGGGGTCCAGCACCTCGCACAAATGCCAGCTAATCGCTTCTCCCTCGCGGTCTTCGTCCGTCGCCAGATAGAGCCGCGAGCATTCCTTGAGCAACTGCTTGAGCTTGTTGACCTGCTGCCTTTTCTCGGCGGGAACGATATAGACCGGGGTGAAATTGTCGTCCACATTGACGCCCAGGTAGGCCCACTTCTCTTTCTTGAATTCGGCGGGCAGCTCCTTCGATCCCTGGGGAAGGTCGCGAATGTGGCCGATGCTGGCCTCGACCGTGTAATTGCCACCCAAATACTTGGAGATCGTCCTCGCCTTGGCGGGCGATTCCACGATGACTAAGGACTTGCCGTTTCCTACCGCACGTTTTGCCATCGAGAAAGTATCCACTGGGCGACGGAAGTTCATCTTCCCTCGCGATTACACGTCCACAATGCCAGCCACAATGTCCAGCCAGCTCCGCCTCTATATATCAGGAGGCTGCGATCGGCAACCTAAGCGAGAACCTCGCCGCCGCACCCCGCCGGAGCAGCCTGTGCGATCCGCACGTCCCTTCGAGCCGCACTCATCGGTGGCGCGACACTTAGAACGGGTGGGCAAGAAAGGGGGACTCCAACGCCTTGCATTCTTACGCCGCGCGTCGTTGGGGGCAATGCGGGCGCGGCTCGGAACGTGTGCCAAGGTCCGAGTGGGATTGAATTTACGTCGCTCCGCCGTACAATCTGCCCAGTCAGGCCGCCCCAGGATGGGCGTGGCGGCGTAGAACAAAGTGATCCATCGTTTCGCGGGGCGACCATTGCATAGTCGGCCCGTTTTTGCGCTTCGGGCGAGGGAAGAGCAATGGCCAGCCGGCATATCAACATTCTGCGGAAATACCAGAAGTCAATTCTGGTGGTGATGGGGGTCATCCTGATGGTGACCTTTACGCTCGGCACCTCCCTGGACTACTTTTTAGCCGGGAGCGGCGGGCCATCGGCGGATGAAGTGGTGGTGACGTGGAAAGGGGGCAAGCTCCGCCAATCCGAACTAGACCGAATGCGCACCTCGCACGTCATTGCCGTCAACTTCTTGCGCGAGGTGATCCTGCTGGCGGTCGAACGCGGAGGGACGCCGATCGTCAACGGGCAGCCCATTCAGCCGAATCAGCCCATCAACGACCCTGGAATTGTCGCCGATAGCAGCGATGCCACGCTCGTTCGCACGATGCTGCTGGCCAAAAAGGCGGACGACTTGGGCGTGAAGGTGGATCACGAGGCGGTGCGCGATTTTTTACGTCAACTCGGCTTTCCAGAAGTCCAAGAGGGGGAATGGGAAGAGATTGCCCGCCGCAACATTCCGTCCGAAATGCCGATGAGCGTGGGACAGCTTTTCGACCAGCTTGCCTACGAACTGAAGGCCCAGCAGGTGCGCGGCCTGGCGGCGGCCGGCCTGTACCTGCCGACGCAGCGGTTCCTGCCGGTGATGTCGCTGGGGAACGCTTGGGAATTCGATAACCGGCTGAACCGCCGCTTTACGATTGAGGCGTATCCGATCGCGGTCGCCCCGCTCGTGGCCCAAGTCGGAGGCGAACCGACCGAGGCCGAGTTGCAAGCGCTATTCGAAAAGGGACGCCACGTCGATCCGAACCCCGCCAGCCCCGAGCCCGGCTTTCACCAGCCGTACCGCGTGGCGTTTCAGTATTTGAAGGTCAATTTCGCTCCTTTTCTGGAGGAAGCGAAAAAACAAATCACCGACGAACAGGTGGCCCAGCAATACGAAAAAGATATTGCCCAAGGGTTGCACAAGGCTCCCCCGGTGAAGCCTGCTCCGGTGACCCCCGTTGAGACCGCCCCGCCTGCGGAGGAGGCAACGAAACCGGGCGACGCGGAGAAACCTGCCGACTCGGACAAGCCGGCGGAGGACAAGCCGGCGGAGGACAAGCCGGCGGAGGACAAGCCGGCGGAGGACAAGCCG
>JBBDYF010000008.1:0-4909 GCA_040901775.1 Pirellulaceae bacterium | reverse complement strand
ACAAGCCGGCGGAGGACAAGCCGGCGGAGGACAAGCCGGCGGAGGACAAGCCGGCCGACGAGAAGCCCGCGGACCAGAAACCGACGGAAGCACCGGAAGAGAAGTCATCCTGCCAGGAGGAACCGGCGCCTGCCGCGGATTCGCCCGCCGCGCCGCCGAAGGAAGAGAAGCCCGCGACAGAGAAGCCCGCGACAGAGAAGCCCGCGACAGAGAAGCCAGCGACAGAGAAGCCAGCGACAGAGAAGCCAGCCGAGGAAAAGCCAGCCGAGGAAAAGCCGGCCGAGGAAAAGCCAGCCGCGACGACGCCCCCGGCGACTCCCCTGCCGGAGGCGAAGCCTGCGGAAGAGCCCAAGTTCAAGCCGCTGGCGGAGGTCGCCGACCAGATCCGCGAGACGCTCGCCCAGCCGATTGCCCAGGAGGCGCGCGAGGCGGCGGTAAAGAAAGCCGTGGACGAGGTGGTTGCCTACGGTCGCAGCTTTCGCCGCTGGAAGGGGGCCCAAGAGGCGGGCGTGAAATCGACCAATCTCAAGGATCCCGGCCAGTTGAAGATCGACGCGCTGGCGTCCAAGCACGGCTTTGAGGCGGGCAAAACGCCGCTGGTCGATGTGTATCAAATCGCCGAGTACGAGATTGGCCAAAAAGTACAGGAGTTCGATTTCCGCGGCGGTCAGATTCAGACGTATTCGTTTGCCGATCTGGCGTTCGGCGACGGCGAGACGTTGTACAACCCGGTGCAAGCGAACTCGTCCGACCGCGACAGTCTGTACATCCACTGGCGAACGCAGGAGCAGCCCGCGGCCGATGTCAGCCTGGCCGACAAGCAGGTTCGCGAGCAGGTCGTTCAGGCTTGGAAAATGCAAAAAGCGTTCGAGCTGGCCAAGGCCAAGGCGCAAGCTTTGGCCGACAAGGCCCAGGGGGCGAAGTCGCTGAAAGACGTGGTGGACCCGGCCCAGGTGATCTCCCCGCCGGCGTTTTCGTGGCTCAGCACGGGCTCCACGCCGTTCGGCTATGGCGGCCAGGCGCAACTGAGCGACGTGACCGGCATCGAGATGGCGGGCCAGGATTTCATGCGCGGCGTGTTCGACCTGCAGCCGGGCGAGGCGGGCATCGCCCCCAACCAGCCGCACAACACGGTGTACGTCGTGCGCGTGATCGGCCAGGACCCGCCGGACGAGCAGTTGCGCACCCAGTTTTTGGAAAGCGGCATGAACTTTCAAGTGATGAACGTCGCCCAGAACGAAATGATCGGAACCGCCGTCGGCTGGTACGAGGGGCTGGAAGAAGAGATGGACCTGGTCTGGCAACAGCCGGCCGTGCAGTAGCTTGATGCAGCGCTTCGTTGCCGACCCCCTCGCACGAATGCGGGCCCAAACGCGAGCCGACAGCGGTTAATCCGCCCCCGCGCCGGCGGTTTGCTAGGGAGCATGAGCAATCTCAACAGTTTGCTGCCGCTGGGGCGCGGCTGGGCGCCGCTCGTCTTGCTGCCGCCGGCGGTTTTGCTGCTCGCACCGCGCGACTGGCCCCGCTGGGCGCTGATGTGGAGCCTGGCGATTGCCATCTATGCCGGCTGCAAATGGCTGACGTGGCGGAGGACTCGCGCTGGCAATGTTCCGTGGTGGCGGCACGTCGCCTACCTGCTGGCCTGGCCGGGGATGGATGCCAAGGCGTTCCTTACCGGTACGGCCGATGCCGATGCGCAGCCGACTGCCCGCGAGTGGCTGCTGGCCGGTGCCAAGCTGGTGGCGGGCTGCGCGGTGCTGGCCGCCGCCAAAACCTGGGTGCCTGCCCGGCACGAGCCGCTGCTCGGCTGGACCGGCCTTGTCGGCCTGGTGCTCGTGTTTCATTTTGGCGGCTTCCATTTGCTCAGTTGCTTTTGGCGGCAACTGGGCATTCCCGCCCGGCCGCTCATGCGCTGGCCGCTGGCGGCCACCAGTGTTAGCGATTTTTGGGGACGCCGCTGGAACACCGCCTTCCGCGACCTGGCCTTTCGGTTCTTGTTTCGTCCGCTCGCCGGCCGGCTGGGAACGACATGGGGCGCGGCTGCCGGCTTTCTGTTCAGCGGCCTGGTTCACGACGTGGTGATCTCCGTTCCCGCTGGCGGCGGCTACGGCTGGCCGACGCTGTTCTTCGCCTTGCAGGGGGCCGCGATGCTTGCCGAACGCAGCCGCCTCGGCAAGTCGCTCGGCCTGGGCCGCGGCTGGCGAGGTTGGGCGTTCGCCATGCTGGTGGTGGCCGGGCCCGCGTTTGGCCTGTTTCACCCGCCGTTCATTCGCAATGTAGTGGTTCCGTTTTTGAACGTTTTCGACGCTGGTGGCTCGGCGAGCTAGACACAAACCGGGAGGTTTGCAATGCGCGATCTGTTGCCGACGCTGCTGTTTTGGGCCGGAATCGGGCAACTGCTGGTGCTGATTGCCTCGGCCCAGGTGCCGCTGCACTTGAACTGGCGCGAGGCGTTTCGCCCGCTGCCGAAGCTGCATCGGCAGATGTACTGGGTCTATGGGGGCTACGTGGTACTGGCGATCGTGGCGCAAGGACTGGTGAGCGTCCTGTGCGCCGACGAGCTCGCCTCGGGAAGCGGGTTGGCACGGGGCGTGTGCGGCTACATGGCCGCCTTCTGGGGCATTCGGCTGGTGCTGCAAGGAGTTCTCGAAGTGAAGAAGCATCTGAAGCGCTGGTGGCTGCGGTGCGGCTACTACCTGCTGAGCGTGCTGTTCGCGTACTTTACCGTGGTGTATTCGCTGGCGGCGTTCTGGCCGGGCCGGTGAGCGAACATGAATTGCCAACCTGCCGGGGTCGGGAGTCTTTGGCGGGCGAAAGCGATCCATTATGGAAGGCCCGCTTCCGCCAAAGACTCCCGACCCCCTCGCGCGAGTTGAATCGCCCACGGCGTTGCCGCTATATTGGGGCGGACTCGAAGAGCCGCATCGCCGCAAGAGGAGCCATTCCCATGGCCAAAACCGCCGCCAGTGCCAGTGCCGCTTCCGAAATCGCCGACTCGTCCTTATCGTGCGTCCTGCAAATCGGCCAGGCGGCGGGCGCCGTCTGGAAAACCTTGGACGAGCAGGGGGCCCTGTCGCTCGCCAAGCTGGTCGAAAAGGTCGGTGGAAACCGGGACGTCGTCATGCAGGCCATCGGTTGGCTGGCCCGCGAAGACAAGCTCGAAATCACCGAGACCAAGCGCGGCCGCATCGTCGCCCTGCGCGTGGCCGAGCCGGCCGCGATTTGATTGACAGAAAAAATTCTCTGCAAGCGTGCCGCTACTTCGCCGCGTCTTCATACAGCGGCAGGTGGCGGTAATACACTTCGAGCGAGAGCAGGTTGAGCGTCGTCACGTAGAGTCGTCCGCCGTGCGGCCCCCAGCGGTCGGGAATGGCCCCCTGCGGATCCCAACTGCCGGCCATCGGCCCCTGCTGAATCTGCGTGCCGACGAGCATCGGGTGCAAGCGGCCGTTCCAGGCCTGCCAGTGCCGGCCCCCCATGTGAAACATCACCTGGGTGCCGTAATACCAGTAGTACGTGTCGCGCTGCGGCTGGCGCGTGGTGCCCAGTGCGGGCAGGTGCTCGGCCAGATAGTCGGCTCCCCGCAGCATGTTCGGGTTGTCGCGCTGCCAGCCGGTGTAAAGCCGCATCATCAAGCCGACGGCGGTCATCGTGTCGCTCACCTCGCGTCCGTGCCGCTGCGACACCTGTTGCCCACCCGGCAGCGTCACCGCCTCGACCGGCGCAAAAGGGTTGTACCGATACAGGTGCGGCTGCCGGGGAGAATGCTGGGCGTCGTCGAGCCAGCGCTCGATTTTTCGGTAGGTCGGTTGGGGTGCCTTCAGGCCCGCCAGTTCGCCGCTTTTGAGGGCCATCATCATCCAGCCGGTGACCGAGGTATCGGCGCCGACGCCGGGCGAATAGCGCCAGCCGCCGCGCTGCGGGTGCTGCGCGGCGACGATGAAATCCAATGCCTTTTGGGCCGGCTCCTTGAGCCGCGGATCCTGGGTCATGCCGTAGGCTTCGCACAAGGCGATGGCCGCCAGACTGTGGCTGTAGAGCCAGACGCTCCGGTTCGAGTCGTCGTCGAGCGGGACGAACAGGTCGCCGTTCTCCTTCTGTGTTTTGATCAGAAAGTCGATGCCGCCGCGAACCACGTCTTCATACTGGTGCTCGCGATGGTTGTAGCCCGCCCCCTGGAAGGCCAGCACGGACAGCGCCGTGGCGGCGGTGTCGGTCGCCAACTGGGCCTCTTCGGGAAATCCTTGCAGCGACCAGCCGCCGTCGGACAGTTGATAGCGGGCGAGAAAGGCGAGCCCCCGTTCGATCGCTTCTTCGGTCTGCGGCGGCGGCGAACCCTTGCCGCCGGCAGGTTCGTTGCCCTGCTTGCGAGCGCCGCGATTGGCGAAGGCCTCGGACGAGACGATCGCCGTCGTGCTGATGCTGGGCAAACCGCCCACCGCCGATTTTAGAAAGCGGGCCGACCGCAACTGCACTTGCAGGCTGTCTTGCCGCGATTGCCGCGTGTTCAGACCGACCTCGGGCGTGTACTCGGCGCCCAGTCCGCCCGGGCCGGCGGGCGCTTCCACATTGACCGCGAGTGCCTCGCCCGCTTGGCGGGTCATCGGCGTGTCGCCGGCGCCCCCCATCAGATGATCGAGATCGGCCTGGGCAACCGCGGCCAGCGGTCCCGTTTCGGGCAAGGGGGCGACCGTCGCCGCGCTGCCCGCTAGGGCGAGCATGGCCGCCCGCTTGCCGGGAGCGCCGCTGCTGGTTAGTCCGCCGACCGCCGGTCCATCCGCGGACGATGCCGAGGCTTGCCGGCGTCCCGGCCCATCGCCCGACGCGCCGATCGTCGGCGCATCGACCACTTCGGACCCCGCCATCGCGCCGCCCGGGCCAGCGGTGGCCGGCCCCCGCGCGCCGCCGG
>JBBDYF010000007.1:0-9706 GCA_040901775.1 Pirellulaceae bacterium | reverse complement strand
GGCAACGGCTGCGATTCGTCGAGCATCGCGAACACGCGAACGTCCCCGTGGCCACCGAACTGGCCCGTGCCTGGAAAGACGAGCACTTCCAGATCGGCGCGAGCTTCTTGCGCATGATCCAGCCGCCAGCCATGCGCGAGCGCGAGTCGCTCCAAGGCTTGCGCTGCGCGCGGCTCGCCCGCCAGTCGCACGGTCAGTTCGCCGCTCGTTCGCTCGACCAGCCCCCGCAGGCAGCGCGTCAGTCGGAGCGGCCGGTGCAGGTATTCAACATTCGCCCCTTGCCGCCACGATTGCGGCTTGGAGGGAACCGGCGGATGCCAGAGGTGATAGACGCGCGTCCGATCGAGCACCGAGACGAGCCGCAGCCCCGCTCGTTTCAGTCGGCGGCCCAGGTCGTCGTCTTCGCATCCCCACCCGCGAAACTGCTCGTCGAATCCGTTGACGCGCTCGTAGTCGGCCCGGGCGAGCGAAAAGTCGGTCGATTTGAGGGCCGGCTTCGTTTGATGGCCGAGCCAGTTGTACCACCACGCTTTGCGGTGCAGCGCGGCGAGTTTGCGCAGCTCCGCGGGCGACGCCAAGCCGGCGAAATCGCCCCGGCCGATCGTTGCCAAGGTGACGCGCCGAGAGATCGCTTCGTCTAGTCGAGCGCAGAAGCCGCTGGTGACGACGCCGGGCCGATGGGCCTGCAAATGCGCCTCGACATGATCCGGTGGCAAGACGCAATCGCCGTCGAAAAACAACAAGTGCGGCGCGGTCGAGTGCCGGACCCCTGCGTTCCGGCAACGAGCCGCCTGAAAGCCGGCATGTTCGTGCGTCACATACCGAACGGGAAACGCCGAGCCGCGGGCAAACTCGCCGGCGACCTGGCGCGTCTCGTCTCGCGAGCCGTCGTCGGCCACCACCACTTCCAAGCGGCGCGCGGTCCGCTGCGCGGCAATCGAGGCCAGCGCACGTCGCAAATGCCCCGGCATTTGATACGTGGTGACGATGATCGCAAGGTCGGCGGCGGACATTACTGGCCTTTCTTGCCAGGCGGATACGGGGCACAACTGCAAGACGCATGGCGCGACGAATCGCGCGGCCTCACGCGGCGGCGAATCCTAAACGGCCGCCCGTTGCAGGGTCAACGCCAGACTGCAAGCAGTTAGCATCACTCTTTAAGGTGGATATGGTGCGGCAATCCGCACAGATGGCACAATCTGTCACTTCTCGGCAATCTGGAGGGCCGGTTTGACATACATATAGCGATTAGATCGGTGGGGAGGCAAATTTTCGCCTCCTTCATGGACTTTATAGACTTTAGTCCTACGCGTCTTCACGAAGCCGGATGGAATCCCGGCTGTGGCCTTTTCTTCCCCAGGTGCCCTATGAAATGGCAAACGAGGCTGAATCACATGTTCGATCGCAAACCCGTTCGCACGAAGCGTTTAACGTCGCGCGGCCCGCAGAGCCGGCGGATGTTTTTGGAATCTCTCGAAGACCGCCGAGTCATGGCCGGCTTGCCGCCGACCATTAGCTTGGGTTCAGGCGGCGGCGGAGGGGGCGGGGTCCTCGATCCGACGTTCGACAGCGACGGTCGCGTAAATACCGACTTCGGCAGTAGCGGTTTTGATGTCGTCTTTGACGTAGCTATTCAGGGGGATGGCAAGATCGTGGCGGTCGGTCAGACCGATGGGGTCGACTTCCTGCCCGACTTCGCCGTCGCCCGGTACAACGCCGATGGCTCGCTCGACGCCGGCTTTGGCAGCGGCGGACTGGTGATGATCGACTTCGGCAGCGGGACGGAAGATATTGCCAAGGGAGTGGTTATCCAGCCGGACGGCAAGCTCGTCGTCGCCGGCCATACCGTGGATGGCACGCTGGTATTCGCGGTGGCTCGGCTCAATATCGATGGCTCGCTCGACACCAGCTTCGGCGGCGACGGACTGGTCACGACCGACTTTGGCTTGGGGGGAGACTTGGGCGAAGACGTGGCCCTGCAAGCCGACGGCAAGATCGTGGTGGCGGGAACGATCGGCAGTAGCCAACGGGTGGGGGTCGCGCGGTACGACACCAGCGGCAACTTGGACCTCTCGTTCGATTTCGACGGCCTGCGCGAGATCGATCTCGCGGGAAGTTCGATCAACGAAGAGGCGGAAGCGATCCTCGTTCAACCCGATGACCGAATTGTTGTGTTGACGACCTTGTTCGGGGCCACGTCGGAGGCGGGCTTAGTGCGTCTGAATGCCGACGGCTCCGACGACCTGAGCTTCAGCGGCGACGGCTCCTACATTGCGACCCTGCCGTCGGTCGATGGGGGCGAAGCGCAGTCGCTGGCCTTGCAATCCGATGGCAGCATTGTCGCCGTCGGAACCTTCTTCAGCGATTCGACCGGGAACGACCTGTTCCTGTTGCGGCTCGACTCGATCGGCACGCCCGACGCCACGTTCGGCAGCGGCGGCGTGGTGACGACCGACCTGGGAGGGAGCGAATTGGGCTTTGGCGTGGCGATTCAGACCGACGGCAAGATTGTCGTTGGCGGTGCGGGCGACCTGGCGGGAACCAACGATTTTCTCGCCGCGCGGTACCTGTCCGATGGCTCGCTCGACACGACGTTCGCGCCAGGTGGGGCGATTTTCATCGATTTCGCCGCCGATAGCGACCTGGCGCAGAGCATGACGCTCGACGCCGGCGGCAACATCGTCCTGGCCGGTCAGACCTATGCGGACGCCACGGCGGACGACTTTGGCCTGGCACGCCTGGCGATCACTGGCGGCGGTCCGGCCCCGGTGTTCACCGTGGACGAAGGGGGCTCGGTCACGTTGAGCGGAACCTACACCGATCCCGACGGCGGGACGAGCGACGTGCCGACGATCGGCATCCAATGGGGCGACGGCACGACGACGGCCGCCACGGTGGATCACGTCAACCGCACGTTCACCGCCACCCACATCTACCTGGATGATGTGCCGACCGCCACGCCCAGCGACGTGAACACCATTACCGCCACGATTACCGACGTGCAGGGCAACACCGCCTCGGCCGCGACGATCGCCACGGTCACTAACGTCACTCCGGTAGCAGGCCCGCTGGCCGGTCCCGATGCGGGCGTGCAGCAGCAGGACGGAACGTTCTCGGGCGTGCGTGGCCAAAGTTTGTCGTTCGCGGCCACGTTCAACGACGTGGGAACGCTCGACACGCATCAGGTCTCGTGGGACTTCGGCGACGGCGCGATCGTCCCGCTGCATCCCAGCACCGACGCCGGCGCGCTCGCTCCCGCGCACGCCTATGCCAACAGCGGCACTTATACCCTGACCTTCACGGTGCTCGACGACGACGGCGGGCTGGCAACCGCGACCGCGACGGTAACCATCGTCGCCGCCCAGGTGCAAGCCGACCCGTGCGAGCCCGGCGGAACGGCCTTGGTCGTCGGCGGCACCGACAGCGGCGAGGACATCCGCGTCGGCCCGGCAACCGGCGGCGGTTTGGAAGTAACGATCGACTCGGTATTACTGGGCGTCTTTAACCCCTCGCACGGCATCGTCGTTCACGCCGTCGGCGGCAACGACGACGTGCAAATCGCCGGCAGCATCGGCCTGACCGCCTGGCTGTACGGCGGCGCGGGCGACGACCGCCTGAAAGGAGGCGGCGGTCACGACATCGTCCTGGGCCAGGCCGGGGCCGATCTGCTCGTGGGGGGCGGCGGACGCGACATCCTCATCGGCGGCCTCGGCGCCGACCGGATCGTGGGCAACGCCGAAGACGACATCCTGATCTCCGGTACCACCGACCACGACGACAACCAGACCGCCCTGTGCCACTTGCTGGCCGAATGGACCAGCCAGCGCGACTACCTGGTCCGCGTCGCCAATTTGTATGGCGTCAACCTGGAACCGCGCGCCAACGGCTCGTACTTCCTGAACGACAACACCGTTCACGACGACAACGAGCGCGACGTGCTCACCGGCTCGTCGGGCCAGGATTTGTTCTTCGCCAACCTGAGCACCTGCGACGACGACGCGACCACGAAGGACAAGATCACCGACCTCTCGTGGTGGGAATTCGACATCGACATCGACTTCATCGAGTCGTAACCGCCTCCCGCTCCCCTTCGCTTTCCTAGCCGGGAGCAAACCTGCTCCCGGAGCGCCGATTGACTTTGGCAAGGTCGGGGTGGCTGTGGTTGACGTAGTCAACACGGCTGCGCTACCGTACAACAGCCGTGGTTCGCTGCGCAAACCCCCGCCACCCCGCCGAAAGCAGACAACAAGGGAAATGAACAGAAGACAAAGCAAACGAAGGCTGGATTCGCCGATCCAACTCCTCTCCTCTTATTATCCTCTTTGTTCCCTTCGTTAACTTCTGTTCAAAATCCTCTGGAATGCAGTTACCGAAGTTTTTTTGTCGGCTCCTAAGCCAGCGCTTCGGCCGGCGTCGCGATCACTTCGGGCGCCTGCATCCGGCGGCGCGGCTTGCGGGTCGATTTGGTGCTCGACCACTCTTTGGTCAGCGTCTCGAAAACGTCGGGCGATTCGTAACGCACCACGGTTCGCCCCTCGGGCATCGGCCCGATCAGGCCGCGAAACACGGGCATTCCGCGGAGATCCAGGTCGGTCGAGCAGTCGTCGATGCCGATCTGCGTGTGCGTTTCCAAGAGGGGCTCGGTCGTCGGATAGTCGCGAATCCGGAGCGTGCCGTCGGCGGCGCGGGTGACAACCCGCACCGTGTTCTTGTGAGCCATGTCGCTGTTTCCCCTGCAAAACCGGCCGGACTCGCCCGACACGGCTGCCTCGGTTTCACCGCCCCCAGCCCGAACTCCAGCCCGGCGAGGCGAGTGCAGAAGATGTATCGGCCCCCGCGCCCGTCAAGGCGCAACGTTGTTTGCCGACCGGGTGCGAAGCGTGGAACCGGCGTACACGGCGCATCGCGCGCCGGACGGAACCATCCGCACGAACCGACCTGGCTTCCTGCTTGCCGAACCGCTTGGATCGGTCGTAGCGAGCGGATCGCGCTATTCCCCGACCAACTCGGCTTGCGCGGCTTCCCACTGGCGGGGCGGCGCGGCGAGCCAGGCGCGGGCCAACTCGCGCACTTCGCTCTGCTGGGAGGCCGATAGATAATCGACGGGACTCTTGCCATCGACGCGCGCCAAGAGGCAACCCGCCAGGTTCCAAAGCATTCGCGCTTCCAGCGATTCAAGCTGGTCCGGCGCGATGCTCCGGGCGAGCGCCAGCCGATACGTCCGCCAGAAAGTCGCGGCCAGTTGCAGATACCGGCTCCGCCGCGAGGGGCCCGCCCAAACTCCCTTGAGCACCAGATGCGTCAGGAAGAACCCCAAGTCGAACGCGGGATCGCCATAGTGCCCTACCTCGAAATCGATCAGCATCACTCTGCCCTGCCAAACCAGCAGGTTCTTGGGACTATAGTCGCCGTGGACGAGACACCAGCGGTTGGTCCAGACCGATTCGATGAGCCGAGCGATTTCCGGGGCCAGGTCTCCATGCGCCTTGGCGATGGTGCGGTAATAGGGATCGAGTCGCAGTTGGTCGAAAAAGGTGCGCTCGTCCAGGCGGGCGGCGATCGCCTCATTTTGCCACGAGCCGGCGTGCAGGGCGGCGAGCATTTGCCCGGCCGCGGTGGCGACCCCCAGGCTCAGCGGCAACTCCCCCGCCAGCAGCAGTTCTTTCCACGTTTTGTGACCCGCCGGAGCGGCGGTCATCGCATAGGCGTAGTTCGGGCGGTCCTCCCACAGGAGCTTGGGCACGCAGGGCTGAAACCGGGCCACGAGGCTCGGCGGTGGGGAGGCGGCGCTGGGCTCCGGCAACAGCGAGCCGCAGATCGAAAGCACCAGGGCTTCGCGCCAGATGCGCTCGAGGCTGCACCGCCAGTCGTCCTTGACCCGCAATTGCTCGCGGGCCTGTTTCAGGACGAACCGCTCGTTCCGCTCGGGCAGGTTCACCAGGAAAACGGCATTCGAGACGCCGCCGGCAAGCTCGCAAACTTCTATTGCCTCGCCCGCGGCGATGCGGCCACTCGCGCGGAGGTAATCGGAGGCGTTCGATTCTGTGATTGTGAGCATAGGCGCGGGGGCGTCACTCCGGCTCGATCCCAGTTTTAACGCAGCCGCTGCTGGATGCTCTCTTCTGGGACGAGTGATGAAGGATCTCGCTCGGAAGGCATGAGCCACGGATATTCACCGATGAAACACGGATGACGACAATCCGTGTTTCATCCGTGTTCGTTCCGTGGCTACTCCTTTCCCTGGGTTGTGGCCCTGAGCCGCGCCGATACTCTCCATCCTGCCAATCTTATTCCGAGGGATCTTCCTTCGCATCCCGCATTTCCAACCCCGCCGCAAGGCCGGGCACCGCCTTGGCGCCGCTGGGAACGCTGAAATCGGCTCCGGCGAAGGCCGCGCCGATCGGCTCGTAGCGGCCTCCCAGGTGCTCGGCCAGGAAGGCCTCGGTAATAGCGTAGAACGCGAAGCGATTCTGCGGCCGGGCAAAGCCGTGCCCTTCGTCGTGAAACAGGACGTAGGTAACGGGAATTTTCTTCTCGTTCATCGCCGCGACGATTTGATCCGCTTCGGCTTGCTTGACCCGCGGGTCGTTCGCCCCTTGGCCGATCAGCAGCGGCTTTTTGATCTTGTCCACGAAGAACAGTGGCGAACGGGAGCGGAGAAACTTCTGTCCCTCTTCGGTCGTCCAGTCTCCCACTCGCAGTTTCATCACCGGCATGAACGAGTACCAATACTCGGGCGGGTTCTCCATTAGCGTGATCAGGCTCGACGGGCCGACGATATCGACGCCGCAGGCAAACACGTCGGGCGTGAAGGTCAGGCCGACCAGGGTCGCGTAGCCGCCGTAGCTCCCCCCCATGATCGCCACCTTGTCCTTCTGGGCGATCTTCTCCTCGACCGCCCAAGCGACCGCGTCGATCAGGTCGTCGTGCATCTTGCCGGCCCATTCTTTTTGAGCCTTGTTCAGAAACTCCTTGCCCAGGCCGGTCGAGCCGCGATAGTTCACCGCCAGCACGGCATAGCCCCGGTTGGCGAGCAACTGGTGCTCGGGATCGTAGCCCCATTCGTCGCGGGCCCACGGCCCGCCATGCACGTTGAGCACCAGCGGCAGCGCCTGGTTGGGGCGGCCGTCGCCGTCGGGGTCCGACCATTTGGGAAGCGTCAAATAGCTGACCAATTCCAGCCCGTCGCGCGACGTGATGATCTGCGGGTGCATCTTCACCAGTGGCAGCTTTTCCAACTCTTGATTGCTGGTGAACAGGAACGTCGCCTTCTTTTCCGGCACGCGGTCGTAGATGTAGAACCGGACCGGGCCGTTGTCCATCAGATAGGCCACCGTCCACCGCCGGTCGTCGAGCGTGCGGCCCGTCACCTGGATTTCGCCGTCGGCCACCGTCTTCAAATAATCGAGATCGGGCTGGATCGCCGGGTCGAGAACTTTCCACTCGGTGCGGGCATAGGTGAAGCTGACCGCCTGAATTGTTTTCTCGGTCGGGTGCGACAATGCGCCGCTGATGTCGGCGCGCGGGTCGGCGGCCAGCAGCGTTTGCTTGCCGGACTTCAGCTCGATGCTCGTCAGGGCCGACGTATCTCGCTCGCGGCTATCGATGAAGTACAGGTTTTCGCCCGACTTGTCGAAGCCGGCGGGGCTCGACGTCATCGAATCGAGCGGCCCAATCTCGATCATCGGCTCCCACTTGCCGTCCTCCGATCGCTTGAGCAGTTCTTGCCCCGCGGCGGGCGTAATGTTGATGGCAAACCGGACGCGGAACCGCTCGTCGGTCAGGAAGCCGGCCAGGCCGGGGTTCTCCTGCACCAGCTTTCGCTCGCCCGTAACGATGTTTACCCGATAAATGTCGTGAAACCGTGGATCACGCTGATTGATGCCGACCAGGATCTCCTCCGGGAAGCGCTCGCTCACTTCTTCGATCTCCGCCGCGATCTTTTCCAGCGGCGTCAGATCCTTGATCTCGCCCGATTCGAGATTGATCGAATAGACGTGGTTGTCCTCGTCGCCGTTTTTGTCCTGCGTGTACAGGATGTGCCGGCTGGTGAAGGCCCACGAATAGTTGACGATGCCGCGATGCTTGTCCTGGGTCACCGGCTGGGCCTTGGCCGGATCGTCGTCGGGGCTGACCCAGACATTGAGCACGCCGTCCAGCGGGGCGACAAACGCCAGTCGCTGGCCGTCGGGGCTGAGGCGGGCGCGGGCCTTTTCCGGATTGCCAAAGAATTTGGCCCGCGGAATGAGGGGCACGTCGTCCGGCCCGGCGGCGCGAACGTCGCCCTGGCCCAGGGGGAGCGTCAGCAGGCCGGCAACCAGGGCCAACATCCAAGGGCGAAGCGAGGGGTTCATCCGTGCGACTCCGTGAAAGAACGAAATGCGTTGTGCGGCACCCGTAAGGATAGCTCAGTGGGCGGCGTCGCGGCTACTGCGGCTACCGCGGCAAGCCTGCAACATCTGGATCGCGACGGTGACGACGACGGGCCGATTACTCGAAGAGATTTTCTTCGTCGCTTTCGTACCAGATTCCCAATCATCGACTGGGCGAGATTGCCAGGTGTGGGTACCCTGGCGACTGGCCGGGTGCCTGTGGTTCGCGCAGCGACAGCAACAATTGGAACAGAAGGCAACGAAGGGTGGGGAAGGTCACTTTCTTGGTTCTCTTCGTTTGCTTCTATTCAAGAATTCTCGCCCCATCCGCGGCAATCAGCGGCATCGGCGGTTCTCTCCTTCCGACCGAACCTGATGACGGCACTGCTGGGCTGGGGCCAGCAGTGGCAGGCGTCGAAGGAGCTCAGGGCCACGAAAAACACCAGGAGGCTCAAAGGAAAGTGAGTCCGGCGGGCCAGCTCGCACTTGCTGGGCCAGCAGCTACAATTTGAACAGAAGGCAACGAAGAAAACGAAGGATGGGATTTGCCAATCCTACTCCTACTCCTACTCCTCCTCCTCCTCCTCCTCCTCCTCCTCCTCGTCCTCCTACTCTTTCTTCTGTTCCTAATTCTCCCCCATCCGCGCAGATCAGCGACATCCGCGGTTCTCCTTCCGACCGAACCTGATGAAGGCACTGCTGGGCTGAGCCCGCAGTCGCATCCCGGCGTCTGGTTTGAACTGCCTTGCTGCTCAATCGGCGACCGAATTCTCCGGATCTGCGCCCTGGTCGATGATGTTCGGTGGCTCGACGGTCAACACGCTGACGCATGTATCGCACACCACCAGGAACTCTCGCAGGCCGTTATGAAACGACGGCGAGTTGAAGTGCTGCCGGTGCGACTCCAACTCTTGCCACCCGCCTTCGTGGACCTCGTACAGCCACCCATTGCCGGTGTGGTAGTCGTGCCAGAACTCGCACAGGTCGCGCTCGTCCAGAACGCGAAACCCGGCTGGCAGGCGAAAGATTACGCGTGCGAACACGAACCCGGGGCCTTGCACCTCAATGGTCAGCCCGTCGTTGTCGTACCACAGCGACCGCACGACGACCCGCTTGTAGCGAGTGCTTGGCGGGTACGTGGTACACTTCGGGCGCTTCATCTGTCATACGCCATCTGCAGCCTAGCAGGTGACTGTGCCGATTCGCGTAGGCTGATTGTTGCTCCAGTTTAGCGGCATTGCGTGCCGTCGTCGAGCAAGTCGTAACCCTGCGTGCCTATTCGCGATGCCCAGCCGTAGGTCAAGAAACGACCGCGGGCGGTTGGACCCCGGGGG
>JBBDYF010000006.1:0-9725 GCA_040901775.1 Pirellulaceae bacterium | reverse complement strand
AACAAGGTAAACCCAAAATGGTCGCACTCATCGCCTGCATGCGAAAACTCCTCACCCTCCTGAACCTCCTCGTCAAAACCAACCAAACCTGGATACCCAAACCCTCACACACTTGACTTTCAAGACAGTCGCTACGCGAACTACGCGACTGGCCAGGCGCACGGCCTTCCCACCTGGGCTCAATCCACCAAGTCGAACGGGAAATCGTTCGTAGCGCCGCTGGCAACTTCCGCCGTCAGTCCTGAAGTGTCCGCCAGTTTGTACTTGACTGGCAGCAGTTCCGCGGTGGTGAGGGGGGGCCACTGCGGATTCTCCGTCGGTGGCGGCGCATCGCCCGAGGGCCGGGTGGCGGTTATTTCGGTCTTGGAAACCGTGACCTTGTAATTGCCGGGCATGGCGCCATCCTCGGGCGTCAGTGTGGTCAATTGAAAACGACCGCTGGCGTCCGTCATGCCGCTGGCGGCGCGTCGATCGCCATCGGGCATGAACATCACGGTGGCGCCTTCCACCGGTTGGCCCTTGTAGGTCACCGTTCCATTGACGGCAACGGTCCCGTCGAGCGCCGGGCTGCCGCAACCGATCGCAACCGCGGCAGTTGCCAATACCACGAGACACATCAGATGACGCATGCGTATCGAACTCCTATCCATAGAATCGCGTGTCGCAGAGAGAAATGCCGTCGCGGCGCGCCTTGATCGTTTCAGGGCGCCGCGACAGCCTGTTGCCTGACATTTTCTTTGCCTGGGCCTCCACGCCCAAAGGCGTGCGGTCCTGCATGTGCCCGAAGGTTAGTTGGAGATTACTTCGCCGCCGTCCTTCGAGCCCATCGCGCCCCAGACGCCGTAAGGCGAGGGGCCATCGACCACGCTTCCCAGCGCGAGATTGCCGGTGTTGATCGTATCGCTGACAAACGACACCGAAGCGTCGCACTTGAGCACCAGCACGCCGCCCGGATGGTAGCTGGTCGGCGGCTCATTGGCGGGGCCGTCGTGCCACGGCGTTCCGTTACACGACGGGCCGTTCGGCGGCAGGATGGTGTTCACCTGCGTGTACCCGCTCCAGCCGACGTGCCAGGCCGTACCAGCCGATGCCGTGGTGGGTAACCCGGTCTGATAGAGACCGTTGGAGCCCAGCGTGGCCATGCACAGGATCGGGCTGTTCAGGGTCGGATTGTAGTTGACGGAACTATGGCTCATGACCTTGCCCCCCTTGACTTTCAATCCGGGTCCGACGCCGATGCACCGCTCGCTCATGGCGATCGTATTGCTCGTCCCATCGCGAATCGCCGACAGGTTGAAGTGCTGGCGGCTGCCGAAGGGACTCCGGCTGGGCGCATCATCCCAGGTTTGCGTCCGGTCGCCGGCACTGAAACAGTAGTTGTTGCGGCCCGTTTGCGTAGCGCTCTTGCGTGCCCCTTCGCTGTCGGAAGGGCACAGAAACCCGGGAACATTCGTCCGCCAGGGAATGTAGGCAGCGTTGATCCAATAGGGGCCAAACGGACCATAGTTGGTGCCGTTGATCGTTTGGGGCGTGCTGATCGTGTCGAACAGCGGGCGTTGTTCGAGAAACGGCAAAATCGACACAAAACCGCTCATCGAGCGATTGAGGGCCGTGGGCATGCCCATGCGGTAGGGCAAGTTGTTGTACGTGTCGTGATAATTGTGCAGCGCGATTCCCAACTGCTTTAGATTGTTGCCGCACGAGCTGCGGCGGGCCGCCTCGCGAGCGGCCTGAACGGCAGGCAGCAGCAGGGCCACCAGCACGCCAATAATGGCGATCACCACCAGCAACTCCACCAGCGTGAAGCCGCGATTCCGACGATGCAGAGTCATGGGAACACCTCTTGAACAAGAGAGATAAAAAAGCTTCCGGGGTTAACCGGCGTTTGGATCCCTCCCGCGGAGAACCATCAAAACTTGCCTCCGGGAAGTGCATCCACTTATAAGTCTTACCAACTGTCTCGCCAGATTGCAAAGCAAATCCCGAAAAATTGCAATCTATCTCAGGGGCTGGCGTTCTGCTCGGCCAGCGACACGATCGCCAGCCCGTGCTTGTCGGCCAGGGCCAGTACTTCCTGCTCATCGACGACGATCGTTTTGCCCGCCTCGATGGCCAGCACGCTCGCGCCGGCCGCCACCAGGCTCTCGATGGTGCCCAGGCCGATCGTCGGCACGTCGAACCGCATGTCTTGTTGCGGCTTGGCGACCTTGACCACCGTAAAGCCCCCTTGCGGGCAGAGCTCGCCCGCCCGGCGAATGCAGGCGTCGGTTCCTTCGACCGCTTCGACGGCGATGACCGCCCGCCCTTTGACCGCCACGCTTTGCCCGATATCGAGGCGACCCATCTCTTTCGCCAGTTGCCAGCCGAAGGCAATGTCTAGCCGCTGAGCGGCGGTCGGCTGGCGGCGAGCAAGCTGGCCCGCCCGCGCCAAAAGCTGCGGAGCAAAGTCGGTGGCTGGAGCCATGGTGATTCCCTCGCGCGCGTATTGATCGACGATCACCCTCAGCAAGGTATCGTCTTTGCGGTCTTGGCGACCTTGAATGAACGAGGGGAAGAACGCCCGCATCGTGGTCAGGTCGGGAACGAGCGACATCCAGCCCCAGCGCGCGAACAGCAGTTGATGCTTGAAGATTTTGCCGGCCAGCGTCGCCTGCGTGATCCGCAGCCGCTTGAAATGGCGGATGTGGCCGCCCAGGCGGGCCACTCCGCTCAAAACGAAACTATCGCAAATGGTTTGCAGCGCCGGGTCGGCATGATTGCGCAGTCCCAGGCAGTGAACCTCGTGCCCTCGCGCTTTGAGCGACTGCGCGACGAGCACCGGAAAGCGTCCCCAGCCGGCAACCAGGCCGATGCGTTGCATCTAGTTTTTCGTCAGTCCTGAGTTGAGGGGGTAGGACGGGTCTCCCGACCGACTCTGCACTAGGCGGCTTCCTGCTGCGGTCCGTGCTCGGTGAGGCGCGCGAGTTGCCGGGTCAGCTCTTCGACGCGATGCTCCAACTCGTGCAATTTTTTCCGCATCGCGGGCAGTTTGAAGGTGGCCGCCCACACCTGGTATTGCTCTTTCTCGCCGATCGCGGGCGAGCCAACCACGCGGTGGCCGGCCGGCACGTCTTTCATGACCCCCGATTGGGCGCCGATCGTGGCCCCCTCGCCGACTTGCACATGGTCGCGCACGCCGACCTGGCCTGCCAGCACCACGTAGTCGCCGGTGGTGCCGCTGCCGGCAATTCCCGCCTGCGAGCAAAGCAAATTGTGGCGGCCGACCCGGACGTTGTGGCCGATCATCACTTGATCGTCGAGCTTGCTTCCCGCCCCGATAATTGTCGGCCCGTACGTCCCGCGGTCGATCGTGGCGCTGGCCCCAATTTCTACATCGTCGCCAATCTCGACATAGCCCAGTTGGTGCGACAGTTTGTGCCTGCCATCCTCAAAGCCATAGCCGAATCCATAGGCGCCGATGACCGCACAGCCGTGGATAATCACCCGATCGCCGACGACCGTGTTCTCGTACAGGACGGCGTTGGGAAAAATCGTGACGTCGGCCCCCAGACGGCAACCGTCGAGCAGGCGGACGCCGGCGTGAACCACGCTGCGCGGCCCGATCTCCACCTCCTCGCCAATCGTTACCAACGGATGAATCTGGACTCCTTCGGACAGCCGGGCGGTCGGGCTGATCTGGGCCGCGGGGCTGATCCCGATCGCGCGCAACTGGCGACGCGGACTGAAATGCAGCACCAGCCGGGCGAAGGCGGCGTGAACGTCGGGCACGACGATGTAGGGAATGCCGGCCGGTTCAAAGGTCTCTGGGACGACGACGGCAGCCGCCTGCGAGCGGGCCAATTGAGCGGCCCGCTTGGGATGGTCGGCCAGAGTGATCTCGCCCGGACGAGCGCATGCCATGGTGGCCGCGCCAGCAATGCAAAGGTCGCCAGAGCCAACCAGCCGGCCATCCACCAGGCGGGCGATTTCGGTGAGTGTCAGAGCCATGGCGCGGAATCCTTTCCTGTGCCAAACGTTCGCCTGCCGCTGGAATCGCCATACGCTCTGCCCACCTGGGCCAGCTCGGATCGGCAAGCCCCCGCATGGTAGCCCGTACCCGGCGTGGCCACCAATAGCGAAACGGGACGAGAATAATGTTTGGTTTCACAATCCCGTATCTCGTGTGGGCTTCCGCCGGGCGCGAACGAACCTTCCGGGCCGGGCGCGGTCTGATACAATGGCCACTCGCGCGCTCCGCGGAGCCCGCGAGAAACAACGCAACCCATTTTCAGGCAACGCTTTACGTCCCGGAGTCCGTCCCTTGCTGCGCACCCATACCTGCGGTCAGTTACGCGCCGAACAGATCGGCCAAGAGGTCACCCTTTGCGGCTGGGTCGATACGAACCGCGACCACGGCGGCACGCTGTTTATCGACCTCCGCGACCGGTACGGCAAAACGCAGGTCGTGTTTGCTCCCGAGGCGGGGCAGGCGCTGCTCGACGAATCGCGCAAGCTGCGCACCGAGGACGTGGTGCGCGTGACCGGCAAAATCGCCCATCGGCCGGCAGGAACGACGAACGCCAAACTCGAGACCGGCGAGATCGAGCTCCGCGCGCAGAAACTGGAAATTCTGAATAAGTGCAATGGCGCGCCGTTCTTCCCCACGGCGATGGAACTGCCCGGCGAAGACTTGCGGCTGACGTATCGCTATCTCGATCTGCGGCGGCCCGAAATGCAGCGGACGCTCGCCCTCCGCAGCCAGATCATCATTCAGATGCGGAACTATTTTGCCGAGCACGATTTTCTCGATGTCGAAACGCCGATCCTCGGCCGCAGCACGCCCGAGGGGGCCCGCGACTATTTGGTCCCCAGCCGCGTGCATAACGGCCTGTTCTATGCCTTGCCGCAGTCGCCGCAGCTCTACAAGCAAATTCTGATGGTGGCGGGCTACGACCGCTACGTGCAGGTCGCCCGCTGCTTTCGCGACGAAGACCTGCGGGCCGATCGGCAGCCGGAGTTCACGCAGCTCGATCTCGAAATGTCGTTCGTCACGCAGGACGACGTGATGCACATGATCGACGGGCTGATGCAGCGGCTGGCGAAGAAGTTTCTCGATTTCGACCTGCAACTGCCGCTTCCCAAGATGACCTGGGACGAGGCGATGCAGCGGTTCGGCCACGACGCCCCCGACCTGCGCTTCGGCTGCGAGCTGGTCGATATCACCGACATCGCGGCGACCGTCGATTTTCGCGTCTTCCGCGAAACGGCCGACGCCGGCAAAAAGGTTCGCGGAATTGTCGCGCCCGGCGGGGCGGCGTTCTACAGCCGCAAGCTGATCGACGAAATGACCGAGTTCGTCAAGCAGTTCGAGGCGAAGGGGCTGGCCTGGTTCCGAGTCGAGCCGGACGGCAAGCTCTGGTCGCCGGTGGCCAAGAATTTCACGGAGGAGCAGCTCGCGTCGATCAAAGAGCGTATGCGGGCTGGGCCGGGCGACCTGATGTTCTTCGTGGCCGACACCTGGGCGGTAAGCTGCAAGGCGCTGCACAACGTGCGAAAGAAGGTCGGCGTCGATCTGAAACTGTACGACCCCAAGAGCATGAACTTCTCGTGGATCGTCGAGTTTCCGATGTTCGACTTCGATGCCGAAGAAAACCGTTGGGCGAGCATGCACCATCCCTTCACGGCCCCGCGGCCGCAGGACGTGCCGCTGCTCGATAGCGACCCGGCCCAGGCTCGCGCGGTGGCCTACGACCTGGTGATCAACGGCAGCGAAGCGGGAGGGGGCACGATCCGAATCCACGACGGCGCAACACAGTCCAAAGTGTTCAGCCTGTTGGGTATTGACGAGGAAACTGCCAAGAGCCGCTTTGGCTTTTTGCTCGACGGCCTGCAAATGGGGGCCCCGCCGCACGGCGGCATCGCCCTGGGGATCGATCGCGTGGTGATGCTCTTCGCCGGTCTGGACAGTATCCGCGAAGTGATCGCCTTTCCCAAAACGCAAAGGGCGGCCGACCTGATGACCGGCGCGCCGAACGTGGTCGAGGCCAGGCAGCTCAAGGAACTGGGGATCAAGGTGGCGGCAGCGGATAAGATATAATGGGAGAGTAACGCGGTCGGAGGTGTGCGATGTCCGACAACGGAAAACTCAATCCGACGGTCGTCCGCACGACCCGCGGCTTGACGGTCGGCGGCACGCGACTGACCATTTACTCGCTGATCGACCACTTCAAGGCCGGGCACTCCGACGAGTTGGTGCGCGAGTGGTACCGCCTCACACCCGATCAACTGGCCGACATCCACCGTTACATCTTAATCTGCATTCTGGAACACTGGATTGGAACCACCGATGAGACGCCCGGCTCTGCTGCTCTCGTATTTTCTGCTGCTGATCGTTGCGGAGGCGGCCTCTACCGCCGAACCTTATGACTTGGTGATTCGCGGCGGGCGAATCGTCGATGGGACCGGCAATCCCTGGTTCGCCGGCGACGTTGCGGTGCGCGGCGACCGGATCGTCGCCGTTGGCCGCATCCCCGCCGGTGAGGCCAAGCGGACGATCGACGCCGCGGGGCTGGTCGTCGCCCCCGGCTTCATCGACATGCATTCGCATTCCGACCTGCTCTTGCTCGAAGATGGCCACGCCCAAAGTAAGATCCGCCAAGGGGTGACCACCGAAGTGCTGGGCGAGGGCTCGTCGGCCGGTCCCGCCAAAGGAAAGCTCGAACCGAAGGAGATGCTCGTCCGCGGCGAGCCGAAAACCTGGACCACTCTCGGCGGCTATTTTCAAGTTCTCGAAGAAGCGCAGTGCTCGGTCAACGTCGCCTCATATTGCGGCCTCGATAGCATCTGGCAGTGCGTGATGGGCCAAGCGCACGAACGGCCCACTCCCGAGCAGTTCGCCGAAATGAAGGCCCTGCTCGACGAAGCGATGCAGGAAGGGGCGATGGGCCTCTCGACCATGCTGGCGATGCCACCCGGCTCGCTCGCCACCACCGACGACCTGGTGGACCTGACCAAAGTTGTCGGCAAGCACGGCGGTATCTACTCGACCCACAACCGGAACGAAGGAACCGAAGTGCTGGCCGCCATTCGAGAGGCGATTGCCGTCGGCGAACGGGCCGGTGTGCCGGTCGATATCATCCACGTCAAAATCGCTGAGCAAAAACTGTGGGGCCGGATGAACGAGATCGTCGCCCTGATCGACCAGGCCCGCAGCCGGGGGGTCAACGTGCAGACCAACGTCTATCCCTACACCCGCGGCAACAACAACCTGGCCAGCATCATCCCGCCGTGGGCCCACGAAGGGGGAAAGACAAAACTTATGGAGCGTCTGCAAGACCCGCCGGCTCGCGAGCGGCTGAAGCGCGACATCGTCACCGGCATTCCCGGCTGGTACAACCACTTCACCGCGGTGGGCGGCGATTGGGGCCGGATGCTCGTCAGCGGCAAGGGACCGTGGGAAGGGCTGACGATGGACCGGGTGATTTCGCTCAAATCGAAGGACAAATCGCCGACGCCCGAGCCGCTCGATGTGCTGTTCGACCTATTGATCGAGGCCGACGGCTCGATTCCGACCGTCTATGCCCACCATACCGAAGCCGATATGACGCTCGCCCTGTCGCAGCCGTGGTGTTCGGTTGGCTCGGACGGCTCGGCCTATGCGATCGAGGGGCCGCTGCGGCGGGGCAATCCGCATCCCCGCAATTTCGGCACGTTCCCGCGGGTGCTGGGCGTGTACGTCCGCGAGACAAAGCTTCTGACGCTGGAAGAGGCGGTGCGCAAGATGACCTCGCTGAATGCGGCCAAGCTGGGCCTTGCCGATCGGGGCCTGTTGCGCCCCGGCATGTTCGCCGATCTGGTGCTGTTCGACGCCGAGCGGGTGATCGACAAGGCGACCTATACCGAGCCGTTCGCCTACAACGAGGGGATCGAGCTGGTGATCGTCAACGGCCAAGTCGTGCTCGACCGGGGCCAGCACACGGGGGCTATGCCGGGGCGGGTGCTGCGGCATTAGTTGGGCCGATCCTACAGCGTCCACTTTTCGCGCGCCGGCCGGTCGAGCAGATCGTTCGCCTCGCGGTCGATCGGGAGATATGCCCGCAGCGGCGCGGGGCCGAGCCACAGATCCCAATCGGTTCCCTCGGGCGTGGCCTGGTCGGGCACGGGCGAGCCGCTCATGGGATGGTTCTCCACAGCGCAGCCATCCACGTTTGCAAATTCGGATACATCGTCGTATACTTGCTTATGCCATGGATCAGGAGGCAACATGCCCGCGAACGTGCGAATTCAACCCGCCAGCTATGCTAAGTTGCGCGAGCTGGCCAAGGAATCAGGGGTCGCCATGCCGGAAATCCTGGCGACGGCGATCGATGAGTTGTATCGCCAACGATTCCTCGACCAGTGCAATCAGGCCTATGCGCGGCTCAAGGCGAACCCCAAGGCATGGGAGCAGGAACTCGCGGAGCGAAAGGTCTGGGAGCAATCCCTAGCCGACGGATTGGAGGACGCCTGAGTGGCCGGACCTGCTCGCGGCGAAATCTGGAACGCCGATTTGGACCCGACTCGCGGGCGCGAGCAAGCGGGGCGGCGGCCAGTGCTCGTCGTTTCCACCGACCGTTTCAACGACGGCTCGGCCGAGTTGGTGGTGATCCTGCCGATCACCAGCAAGGCCAAGGGAATTCCCTGGCATGTGCGGCTGCTGCCCGCCGCTGGCACGGGACTGCGAACCGAAAGTTTCGCGCTGGTTGAAGCGATCCGCTGCGTATCTCGAGATCGCCTATCTAAGCGGCTGGGCCAAGCGGCGCCCGCGGCGATGGACGAAGTGGAGACCAGATTGCGAATTCTTCTGGAGCTGTAAAGGTCTTCGGCCCGCTGCTGCTAAATGCGGATGAAAATCTTTTGCCGGTACAATGGTAGGTTATGCTTTAGCATAACTCCTCAATAGTTTTTGATACTACATGGCCACATGGCTGGCCCACGAACCACGTCAGCTCATATCGGTGCCGCAACACCTGTCTAGATCAGGTCAACCTGGACGGATACGGCTGATTGCATTCGAAGCCGTCACCCGAACGTATTTTGATCGATCCGAGAGAAGTTTCTCCAACGGCACAATCGCCTCCGACGCAGCGCGGCCGAACTCTCCCAATCGTTCTGCTGCAGCCTTCCTTACATCCCAATGCCTGCATCCAAGAATCTCAATTAGCGCCTGAGGATTCGCATCTTCGCTAACAATCCAAATCGACAGAATCTGCTCGCGTTCGGTTGACTCACCAGAGTGCAGAACGTGCCGCATGGCATCAAAGATTAATGCTTGCCAGGAAACACGCTCCCCAGGCCGTCGCTGGCTCATGCACAACACAAAGCAATGAATGAGCGATGGCCACGCCACTAAGGCAGTTTTGTCAATTTTCAAGAGTGCGTCCGCCATGCGGATCAACTCGGGTACGGTCACCAGTGAGTTCCGCAAGCTAAGAAGATGTTGTTCGCACGCAACCAACGATTCAAGATCATCCAATGCGCGTGCGACGCGAAAATCGACTCCGCTCCTCAAATCGTCGAGAATCAGAGGATTATCCCAGAAATACAACACTCCCGATTCACACAATGAATCGGGAGAGAACGAGGGAAAAGCGACGAATTCGTGACGAGGTTCGAAGCCAGTTTCCAACCAATGGATTGCCTCCTTGACGCCTTCGTGTGAGCGTCTCGAAAGTAGGTGGGAAATCGGTTCCAATGCAGGAGGCGTA
>JBBDYF010000005.1:5624-9879 GCA_040901775.1 Pirellulaceae bacterium | reverse complement strand
TAGCGGTCCCGCCAGCCAGTAACTGATGGCGAGTCCCCCCAGCATGATCAGGGCGTCGTGGAACAGGGCGACGATCACCGCGATGCCCCAGATCGCCTGGTGAAAGCGGAACCAGACGTAGGCCAGGATGCCCAGCAGGCTGACGGCCATCGCGCCGACCGCCCGCCAGCGGGTATCGACCGACACCTGACCGCCGATCTTGCTCGACGTTTGCCAGACCACTTCCTGCTGCATCTCGGCTTGCAGGTGATCGACCACTTTTTGGGCATCGGCCTGGGAAAACGGCAGCTTCACAGTCCACTGCTCGAAGGCCGAGTTGTCTTTCCGGTCCCAGGCTTTATTTTCGACGTCCTCCACGGTGAGCTGAGGCTCTTGGTTGATGGCCTCGGCGGCGCTCGCCTCCAGGCGGTCGATCAGCGAGTCGGCGGCAATCGCGCTATTGGGGAAATTGAGCACCACCGTCGTCTCATACTGCTGGTCCGGGACCGCGGGACCGGCAGGCAGCGCCGGAGCGAAGGGCGAAGCGACGGGAGGAGCGGGCGGCTCCGGAGCGGACGGAGTTGGATCGGCAGCGGCTGGTTCTTCGGCCGCGGGTTCTTCGACCGGCTCTACCTGGCAACCCGACGACTCAGGCTTTTCGCCTTCGTCAGCGGCGGGCGGAGCAGCTTCAGTCGGTTTCTCCTCCGCTTTTGCATCCGTCTTTGGTTCTTCGGTCTTGGGTTCTTCGGCTTTCGGTTCTTCGGCCTGGGCGCCGTTCGTCGGCACCGTAAGTACCGGCAGGTTTGTTTCGGGCAGACCGCCGAGCGGTTCGCCCAGGGGATCGCTCGACGGTGGCGGGGCGGGAGTTTCCAGTTGTTTCTCGTCGATCTTGACGTCCGAAACCTGATAGGTTCTTAGGCCTTCGCCGCTTTCGGTCTTAAAGGCTTCGCGCAGCTTGGCCTGCAAGTCGGTCACTTCGGGCAGCGAGCTATCGACCTTATAAACCGTCTGCGGCCGTTCGGTATCGACCCGCACTTCGTTGACGGAGTAGCTGACGGCGCTGTCGGTGCTCTCATCGACCAGGTCGCCCAGCACCGCCTCGACCTTTTGCCGCACCTGGGCGTCGTTCTGCGGCTCTTTGAGGATGAAGGTGACCGAGGTTCCTCCCCGCAGGTCGATGTCGAACAGGCCGCGGCCGCGGGCGACCGTCGCCCCCAGCCCGATCAGGATGACGACGACCGAAACCATGGACGCTGGAACTAGGTATTTGCACCAATTGATTGAAGGCGTCGCCAAGAGCTGCGTCATCGACAGCTTCGACAGCCACCGCGTTCGCTCGGCGATGTCGAACACCACCCGCGAGCAGAAGATGGCGGTAAACATGCTGGTGATGTTGCCGATGATCAACGTGGCGCCGAACCCGCGGACCTGATCGGTGCCGATGGCATACAGCACGATGGCGGTGAGCAGGGTCGTCAGGTTGCCGTCGATAATGGCCGACAAGGCCCGGTCGAAGCCGTTGCGAATCGTCATCCGCAGCGTCGCGCCGCGGGCTTGCTCCTCGCGCATCCGCTCGAAGATCAGCACGTTGGCATCGACCGACATGCCGACCGTCAGCACCAGCCCCGCCAGGCCGGGCAAGGTGAACGGGGCCTGAAAGATCACCATGAAGGCGACCGTCAGCAGCAGGTTCAGCGTGAGCGCCAGACCCGCCACCAGCCCGGCGAAGCGATAGTAACCGATCAAGAAGACCAACACGGCGAGCAGCGCCCCGGCGACCGAGTAGCTTCCCTTGCGGATCGTATCCAGGCCCAGGATCGCGCCGATGGTGTTCTCGCTGATCGGGTTCTCGTGCAGGACGACCGGCAAGCTTCCCGACTTTAGAACATCGACGATGAATTGCACTTCTTCCTGGGTAAAATCGCCGGTGATTTCTCCCTGCTCGCTGATCTTGTCGCGGATCACGGCGGCCGATTTCAGTTCGTTGTCGAAGATGATGGCCAGCTTCCGCTCCAGATTGCCGGCCGTCAGGTTGCCCATCTTGTAGATCCCTTCCCCCTTCATCGTAAAGGCGATGTTGGGGCGGAGGTTCTGATCGCGGTCGGCCCGGGCCGAGGCGAGGTCGTTTTCGCCCCGAATGGCATATTCCTCGTCATAGACCATCAGGGCGTCGATGCTGCCGATGCCTTGCCGGGTGAGGAACTGCTGGAAGGCGGCGGGTTCTTCGACAAACGCCCGCTGCTGCTGGGCCGTCAGCTCGATGATTTCGCCCGTGCGGCTATCGCGGATCAGTCCCAGGGGAGCGCCCGGATCGCGGAACGGGGCCGTGGCGGGATCGACCGACTGTTCGCGCCCCATGCGAGCCCAGAACCCGATCCGGTTTCCCTCTTCGTCCTGCACGTCGCGCCGCAGTCGCTGCCGGGGAGTCGCAGCCTGCTCGCGGGCCAGCTCGAACAACTGGGAGTCCTGATTTTCGCTCGCCACGATCATGAACTGCAGCGCACCGCCGGCCGTGATCTTTTTCTTGAGCGCCTCGATTCCCTTGGGATCGACTTCGGGAACCACGATCTCGATCTGCTGGGGACCGAACGGCCGGACGACGATTTCCTTGAGACCCGTTTCGTTGAGCCGGTCGCGCAGCACCTGCACCAGGCGGCCTATGTCCCAGGTTCCCTCTTGCCCCTTGGGGTTGAGGGCGTTGGTCTCTACCTCGTCGATTTCATAGACGAGGATCACCCCTCCCTGCAGATCGACCCCCAACTTGTACTGGCCGAACAGGACCACCGCCAGCGACACCAGAAAGCTCGTCAAAATGAGCGCGATCTTCCAGCCGTAGTCCTTCATCCGCACCGACCGTGCGAACCAGTAGCCGAATAGGACCGAGAAGATGGTCGCGCCCAGCAAGATCAGCGTCAGAGCGGGCACGCTGAAGTCTTCGGTGCCGACCGGGGGGAGGTCGAGCTTGAGCAGGCGATTATCGGCCGCCAGCAACAGCGGCAGTTGAGTCACAGCAAGCATGGCAGGAAGTCCCTAACCTGATAATTCCGTAAAAAACGTTACGCGAAGGCTGGAAATAAGGGAACCAGCATGAATCGGCCCCCTTTTCTCAGAGGGGCACCGTCCCCGACCGAGCGGCCCGGACTACTTCTTCTCCTTGGCCTCTTCCTCGGCGGCTTCGTCGAGCGAGCCGATGCGCGAGATGGCACTTCGCAAGACGCGAACCTTGGTGCCTGTTTTGTCGTCGATCCGGAGCGTGATGTAGCTCGATTCCTTGGGAGCGTTGACCACGACCCCGCAGAGGCCGCCGATGGTGACGACGTGATCGTTGGCCTTCAGTTCGGCCAGCAGCTTTTCCATGTCCTTCTTTTTCCGCTGCTCGGGCCGCATCAGCAGAAAGTACATCAGCAGCAGCGTCAGCATGATGGGGAACATCATGTTCCCGAAGAGCTGGTCGGTGAATCCGCCTTCGCCCGCGGGCGCCGCGCCCGCCCCAGACTTGGCCTGGGCCAAAACCATCGGCAGCCATCCACCCGGATCGGACAAATCGGTCAAGGCAGTCGCTCCCCCACAAAGGCACATGGCAAAGGCAAACGGCCGGATGCGCGTGCTCCCGCGCAGGTTCCGACCGAGGCCATCTAACTTCCTAGAACATAAACCTTTGCGCCGCGGCGGACAAGGGCAGGTGGGGGGTGTATCGGGTGCTCAATTGCCGGCAAATGACCAGATCGGCAAATGACGAAGGACCGATGACCGAGCTCGGCGGGCGGCGCCATCGGGAGACTGACGCCTCCCGCTCGCCAGTGCCTACGTTGCCATTACTTACGTTGCCACGCCCTGAGCGTGCTGGGCCAGTTCGCGGCAAGTGCGGGCAATGCCCGCCGGGTCGAGCCCCAGATCGGCCAGCAGTTCGCCCCGCTCGCCATGCTCGATGAAGCGATCGGGAATTCCCAGCCGCTTGATCCGGCTGGTGTCTAGGCCCAGGTCCGAGGCGGCCTCCAAGACGGCGCTGCCGAAGCCCCCCATCAGGCAGCCTTCTTCGACGGTGACCATGAAGCCGGTTTCGCGCAAGGCCCGTTCGACCACTTCGCGATCGAGCGGCTTGGCGAAGCGGGCATTGACGACCCCCAAGTCGAGCCCCTCGGCGGCGAGCAACTCGGCCGCTTGCAGGCAGTCGGCCAATAGCGTGCCGAAGCAGAGGAGCACGCCGTCGCGCCCCCAGCGGAGCGTTTCGGAGCGGCCGAGTTCGATGGGCAGGCGGGGGGAATGCATAGCCGCG
>JBBDYF010000005.1:0-5614 GCA_040901775.1 Pirellulaceae bacterium | reverse complement strand
CCACTGGTCGCGGCTATACAAAGGGCATTCGCCTTGGGATAGCGGATCGAGACGGGGCTGTCGTGCCCCAGGGCAAAGTCGAGCATGGCCGGGGCGTCCCAGGCGTCGCCGGGAGCCATGACCACCAAGTTCGGAAAGCAGCGCAGGTAGGCAATGTCGAACGTGCCGTGGTGCGTGGGGCCGTCGGGGCCGGTCAGGCCGGCGCGGTCGAGCGTAAAGACGACCGGCAAGTTTTGCAGCGCGACTTCCTGAAAAATCTGGTCGTACGAGCGCTGCAGGAACGTGCTGTAGATATCGACGATCGGCCGCAGGCCCGCCTTGGCCTGGCCGGCGGCGAAAGCGACGGCGTGCGATTCGCAAATGCCGGTGTCGAAAAAGCGGTCGGGCACATCGTCCCGGATTTTTTCGAGCTTGTTCCCCTGGCACATGGCCGCCGTGAGCACGGTGACGCGCGGGTTCTTTCGCAACTGGTCGTGGATCGCCTCGCTCACGACCTGCGTAAAGGCGGGCGCGCCCCCCGATTTTTTGGGAACCGAGCAGCCGTTCTCTTGTTTGAAGGCGGGCGGCGTGTGAAAAAAGACGGGGTCTTGGGCGGCGGGGGTAAAGCCGTGTCCCTTTTCGGTGACGACGTGCAGCAGGATCGGGCCTTTCAGATCCTTCACCATCTGCAGGTACTTGCGGAGGATGGCAATGTTGTGGCCGTCGATGGGGCCGAGGTAGCGGAAGCCCAGGTCCTCGAACATCATGCCGCCGTGCAGGCCCGCTTTGACTCCCTCTTTGAGTTGGGCCAGGAAGCGCTCGACCGGGTCGCCCAACAGCGGCACGTTGTCGAGCACGCGGACCACTTCGCTTTTCAGGCCCGAATAGAAGGGGCTCGTCCGCAGGCGATCGAGATAGCTCGCCACGCCGCCGACCCGCGGGCAGATCGACATTTTGTTGTCGTTGAGCACCACCAGTAGATCCTGCTTGAGACCGCCGATGTTGTTCATCGCTTCCCAGACGATGCCGCTGGGGAACGCGCCGTCGCCGATCACCGCCACCGCCTTGCGGCCGCGCTGGCCGAGCAGGTCGTCGCCGCTGCGGAGGCCCGACATCGTGCTGACGCTGCTGCCGGCGTGTCCGGTCATGAACAGGTCGTAGTCGCTTTCGTGCGGGTTGGGATACCCCATCAATCCGCCCTTGGTACGGATCGTTTTGAATTCGTGGTAGCGGCCGGTGACCAGCTTGTGCGGGTAGATCTGGTGGCCGGTATCCCAGATCAGGCGGTCGCCGCGAAAATCGAAGACGCTGTGCAGGGCCAGCGTCAGCTCGACCACCCCCAGGTTCGACGCGAAGTGGGCGGTTCGCTCTGCGAGCAGGTTGCACAGCACGTCCCGAATTTCGCCAGCCAACTGGTTGAGCTGGGGCGTAGAAAGGTCGTGCAGTTCGGCAGGCGACTCGAGTTTGGAAAGCAGTTCGTGCATGGGTATATTGTAAACGTCGATCCGTGACAGAAAGTACTCGAAAGTCCCTCGCTGACGCGTCGGGTTGGTGTGTCCCTCGTTGACGCGTCGGGTTGGTGTGTCCCTCGCTGACGCGTCGGGTTAGTGTTTCCGTTGAAGTACGTAGCGGGCGAGTGCTTGCAGACCTGCCGCGGGCGGGCCCAGCGGGGCCACGGCATCGCATGCGGCGGCGACCAGTTCCTCGGCCCGGCGTCGGCTTTCGGCCACGCCCAGCAGGGCGGGAAAGGTCAGCTTGCCGCGAGGCGAGTCTTTTCCCGTCCGCTTGCCAAGGGCCGATTCGTCCCCCTCCAGGTCCAACAGGTCGTCCACAATCTGAAACGCCAAGCCCAGCCGCTCGCCGTAAACTCCCAGAGCGTGCAGTTGTTCTTGCGATGCGTTGGCCACCAAGCCGCCCAGCCGCAGCGAGATCCGGATCATCGCCCCCGTTTTGCGACGATGAATCCGTTCGAGTTGTTCGAGTCCCAGGTCGGCAAATTGAGCTTTCAGGTCGTCCTCTTGCCCACCCACCAGATTACTTGCGCCGGCTGCCTGGGCCAGTTCGCCACAGCAGCGGGCGGCAACCGCGGGGGGTTGAATCCCCGTGGCGAGCACTTCAAATGCCTGGGCCAGCAGTGCATCCCCCGCTAAAATAGCAGTTGCCTCACCGAATTGAGCGTGGCAACTCGGCCGGCCGCGACGCATGTCGTCGTCGTCCATCGCCGGTAGGTCGTCGTGGATCAGCGAATAGGTGTGTATCATTTCGACCGCACAGGCGGCGGGAAGGGCCGCCCGAGCATCGTAACCGCAAGCCTGGCAAGCCATTAACACCAGCAAGGGGCGCAGCCGCTTGCAAGGGGCGAGCAGGCTATGGCGAATCGCTTCCGCCAAGTGCTGGGGGGTATCGGCGTCATATTGGGTACACCCGGCCAGCGCAGCATCGACTTCTTGCCGCAGCGAGCGGGTCAGTTCGCTCAGGTCTGGCGGATCGACGGCAGGGGTCATCGGCGGCCGACAAGCAAAACGCAAGGTGTTGAAGCGGCGAAGGTTGCGACTCGCGTCAAGAAAAGTCGCTTCGCAGCCAGCCGAGTCTATTCTAGTTTCCAGATTGCTAGGCGTCTATGTCGCCCGGAGAAGCGGCTGGGCGGGCCTTGCGCGGCCGGCGTTTGCCGGCGGACGCTTCGAGCGGGGCCGCTTCGTCGTCGAAGGCTTGAGTCAGGGCCGAGCCGTCGTCGGCCACGCCGGTAAGCAGTTCGATCTTGCGCTCGGCCTGCTGCAAAAGCTGGTAGCAATGCTTGAGATGTTTGACGCCGTGCTCGTACCGGGCCAGCGATTCGGCCAAGCCGAGTTGGCCATCTTCGAGTTGGTGGACGATCGCTTCAAGCTCGGCGAGCGAGTGCTCGAAGGAGCGTTTGTCGGTGAGGTTGTCTTCTGTGGGGGAATCCATTCGGTCAACGTAGCGAATTGAGCGGGCGTTGTTTAGCGGAGCGCCGTTTTTACTAGCTTAGCCCTGGCGGCCACGCCGGGCGAATCGCCGGCCTGGAGGCCGGGGCTTAGGACCGGCGCATCAATAACTGTCAAAGTTAAAGGGGAATGGCGCGGTAGTTCCATTTGGGCAGCAAGTCGTCGAAGAGGATCGGCATGTGGGCTTTGAATTCTTGGGCGGCTTCGCGGCCCGCTTCGTACACGCGACGGATGATGTTGACCGTCGTTTTCAGGCCGGTGCTGGTGGATGCCTTGCGCATCAGGCGGACGACCGTGTCGAGCGTGTCAAACAGGAGGCCCTGGCAGGCTCGACCCACGTGAGGAAAAAAGCGGCGTCCTTCGGCGTGGAGCCAGTCGCGCACGACATGCGGGCTAACGGGCGTCCCTTGCGAGGCAACCGTCTGGGCAATCTGGCTGGGAGAAAGATCCGTCCACCGACGAGTTCGTCCGCCGCGCGTTCGATAGTTCGTCGCGAGCAACCCAAAACTCCAGCCACATACTCCCTGCCGCCATGCCCCAGACGCAGCGCCTCCAAGGCAGCAAATCGCCGACGATCCTTCTCGGCTAAAGACTGATACAATCCCGCATCCGCTCTTCAATCTCAGGCGAATACTGAGCCGTAAATGTGAACGCCATCCGTGACCTCCTGATGCTGTCGTCCAGTCCGTGACAATTACCAGGTCAGCACGTTAACATTTGTAGCAAATAACTCCGACACCAATTGATGCGCCGATCCTAAGGTCTGGGGATGAGAGACTGGGGAAAGACCGTGAGGGCGCGATTTGTAGGCAGCGCTCGCCTACGCTTCGATGGTCCGCAGTTCGCGCGGCAAGGGAAAGTGAACGTCCTCGTCGCGGATGGTGCGCCGCTCGATCGTGGCGGCGAATTTACGCTCCAGATAGGCGACGCATTCCTGCACGACCGATTCCGGCGCGCTCGCGCCGGCCGTAATCACCACGGTATTGATCCCCGCGAACCAGCGATCGTCGATGTCGTCTGCGCCGTCGATCAGGTAGGCCGGGATGTCGCGCTCGCGGGCGATCTCTTTGAGTCGCTGGCTGTTCGAGCTGTTCTGGCTTCCCAGGACCAGCACCAGATCGGCCTCGGAAGCGAGCGTATGCACCGTCTCTTGACGGTTCTGCGTGGCGTAGCAAATGTCGTCCTTGGGGGGGTTGGCGATCTGGGGAAAGCGGGCCCGCAGCCGCTGGATGATCCGGTTGGCGTCGTCCACCGAGAGCGTGGTCTGCGTCAGGTAGGCCAGTTTCGTGCCGGGAGGAAAACTGAGCCGGTCGGCTTGTTCCACCGATTCGACCAACACCATGGCGTGCGGGGCTTCGCCCAGCGTGCCGATCACCTCGTCGTGCCCCTCGTGGCCGATGAGCAAAATGGTGTAGCCCTCTTTCGCGTAACGAACCGCTTCGAGATGCACCTTGGTGACGAGCGGGCAGGTGGCGTCGATCGCGTAGAGTTGCCGCTCGCGGGCGAGCCGGCGAATCTCGGGAGAAACGCCGTGCGCCGAGAAGAGGAGGGTCGATCCGCGCGGGACTTCTTCCAGCGTATCGACGAAGACGGCCCCCTTGGCGCGGAACGTATCGACCACGTACTTGTTGTGGACGATCTCGTGATAGACATAGATGGGGGTGCCAAAGGCGCGGATCGCCAGATCCAGGCTTTCGATGGCCATGTTCACGCCGGCGCAAAAGCCGCGGGGGGCGGCCAGCAGGATGTTCACGTTCGGGCTCCTGCATTCATCATAGTGGCCCACGCGATTTTGAACAGAAGTAAACGAAGGCAACCAAGAGGAGCAGGAGGGAGAAATCGGGCGAGACTATTCCGCCCTTCTCCTTTGTCCTGCACTACCAGGACTATTATAACTTCCTCGCCAGCTGTTCCTTTCCCTCGTTGCTTGCTTTGGCACTGCCATTGTTTTCACGCAATGTCGAAGTTGTTCTTCGTTCGCCCTTGGTCCTGTACAGAACAAGCGACTACGGCAGCGACTTCAAATCGAAATCGAACGTCTGGTTGCCCTGGGAAACGTCGGCCGTCAGCTTGGACTGCGCGTTGTACGCCGCGGGAATCGTCTCCGCCGGAGCGGCCCCTTCGCCGCTCGACGGCGCATCGGGATCGGCCCCTTCGACATCCGCGTTGGTCTGCGTGATGCGAACCGTCTTTTTGCCGGGAGTACAACCCGGCTGGGTGCTGTCGTACATCAGTCGATAACTGCCAGTCTCGTCCGTGAGGGCTTCCGACCCGGAAGCGTCCGGGCCGTCAAAACGGACTAGCACGCCGGCCAGCGGATTGCCGTCGAGCGTCACTTTGCCGGTGACCGACACCAGCTCGAGCGAACCGTAGTCGCTCGCCGGTTCGCAGCCGCTCAGTAGCAATCCGGCCAGCGAACAGGCCAACAGGGGCGACAGAGCATTTCGGTTCGTCATGATTTGGTTCGTTCCAATCGAAGGGATGCGGGAATACCAACCCGAAGCGTGAGCGAGGGACTGCCCGAAGCGTGAGCGAGGGACTGCCCGAAGCGTGAGCGAGGGACTGCAATTTTCCCCTCGCTGACGCTTCGGGTTCGTGTGGCGCTGACGCGGGGCCTCTTAGTTGGACAGCGCCACTTTCGGTTTGCGAAGGCGGGCTAAGTCTTAGCGTGG
>JBBDYF010000004.1:0-9884 GCA_040901775.1 Pirellulaceae bacterium | reverse complement strand
GCCCTCGACCGGGTCGCCGAAGCGCGGGCCCTCTACGATCGGGCTCTGCGGCTCGAGCCCAACGCCGCCGAAGCTCACAGCAACCTGAGCGAGGTGCTGCTGCACACCGGAGAAACCGGGGCCGCGCTGCACCATGCCCGGTTCGCCAAGCGAGCGGCCGGCGACCTGCCGCCGCGGAGGGCGGTCGTCGCGCTCGCCTGGCTGCTCGTGCCGGTTGCGCTGGCGTGGCTAGCAACCGCGACCGACGCGGCCCGCCTCTTCTTTCCCCGCTACTTGGCCAGCAGCACGCCGGCCGCGATCGTGCTGGCCGCCTGCTGCGTGCGTCTGGCACCGGGAAAACTCGCGCCAGCCGGCCTGGGACTGGCCCTCGTTTTCGCCGCCCTCGTGGGCAGTGGCACGATCGAGCAATACCGCCGCGACGGACGCTTTCTCGACGACCGTCGCGACGATTGGCGCTCGGCCGTTGCCTTTTTCAATCGGCTGCCCAATCGCGATCGCTATCCCGTGCTGGTTCGCACCCCGCTGATCGAATCCGACGCCCTTCGCTATCCCCACGACGAGCAACTGGCCCGCTACTGCCTCTATCCGGTGACATCGCTCTATCCCAGCGATACGCCTGCCACGAACCTGATTCCCCTGCCGCGCACCGATGCGGGCCGATTGGCGGCGGGCGTCCGCTCGCGGGTCGTCGCCTGCGGCGGCGCGTGGCTGATTGTCGGTGGCAGCCAGGAACGGTCGCGGCTGATCGAGCGCCAACTGCTGGCGGAATTGAGAGGTGAGGAGATAGGGACCAGAGGTCAGAGGTCAGAGGTCAGTGGTCAGGAGTCAAGCCATCGCTGGGCGGTACGTCTGCGGCGCTCGTTTGGCAACGTGCATATCCTCTTGCTGCACAAACCTTGAACTTGCAGCCTAGCGGCTCGGCAGGAGCCTCGCCCTCCCCGAGCCCCCAGCCCCTCGCCCCAATCCCCCAGCCCTCCGACTTTCTGGTTGACCTGTCTGCCGCGAAGGCCCATCATAAGTCTCCCTGTTTTCCTCTCTTCGAGACGACTGATGACTGCTGCCGAAAAATCCAATCTGAACTCCAGCGATTTCGAAGCTCCTTATCCCGGCACCCAGGCGATGCCCCGCTGGGACGCTGGCGAACTGGCCGAAGCGCCGATCTTCAACCGCCGCAACCTGTTGGCGATGATCGGCCCCGGCCTGGTCATGGGGGCCTCGGCCATCGGCGGCGGCGAATGGCTCGCCGGGCCGGCGGTGACCGCCATGTATGGCGGCGCGCTGCTCTGGGTCGCCACGGTCAGCATTTTTTTCCAGGTGATCTACAACATCGAGATCAGCCGCTACACGCTCTATACCGGCGAGCCGATCTTCACCGGCAAGTTCCGCCTGCCGCCGCACCCGATGTTCTGGCTGGTCGTCTATCTGCTGCTCGATTGGGGCTCGATCTTTCCCTACCTCGTCACCAACGCGGCCGTGCCGCTCGAGGCGATCATGTTGCAGCGCCTGCCGGAGCACGATACGATCGCCTCGGACTGGTGGCTGCACAAATGGCTCTGCACGGGGCTCTACCTGATGCTGCTGGTGCCGTTGGTCTTTGGCGGCAAGATCTACAACTCGCTGAAGGTGGTGATGACGTTCAAGCTCGTCGTCGTGATCAGCTTCCTGCTGTTTTTGGGCATCTTTTTCGCCAAGCCCGAAAGCTGGTTCGAGATTATCAGCGGCCTGTTCAAATTCGGCAATGTGCCGGTCCCCGGCGGCCAGGTCGAAAACGTCTTCATCGAGTTCTTCCAACGGGGGCGCTTCCCCGATGTCGATCTGCAGTTGATCGCCATGATCGCCGCCTTGGCCGCCATTGCCGGCAATGGCGGGCTGACCAACACCCCGATCAGCAACTTTACCCGCGACCAGGGTTGGGGCATGGGCGACAAGGTCGGCGCCATCCCCAGCGTCGTCGGCGGACACGGCATCACCCTCTCGCATGTCGGCTGCGTGTTCCAGGTCAACCAGCGGACGCTCCCCCGCTGGCGGCGCTGGGTGCGGCACGTCGGCCGCGACCAGTGGATCGTCTGGATGGGGGCCTGCCTGATCGGCGTTTCGCTGCCCAGTATCCTCTCGGTCGAGTTCCTGCCGCGCGGCACCGACGCCAAAGATTGGACGATGGCGGCCCTGACCGCCGGCGGCGTGCAAGAGCACGTCACCACTCCGCCACCCGGCGTGCTGGCCCATTACGAACCGCTGCGGGGGATGATCTCTGGCCCGCAATGGGGCAGGGTCTTCTGGGGAACCACGCTGTTTTGCGGCTTCCTGGTGCTGATTACCAGCCAATGCACCACGATGGATGGCTTTTGTCGCCGCTGGGTCGATGTCACCTGGACCGCCGTGCCGTCGCTGCGCAAGCTGCAGACCGACAAAGTGAAGTACGTCTATTTCGTGGTTCTGATGGTCTTTACCGCCTGCGGCCTGGCGATCATCTGGGCCACCGAGAAACCGGGCTTCGTCTTCAAGGTGGCGACCACCGGCTACAACTTCGCCCTGGCGTTCAGCTCGTGGCACACGCTGGTGGTCAATACCTGGCTGCTCCCCCCGGAGCTGCGCCCCGGCTGGGCCAAGCGAATTGCCCTGATCCTGGGCGGCTGCTTCTTCCTATCGCTGGGGGTGATGTCGGCCCTGAAGCTGGCGGGCGTGGTGAATTAGCATGGTCGGCCTACTTCGCTTTTTTGAGCAAGGAGGTGGAGGAGGAAGAGAAATCTACTCGATCCAAACCGGCTGGCTGAACGCGCCGTTGGCGGCAATGTCCCACGCTTCCAGACGAATCCAGTTGGCATTTTTGGCGTCCACCGTCGCTTGCAAATCCATCTCGCCAAACGCCGGGTGATCTTTCAGGTCGATCCGGTGCCGCTGCACCTGCTCGCCATCTCCCCAAATCACCTCAGCAAACGCCGGCGGAAAGGTCCACGTCAGCCGGGCCTTCACCTCGACCCGACCGTCGGCCGCCCGCTCGATCGTCTCGCCGCTCGGTTGGCCGCCGGCGGTGAACTCGGGCATCAGGACTTCTCCCGTCGAGACGAAGAACCTGCCGCCGCGGAGTGCGTCGCACACGCTCTGCCAGCCGTCGTCGAAGCGGGGCAACTTGTCGAGCCGCAGGTAGTTGATGTTCATGTGGCCGTACAGCTCGTGGCTCGGATCGACTTTGAAGACGTCCACCTCGCCCAGCACATACTTTTGCTGGCCCCAGTTGGCCATGTCGTCCAACAGGTCGAGGCACCGCAGGCCGAGCTTGGGCTGCGAAAGATCGGCCGGCATCGCCTTCCAGGCGGCTCCCAAAAACCGGTCGGAGCGGTAAAAATCCTGCTGTCGATACCGATCGGGATAGTCGAACGACGATTTGATCCGCGGATGAGCGGTCCACATCAGGCCCCGCTCCTTCTCCATCAGCCGCAGCACATCGGCGGCGGAATGCACGGCATAGACCGTGCCCACCCCTTCCACCTGGCGATCGAAGGGTTCGCCCGGCTCGGGGTGCAGCAGCCAATGCACCGGACGGGGAAAGAAACTGATCCAGTGCCCTCCCAGATGAACGTTGGGCTCTTCACCCGGCAGCAGCAGAAACTCGTCGTCCGAGAGCCGGCGGCATTCGCGGTGCATCGTTTGCAGTTGCTCGATCCGCTGGGCGATGAACTCGGGCGAATGATGGACATGAAACTCGGCCAGATGCACGATCTGCACGCCGTGCCGCTTGAAGGTTTTCACGAACGGCGGCTCTTCCAGGCCGCGGGGAACGCCGTCGGTCTGCTGCTCTTTTTGCTTCCGCAAGAAGTCGAGCGTGTGTTCGACGTGGTAATGGCTGCTGAAGGTTTTGTGTCCCTCGAGCGGCACGTAGCGGTCGCCGTGGGTAAAGGCCTTCACTTCGTCAATCGTCTTGTCGGCCCCACCGCGGCTGAGCAGGTAGAAAACGCCCAACCGCTGCTCGGTGCCGGGCGGCGCGTTGATCCAGGGGACGAAGCGGCCGTCTCCTTCGGGGGGCTGGCGGACGCCAAAACCCCACTCGCTTCCCTGGCGATGGAATCCCTGGCCGTGCCAGACGAAGCGGAAGTTGTCCGAGAAATCGAGCGGGTAAAGATACTGATGCGGCGGCGGAAAAATCGCGACCGACCCCGCTTCGCTTTCGGCCACGATCGCGCGGTAACGGGCCGCGACCGGCGCCGCTTCGGGCTGCGACCGGGCGGCGACCCGCTGCAGTGTGTCGCTGGTGTCGATCCGCACGATCGACTTCCAACTCGGCTCGTCGCTGGCGAGGCCCGCGTCGTACAGGATCGCGCGGGCGTCTTCGCCGGTGCTCAGCACCGCCTCGACATGCACCAGCCGGCAGCCGGCATAGACCGAGAGCCACAGTTCGCCCCGAAAGCCGCCGGCGGAGAGGCCGTCGAGCACGAGCGACGTTTTGCGGCCGGCCGTTTGTACCTTGACGCCCTTCGATTTCCGCAGGGCGCGAAATGTTTCGTGCGGCCGGCGGGGCGGGTTGTCGAAAAAGACGGTCCAGCCGTGCGGCTGGAGCTTGCGCTCGCCCACGGTCAGGTAGGTGACCGGGCTGGCGTCGGTCAGCAGCGCCGCCGACTTGTTGCCGGCCGTGTGGATCGACAACGCTTTGATCAGCGGCTCGTCGGGGCGGAGATTCAGCACTAGCGAACCGATTTCCGCGTTGGGCAGCGACCAAGCGAGGCGTAGCTCTGCCTCATCGTGCCGCACGCTCGTGCCATGCCCCGGCAGAAACCCGGCCAGATCGACGCCGATTGGCTCGGCCTGCAAGGGCGTGGTGAAACACGCCACCGCCGCGAGCGTACAGCCTATTTGTACGAGAAATCGCGTCATCGCCGTTGCTCCGCTGTGAGAATCTGGAAGATGCTGCGATCCTGTTCTAGCGTCAGCGGCGACGGCGTTCCAGCAATGCGCGCAAAAAGGAGCCGGAAATGCGGCGGCAATTCCGGCTCCTATCGCTGCGTCGTTGCTGGATTCTCGGACTATTTGTGGCTGGCGTCGCTGGGAATCGTCCGCTCGACCCGATCCCATGCGTCGCGGGCGGCCGGTCTGGCTTTGTCCCAACCAATGTTGGATTGACCCCGGCTGTTCTGCCAATCCCGTTCCAGGTCGGTCTCGACCTCGTCGAACCCACGCCCGCGGTACTTGCTCCGCGATTCCCAGCCGTAGCGATACGCGGGGCGGTACGATTCATAGTCGGTTCCCTGATCGACATAGGGCCGGCTTTGGTAATTGCTCTGCCAGTAGGCGTCTTCTTGGGTCGGATCGATGTTCTCGGCCACTTCTTTGCCCACATAGCCCCCCGCGACACCCCCAATGACCGCGCCGGCAACTACCCCAATCGGGCCGCCCAACGCGCCGCCAGCCGCTCCGGCCGCAGCGCCGGCCAAGGCTGCGCCCACGCCCGTGCCCACGGGGTGCGAACCCGGTGCGCCGGTGAGCGGATCGGGATTTGCATCCAACTCGTTCGTATTCTTTTTAGCCACGTTAGCCATGACAAGGCTCCTTGCGAAAAGCTTGGTTTGCACGAAACTGCCGAGGATAGAAGCAAACCGCATGCCGGAGGGGAGGGGGTTCGGGGTTCGGGGTTCGGGAATCGGGACGACGAGTGCGGTGATCTCCGATGGTCCCTCGCTCCGGTTGTCCCGCGCTCGCGCGTCGGGTTAGTGTGGATAATGATGCGTCCGCTTAAGCTTGAACGCTCAGCCAGCAGCACCCAGCGAGACCCTTCCATGACCCAGCCCGACGTGCGAACCCAGGTCCACGTCGTCAAGACGAGCGACCTCGACACGCTCGAACTTGCCGCTCCGCGGACACACTTGGTGGCCCAGTGCTGCGGCCTGAGCGATCGGGGCTTGGTGCGCGAACAGAATGAAGATCAGTTCCTGGTCGCCGCGCTCGACAAGGCGCTAGAAGTTCTGCAGACCAGCCTGCCCCAGCCCCCCGTGCGGCACGCCAGCGATCGCAGCTATCTGCTGGTCGTGGCCGACGGCATGGGGGGCGAGGCGGCCGGCGAAGAGGCGAGCGCCCTGGCGCTCGAATCGGTCGAAGAATACGTGCTCGACGCGCTGCAGTGGTTTGCCTGCTGCGAGCCGCGCGACGAGGACCAGGTGCTGACCGAGTTTCGCGAAGCGATCGGCCAGGCCCATCGTCGCGTCGCCTATCGGGGGCAGCAGCAGCCGCGAAAACGGGGAATGGGAACGACCCTGACGCTCGCCCATAGCGTGAACGATACGCTCTACGTCGCCCATGTGGGCGACAGCCGAGCTTATTTGTTTCGCCAGAACATTCTGTACCAACTGACGCGCGATCACACGCTGGTCGAAGATATGGTGCGCGGGGGCGCTCTGAAACCCGAAGAAGCCGCCACGCATCGCTGGCGACACGTCATCACCAGCACCGTCGGCGGCGAGTCGAAGCAAATCCGAATCGACGTGCATCGCCTGCATCTCCAAGCGGGCGATGTGGTGCTGCTCTGTTCGGACGGACTGACCGAGATGATTCCGCGGGCCGACCTGTGCGCGGTGCTCGAAGAGGGGCTCGCGCCCGAGGCGTGCTGCAGCGAGCTTGTCCGCCGGGCGAACGCCGCGGGCGGCAAGGACAACATCACCGTGGTGATGGCCCGGTTTCGGGAAGACGATCCGCCCGGCTAGGGGCCAAGGGCCTGGGCCATCGACAAAAACGGATTGATGACCTGAACGCCGTCGTATTGCTGTCCATGACTTAAATCCTCGCTGTAGATCGTTGGACATCCAAGCTGGCTGGCCGCAGCGATAATCGCCGCATCCCAATACGACATGCGGTATCGCTGCCGGCAGTCGATAGCCTGTAATACCAAGTCGCGCGAAATCGGACAGACAGGAAACGCCGCCAACGACACAAGCACCGCCAGTGCTTCATCGTGGGTCATCTGTAAGCGTTGTTTCGTCACCGCGGCCGAATAAAACTCTTGCAGAACCTGCGCCGAAAAGCCAGGTTGGATGTGCGACAACAACTGGCGGGCAATGGCCCGTTTTGGCTGGTCCGCTGCCGCATTGGAACCAGCGTACAGGAGCACGTTGGTGTCAATGAAGGCAATCGCGGTCATAAAGTTCTTCCCGCCGCAGTTGGCCTATGGATTGCGAATTGCGCCCCTTGTCGAGCGCGGCGCAAAGTTGGTGAACAAGGTCGGCGAACTGCTGTCCACCCCCCGCAGTGGTCTGGCGCGTGGCATGAATGGTCACTTCGACCCTGGTCCCCGGTGGAAATGGCACACCGGCAATGTGGATCTCTCCCGCAATTTCAACCGTTGCCGAAGTTTCGTAAGTTTGCATGACACGCGTGCTCCTGCCCGTATTCTCGGTGCTCCCGACGGTAATGCCCGTGGTTTCAGCCTGCCCATTTCCATTGTTTGCGAAAATGACCAAGAAAACCACAAAACTCCGCACTCCGTAGGTAAGATTGTGACCTTTGGTGCGCCGAAGGCAACATCGCTTCGTCCAGAAAATAATCCGCCGTCAACACGATCCGCCACCAACGCAGTCACGCCCCGCTCAGCTCGGCCCACCTGTCGAGCAGTACTTTGGCCGCGCCGGAATCGATCGCTTCGGCTGCTCGCTCGGCGCAGCCGCGGGGGGATGGGTCGATCCCCGCGGTCCACAGTGCCGCGGCCGCATTGAGCAGCACCACGTCGCGCGGCGGCCCAGGCTCGCCCTCCAACACGCGGCGGACGATGCTGGCGCTCGCTTCGGGACCATCCACCTGCATCGCCTCGGTGCCGGCGGTCGGCAAGCCAAAGTCTTCCGGCTGCCAAGTACACCGCTGGGTGGCGCTGCCGCGCACCTCGATCACCTCGGTCGGCGCGGCCAGGGAGACTTCGCCCAGGCCGTCGGTCCCATGCACCACCACGGCCCGCCCGGTGCCCAGCCGGGCAAGCACGTCGGCCAACCGCGGGTGCAGCTCCCGGCGTCCGACGCCCAGTACCTGAAACTGGGCCCCGGCCGGATTGCAGAGCGGCCCCAGCAGGTTGAAGATCGTCTGTATCCCCAGTTTTTTTCGGATCGGGGCGACGTGCTTCATCGCCGGATGCAACAGCGGGGCGAAGCAGAAGCAGATCCCCAGTTCGTCGAGGCAGCGCTCGACGATCGCCACCGGGGCCTCGACGTTGACCCCCAGCCGCGTCAGCACGTCGGCCGAGCCACTTTTGCTGGTGATGCTTCGGTTGCCGTGCTTGGCGACGGCGACGCCGGCCGCTGCGGCGACGATCGCCGCCGTGGTGCTGATGTTGAATAGTTCGCTGGCCACGCCGCCGGTCCCGCACGTATCGACCAGGCCGGTGCGGGAGGTGCGAATCGGGGTCATGTGCTTTCGCAGGGCGAGCGCCGCGCCGGCAATCTCATCGACCGACTCCCCCTTGTGGTGCAAGGCGGTCAGCAGCAAGGCGATCTGATTTTCTGCAACACCGCCATGCATCACCAGGTCGATCACGTCGGTCATTTCGGCCAGCGTCAAATCCTGGCCGGCGGCAAGGCGTCCCAGTTGCGAGGTAATCACGCGGCGCGTCCTCCCATGAATTTCCGGCGATTGTCGCTTACACCAACCCGACGCGTCGGCGAGGGACTGCAACCCAGACGATCATACCGCATACGCCGCCGCGCTCTAGGCGTTGGTGATCGTCGGCCAATCCGCCCGGCTTGTTGCGCCCGCCCCGGATTCCTAAAATCGCCGGTACACCAAGAACTTCGTCGCTTTCGATTCGAGCAGGGACGTATGCCGCGCAAAGTAATCATCGACTGCGATCCGGGAATCGACGACGCAGCCGCCCTCGCCATGGCCCTGTTCGATCCGCGGCTGGAAGTGGTAGCCGTTACCGCCGTGGCGGGGAATGTCTCGGCCGAACAGGCGACGATCAACGTCCAGGCGATCGTTGAGCAGCTCGATCCCCCCCGCTATCCGCGGTTTGGGGCCGCCACCGCGCCCGACAACCCCCCCTACATCGACACGCGGCATCTCAACGGCGAGGACGGGCTGGGGAACGCGGGGTTCATTGTCTCGCAGTTGGCCCGCCAGCACCCTTCCGAAAAGCTGATCGCCGACGAAATTCGAGCCGCGCCGAACGAGGTGACACTGCTTTGCCTGGGGCCGCTGACGAACGTCGCCCGCGCCATCCAGCGCGACGCGGAGTTGCTGTCGCTCGTCGGCCGAATCGTCATCATGGGTGGCAGCGCTAAGTGCATCGGCAACGTCACCGCCTGCGCCGAGTTCAATATTTATTATGACCCGGCCAGCGCGCAGGCCGTCTTCCGCTCGCCCACGACCAAAACGCTGATCCCCCTGGACGTGACCGACCAGGTGGTCTGGTCGCTCGATCTGTTGCACCAGTTGCCCGACGAAACGTCGCGGGCGGGCCGCATGCTGCGAAAGACGGTGCCGCATCTGTATCGCAGCTACCGGCAGGAACTGGGGCTCGAGCGGATTCAATTGCCCGACGCGGTGGCGGTCGCCGCCATGCTGCATCCCGAACTGTTCCAGACGACGGAGCTGGCGGGCGATGTCGAGACGCAAGGCGAAATCACCCTGGGGGCCACCATCTTCGATCGCCGCCCGAACTCGCCCCAGCGGGCCGACATCGAGGTCGCCCTCGAGGTCGATGCCGCGGCCGTCGCCGACTGCATCGTCCGCAGTTGGAAAGAAGCGGCCCGGCAGACGTGAATCGCTCGAGCAACAAGGGCCGATGAAATACTGCCGGGCGGAGCCGCCAGCCAAGTTTTAGTCGGCGGGAGTGATTCGTGGATGGCGCAGAACTTCGCGGATGGGAAGGATTTTGAACAGAAGCAAACGAAGGGAACAAAGAGGAGGAAGAGCGAATG
>JBBDYF010000003.1:4617-9986 GCA_040901775.1 Pirellulaceae bacterium | reverse complement strand
GCGAAGGATCAAACAGGAACACTCGCTGACAGCGTGCGCCGAGCAATACTTGAGCCTGCTGCACGAACTCCGTTCGTAGCGTACGCAGGGCCCACCTGGGCATGTCGCTCGCAGTGCGTCACACTGTGCTCGCAGTAGGCGGCTGCTGCCGTGCAACACGCCTGCTCAAAATCCACTCCTTCCAAAAAATCGTCCGAACCGTGATTCGCCTGTTACTGGTCATTCCGACGCTCGTCCGCGGTGGCGCGGAAAAACAGCTTGCCCTGCTGGCTGCAGGCTTGCCGCGCACCGAGTTCGACGTGCATGTGGCGGTGCTGACGCACACCGGCCCGCTCGAAGCGACCTTGCAACAGGCGGGCGTGAAGGTCACGCTCATCGGCAAACGCTGGAAGATCGACCCCGGCGCGTACTGGCGGCTGCGGCGCTTGATGCGCGAGTTGCGGCCCGACATCGTTCACACCTGGCTGTTTGCCGCAAATGCTTACGGCCGGCAAGCCGCCCTGTCGGCCGACGTTAAGTACATCGTGGCCGGCGAACGGTGCGTCGATCCCTGGAAAGGGGCGGTGCAACTCGCCATCGACCGCGTGTTCGCCCGGCGAACCGAGCGGATCGTCACCAACAGCAGCGGCGTGAAGGATTTTTACGTCAGCCGCGGCTTGCCGGCCGATAAGTTCGCGATCATCCCCAACGGGATTGGTCCATTCGCTCCAGAAGAGAGCATCTCGCGCGCGCAGTTGTTGGCCGAGCTGAAACTACCCTGCGACGCGCGGCTGATTGGCGCGATTGGCCGTCTCTGGCCGCAAAAGCGGGTGAAAGATTTGATCTGGGCCATGGACCTCTTGAAATCGGCCCGCGACGACGCGCACTTGCTCATCATCGGCGATGGTCCGCTCCGCTGGCGGCTCGAGCGATTCCGGGATCAGAACGACATTGCCGAGCGGGTTCATTTTCTGGGCGAGCGACACGATGTTCCTCGCCTGCTGCCGCACCTCGATTGCTTGTGGCTGGCGAGCGAGTACGAAGGGCAGTCAAACGCCGTGATGGAGGCGATGTCGGCCGGAGTGCCGATCATTGCCACCGACATCTCCGGCAATCGCGACTTGGTGATTCCCGGCGAGACGGGCTATCTGGTGCCCGTCGGCGATCGAGCGATGTTCACGCGCCACACGCATCACTTGCTGGACGATCCGGTACTGGGCCGACGCCTGGGCGAAGCGGGCCGGCAGCGGATGCTCGCCCACTTTTCGATCGAGCGGATGATCGAACGGCATGCGGCGCTGTACCGCGAGTTGGTCGGGAAGTAGGGCACAATATAGCGCCGCCGAGGATGGCGAGCGTGCGACACACCGACTATCATGCAGCGGTCTCGCGTCTGGTCCGTTTGGGGATCGACCAGCCATGCCTCTTTCGCAGTCATCGACGTTGCGCTTTGCCTCGGCACTTTCCACCCGAGACGAAACGCGCTCGGCCCTGCGCGAAGTGTGCGAGGAGGCTCGCGAACGCCTCGGCGGCACTCCCGGCCTGGCGATGCTGTTTTTCTCGCGACATCATGCCGCGCTGGCCGATCACCTGGCTGCCGAGGCGTGCAACCTGCTGGGAACGGACAATCTGCTGGGCTGCTCGGGCGAGGCGATCGTCGGCACGCAGCGCGAGATCGAGCACGAGCCGGCGATCTCGTTGTGGCTGGCGCATTGGCCCGGCGTGCAAACGTCGCTGCTGAATCTGCAGTTCGAGCGGACCCGCGAAGGGGGCGTCATTCAAGGCTGGCCCGATCACCTGGGGGGCGAATGGCCACCCGGCACGTTTTTAATGCTGCTGGGCGAGCCGTTTTCGTTTCCCGCCGATCTGTTGCTCGACCGCCTCAACGAAGATCGACCCTGCGTGCCGGTCGTCGGCGGCCTGGCCAGCGGCGGGGCCGCACCGGGCGAGAACCGCTTGCTCCTGGGCCGCGAAACGCTGGCCGAAGGGGCCGTCGCCGCGCTCGTCTCGGGCCCCGTGCGACTGCGCACGGTGGTCTCGCAAGGTTGCCGCCCGATCGGCAAGCCGTTCGTGGTGACTCGGGCCGAGCGCAACCTAATTTACGAACTGGGGGGTAAGCCGGCGCTGATCCAGCTCAAGGAATTGTTCGATAGCCTGCCGACCCGCGAGCAACAGCTCATCCAGCGGGCGCTGCACGTCGGGCGCGTGGTGAGCGAATACCAGGAACGCTTCGAACAGGGAGACTTTTTGGTCCGCAACGTGGTTGGAATCGACGCCGGCGCCGGTGCGATCGCGCTGGGCGACTACATTCGCACCGGGCAGACCGTACAGTTCCATGTGCGCGACCAGGAAGCGGCCGACGCCGAACTGACGCAACTCTTGGCCGCTGCCCGTCAGCAATCGTCGGGCGCCGCGGGTGCGCTGCTGTTCACTTGCAACGGCCGAGGAACGCGGATGTTCGACCAGCCGCATCACGATGCCGAAGCGGTTCGTGCAGCGCTTGGCTCGATCCCGCTGGCGGGCTTTTTTGCGCAAGGCGAACTCGGCCCAATTGGGCGGCAGAACTTCATGCATGGGTTCACGGCCAGCGTGGCCATATTTGAACCGCCGGGCGAGGTTTAGGGCTACAGCAGGCCGTGCGAGCCGCCCGACCACGACATGCACCGCGGGGCGCGACGACCAGCGCCGCGCCGAGGACGACCCGAATACTCGCCGAGCAGCTCTATTTGAACCTTCAAGGCTCCGTCAACCCAGCGTTGAACGTCCACTAGCCCATGCGCTCGTTGCGGGCCCTGCCATGCACCTTGTCGCCGCGGCCGGTGAGGAACCAGTCGATGCCGCCCCCCCCGTAGAGGTCATCTTTGCGGCCGTCGTCTTCGAGCGTCGAGTCGTCGAGGGTGATGTCGCCGTTTTCGCCGCCGCCGAAGCGGAGGTTATCGACCCGCGACGAGAAACTGCCGCCGGCGGTCAATTCGGCCACGATCGCGTCGAGCGCTTCGCCGTCGTCGTCAAAGGCCGTCGAGCCGCCGATGAGGACATCTTCGTGCCCCTCGCCAAACAGTTTGTCGCCGCCGCTGCCACCGATGAGCAGGTCGCGGTGCGCGCCGCCGAACAGGCGGTCGTTGCCCGCGCCCCCCAACAAAACGTCGTCGCCGTGCTGGCCAAAGAGGAAGTCGTTTCCGTCCTGGCCGAGCAGGCGGTCGTCGTCGTTTCCGCCGTAGAGGAAGTCGTTGCCGCTGCCGCCCAACAGCCGGTCGTCTCCCCACAGGCCGAACAATTTGTCTCTGCCCGAACCGCCGTCGAGGCCGTCGTCGCCCCGCGCGCCGAAGAGCAGATCGTTGCCGGAACCGCCGAACAACAGGGCGTCGATCGAGAGCCGGGCGTTGACGATGATGACGTCGTTCCCTCCCAGGCCGAACACGACGATGCTTTGCACCTCGGAGGCGTCGAAGAAGCCGATGGTTCGTCCGTTGCGGCGGACGCGCAGTTCGGACGAGCGGCCGGGCCGCGGCTCGACGATGATCACGTCCTTCTTCGACGTGCCGGTCACCACCAGCGCCCCTTCACCGGGGTTGTCCTGATCGTCGGTGACATCGGCCGAGCCTTGGCGACCGGGCTCGTTGAGCGTCTCCACTTCAATACTGCTGCCCCCCTCGGGCGCAAGCTCGTCGTCGTTCAGAATGGTGCCGGAGGCCGTGTCCGTGTTGATCGTGGCCCCGCCGCTGGCGCTCGAAAGCGTGACGGTGAAGTCTTCGTCGGCCTCGACCTCGGTGTCGCCCCGGACGTTGACCGCGATCGTCTGAGTGGTTTGGCCGGCCGCGAAGTTGACCGTGCCCGTGGGGAGCGCGCCGCCAAAGTCGGACCCGCCCGCGGCGTCCGGCCCGCTGCCGGCGATCTCGAAGTCCACGCTGGTTGCGCCGCTCGTGTCGCCGCCGCGGGTGACGGTGAACGTAAACGAGGTGTTGCCGGCGTCCCCTTCCAGATCGACGGCGACATCGGCTGAAATGTCCAGGGTCGTCGGGGGAGCAACGTCGTCGTTCTGAATCGTGCCCAAGTCCGTGGCGGTGGTGATCGTCGCCCCAGCACTGGGGCTGGCGAGGGTTACGGCAAAGCCTTCATCCGGCTCGACGGTGGTGTCACCGCTGATGTTGATGACGATCGTTTGGGTGACCTGACCGGCGATGAAGACGATCGAGCTCGTGGGGAACGTGCCGCCAAAAAAATCGTCGCCCCCGGCGGGATCGCTTCCGTTGCCCGTCACCGCGAAATCGACGGTCGTTGTACCGCTGGCGTCGCCGCTGCGGGTGACGGTGAAGCTGAACGGGGTGTTGCCGATGTTGCCTTCGGCCTGATTGGCATCGGTGGCCGCGATGGCGAGCGTCGTGGCGGCATCATCGTTCTGGATGGTCCCCGCCGCAGCGGCCGTAGTAATCGTCGCGGAACCACTGGGATTGGAAAGGGTCACCGTGAAGCCTTCGCTCGGCTCGAGGGCGGTATCGCCGCTGACGTTGACCGTGACAATCTGGCTGGTCTGTCCGGCGGCAAAGATTACGCTGTTGGTCGGGAATGTACCGGCCGTGAAATCCGGGCCGTTGGCCGGGTTCGTCCCGCTGCCGGTCACGTCAAAATCGACGATCGTTGCGCCGCTGGTGTCGCCGCTGCGGGTGACGGTAAAAGTGAACGCGATGCTGCCGAAGTCCCCTTCCGGCTTGTTGGCGTCCAGGGGGGCGATGGCCAGGGTCGTTCCACCGCCGGTCCCATCGTCGTTCTGGATCGTGCCTGGCGCCGTGGCCGTGGTGATGGTTGCGGGACCGCTGGGGTTCGAGAGCGTCACGGTGAAATTTTCGTTCGGCTCGATCGTCGTGTCGCCAATGACGTCGATCGTGATGGGCTGGCTAGACTGGCCGGCGGCGAAGTTCACGACGCCAGTCGGGAATGTGCCGAGGGTAAAGTCATTTCCGCTGGCCGTGTTCGTCCCGCTGCCGGTTACGACAAAATCGACGGTCGTCGCGCCGGTCGTATCGCCGCTGCGGGTCACCGTGAAGGTAAACGGGGTGTTGCCGACGTTCCCTTCCGGCTTGTTGGCGTCCAGCACGGCGATGGCCAGCGTCGTCCCACCGCCGGTCCCATCGTCGTCTTGAATCGTGCCCTGGGCCGTCGCGGTGGTGATCGTCGCGGGACCGCTGGGATTCGAGAGGGTTACCGTGAAGCCCTCGTTCAGCTCGATGTTCGTATCGCCGCTGACGTCGATTGTGACGGTCTGACTGGCCTGCCCCGCGGCAAAACTCAGGGTGTTGGTCGGGAAAGTGCCGCCGAAGTCTCCGCTATTCGCCGGGTTCGTCCCGCTGCCGGTTACGACAAAATCGACGGTCGTCGCGCCGGTCGTATCG
>JBBDYF010000003.1:0-4517 GCA_040901775.1 Pirellulaceae bacterium | reverse complement strand
CGCCGGTCCCATCGTCGTCTTGAATCGTGCCCTGGGCCGTCGCGGTGGTGATCGTATCGGGCGAACTGGGGTTGGAAATCGTCACCGTGAACCCCTCGTCCTCTTCGATCATCGTTTCTCCCGCGACGTTTACCGTGATCGAACGGCTGGTCTGGTTGGCTACAAAGTCGACCGTGCCGAAGGGCAGCGTACCGCCGCTGAAGTCCGCGGCCGACGCCGGATTCGTGCCGCTTCCGGTGACCGTAAAGCTGACGCTGCTGGTGCCCGTCGTGTCGCCCGTGCGGTTGACGTTGAAGGTGAAAGTGGTGTCGCCCGAGTTGCCTTCCAGTTTCACCGCATCCGCCGCGACAATCGCCAGGTTGGCGACCGGCACCGCGCCGTCATCGTTGCGAATCGTCCCGTCAGCCGTGGCTGTCGTGATCGTATCGGGCGAACTGGGGTTGGAAAGCGTGACCCGAAAGCCCTCGTCGGGCTCCGCGGTGGTGTCTCCCACGACAAGCAAAAAGATCATCTTGCTCGTCTCGTTGGCAGCGAAGTTGATCGTGTCGGTGGGGAGCGATCCCCCCGCAAAATCCGCTCCCGACGCCAGGTTGGCACCGTTGCCCGTCACCGCGAAATTGACGCTGCTAGTGCCCGACGTGTCGCCGGTGCGCGACACCGTAAAGGTAAACTGCGTGTTGTCCGTGTTACCTTCGAACAGATCGGCGCTAGTGGCCGTAATCGCCAGGTTGGCCACCGGCACCGGCCCATCGTCGTTTTGGATTTGCCCCAGGGCCGTGCCCGTTCCAACGGTATCGGGAGCACTCGGATTCGACAGCGTGACGGTGAATTCTTCGTTCTGTTCGGGCGTGGTGTCTCCCACGACAAGCAAAGAGATGGTCCGGCTGAGCTCGTTGGCTGCGAAGTTGACCGTTGCGAAGGGAAACGATGCCCCCGCAAAGTCCGATCCCGACGCGGGGTTGGCGCCGCTCCCCGCCACGGTGAAATCGACGCTGCTGGTGCCGGTCGTATCGCCGGTGCGCGAGACCGTGAAGGTGAAGTTGGTGTTACCGGCGTCCCCTTCGAACAGATTCGAGTTGGCGGTCGCCAGGTTCAAGGTCGCCAAAAGCCGACGCTGCTCCAGCGGCTCGACGAACATCCGCCGCCGATCGGCAGTCCGGAGGCTGCGCACGCGAGCAGCGGCTTTACGCCCAGAAACAACACCGCGGGTGAACAAGCGGGACAACATGAGCAGGAACTCCGCAGAAAGAAATTGGGGCGGAAAGATTTCGAGAACCTCTGACGGCCAAAAATGGACTCAACCCGATCCGATGAGCGCGGCCGAGTGGGGCCGGCGGAAGCTAAGCAAACGCGGGGCCGTATCCCACTTACAGCTTGCCCAAAAAGAAAAGTCGCCCGAATTTATGCCGCGCGGGGCGTTCTAGCTGCGAATTGCTGTCCTTGCCGTCGAACGCCCAGTCCCCATTCCCATGTTGCCCAAACGGCCAATCTGACGCGGTGCGACAGCCAATGCGTCGCACCTGAAGGCTGCGGCGACAGACAGGCCCGGTCTACGGCTTTACTTTGTCTAGCAGCCGCAGCACCTCGGAGCGGATTTGGCGTTCGGCATCAGGGACCAGGCAGGCGGTTCGGGCCCGCCAACAGGTGTAGCCGCCCAAGGGATGCAGCTCTGGCGGAGGAATGTAACCTTCGCAGCCATTGGCCAGTTCGACGACGAAGGTCGTTTTGATCGGACTGAGCTTTTTAATGTGCAAGCCGGTGCTGGCGTTCGTTTCGTTCGGTATGGTGCCGATCGCCAGGTCGCCAATTCGCAAGGCCTGAATCTTCAGTTCGCGCGTGGGGGGCATTTCGGAAAGGAGCACCGTCTCGCGGGCATACACTTCGGGCACCGTCTTGGGCTTCTTCCCCGCGAACGATTTCATGAACTCCTTGGCCTCGGCCACTTCTTCGGCGCTCGGCATGCGAACGCCCACCTCGAGCAGCGATTCTTCCATGGCGATCGGCGCCCAGTCGAGATACTCGATTCGCTGATAGGCAACGTAGGCCGCCGAGGCGACGTCCTGGGCCACTTCCTCGATCGAATACTTGCGGCGGCTCGGCTCGGTGTAGTCCATCAGCCACATGTCGCCGCTAGTCGCGTTGGCCAGGGCCGCCATGAACGACGGGTTCGTCTCGGCTTTGATCCGCCCGGCAATCTCGTTGCAATACACGGCAAAGTAGTCGGCCGAAACCGGCTGAGTGCCCCCCACATAGTGCAGCGAGTAGGCGGAATAAATCGCCAGCGGCTGGCCCGCCTTCGTCTGAATCGAGATCACCGGAACGTCGGGGTCTTCAACCCCCGTCGAGCGAATCGCCTTCGGGTTGTTGTGCCCTGGGTGCATCATCACCGTGTCGTTCTTGGTGCCGCCAAAGGGGTTGGTGGGGGCTACCCCCGGCTGCATGAGCCAGTGGCGGCAGGCGACGTTCTTCTCGTCCCGGCCGACCGCCCAGCCGATGCGGGCCGGTTCGAGCCGCTGGTGGGCCATCGCAATTCCCTTGGCGATCTGGCCGGGCAAAAAGCGGCTGTACTCCTCGTCCGCGTCGGAGCCGAGGCAGCCATGCACGCTGGGGGCGGTGTGCGTGTGGGTGGCCGAAATGAGCATCCGGTTGGTCGGAATGCCGGTCGCCTGGTGGGCGATTTCTTTCGCTTGGTCAAGCAAGCTCCGCGGCACCATGCAACTATCGACCACCACCAGGGCGACCTGCGTTTGCCCGTCGTCGAGCACCAGGCAGCGGGCATGCAGCCGATCGTTAATCTTGTCGGCCGTTCGCTCGGTCATTCCTCCGTTCACGATCACGGGCAACGTGAGCGGCGAAATGTCCATCGCATAGGCCCCGGCCCGAAAGACCTTGTCCTTGGGAGCGGGCGCGTCTTCGGCGGCAGCAAGATTTGCCACCGCCATCAATGAGGCGAGGGCGATACAACGAACCAAGTGCCAACTCATGAGTGGATGCTCCGAGGAAGGGCTAGGGAGGAGGGGGGTTCGGGGTTCGGGGCTGGGGGCTACAAACTTGGACGTTGGACGTTGGACGTTGGACTCTCACTCAATCGCCCCGACATCGGTCGCCAGGGCCAACAAGTCTTCTACTTCTCCGGCGGGAATACTTTGGGCCAGTTCGAGCCCCTCGCGGGTCAGCGAGAACTCGGTGTAGATATGATGCATGGCGAGCCCGGCCGCGCATAGCTCGCGGAAGCCGGCCAGAAAGCGGATGGTGTACGCGGGATTGTCGCGGCTACGAAAAATTAGCGTTCGGTCGGCATCGGTCTCGATATACGCGGCCAGCATCCGGCCCGGCGCGTCGAAGGCCCGGTTGGCCCCTTTGATCTCGATAACGCCGCGAAGCTTGGCGGCAAACAGGATGCAGCGGGCCTCGCTCGACAGTTCTACAGTTTTGTCGCCGCCGGTGGTGAGGGCCATGCTCGCCACGCTAGCCAGTGCGGCCAGCGTCGGCGCGCCTTGCCCTAGTTCGAGCCAAGTCGCCGCCCAGCGGGGATCGCTGGCCGCCGCCGATGGAAGTTGATCAGACATGCCGGCAGTTTACATTGTCCCCTGCATAGCCGCGACCATTGGTCGCGCAGTGATAAGACCGCGCGACCACTGGTCGCGGCTATGGTCTATGCAGGCACGGCGGCGAGGTTGGCTTCGGCCCAGGCCGCCAGATCGGACGCCCCCTTGCGCAGGCAAAAGTCCCCCAGCGTTTCGCCCGGCTCGCGGGCGTGCTTGAAGTAGGCAAACACCGGGTTGAGCGTCGCCACCACTTCTTCCTCGGGCACCGAATCCTTGTAAAGAAAATTCAATCGGTCACCCAGCAGCCGGCCGCCGAGAAACAGCGAGTACTTGCCGCGCGACTTGCCAACCAACCCCACGTCGCAGTTGTAGGGCCGAGCGCACCCATTGGGGCAGCCCGTCATCCGCACGGTGAATTTTTCGCTGGACAGGCCGAGCCGGGCCAGTTCCACCTCGATCAGGTCGATCAGGCCGGGCAGCGCCCGTTCGCTTTCGGTGATCGACAGGCCGCAGGTCGGCCAGGCGACGCAGGCCATGCTCCAGCGGCGGACGGTCGAAATCTCCTCGCTCAGCTTGACGCCGTGCGTGCGGAAGATCGCTTCCAGCCGCGCGCGATCTGGCGGCTGGATGTCGCCGAACAGCATGCTCTGGTGCGAAGTGTTGCGGATCGACGGATTGAGCTGCGTGCAGACTTCGCGGATCGCCGTTTTCAGCCGCATGTCGCCGCTGTCCTTGATCCGGCCGTTTTCGATATTCAGGCCGTAGAACCAGCGGCCATCCCCTTGTTCACTCCAGCCCATGTGATCGTCGAAGCCGTGTACGTCGTCGGGATGCGGCTCGGCGAGCGGGCCGCCGTAGTACTCTTCGACCTTGGCCTTGAATTTTTCGACGCCCCAATTGGCGATGACGTATTTCAGGCGGGCCAGCTTGCGATCCTCGCGGTTGCCGTAGTCGCGTTGCACCTTGAAG
>JBBDYF010000002.1:0-10004 GCA_040901775.1 Pirellulaceae bacterium | reverse complement strand
CGGATGCCGCCGCCGACGGTAAGCGGCATGAAGACCTGCTCGGCCGTGCGGCGGACCACGTCGAGCATGATTTCTCGCCCTTCATGGCTGGCTGCGATGTCCAGAAACACCAGTTCATCGGCCCCTTCCTGTTCGTACCGGGCGGCGACCTGCACGGGATCGCCCGCGTCGCGCAGGTTCAAAAAGTTGGTCCCTTTGACGACCCGCCCCCGATCGACATCCAGGCAGGGAATCACGCGCTTGGCAAGCATGGGCGTTTCGTCGCGGGAATTCAGGGGGGAGCGAGCCGTCCCAACCGCGCTCGCCCCGTGCAAAAAAGGGACCGCGGCAAGACGAGAATTCACTCTAAGTCGGGTCGGGCACTCGGTCAATGTCGCCGCGGCCCCAGGGTTGGTATCACGAAGATCCGGCGACCTCCTGGCTGCCGTTAGAGATCAACCAGCAAAACAGCGGTCTTGCAAACTTTGGTCGCAAGCACCCTGTCGGGGTTTAACCGCTGGTGTCGCTCGCAGTCGGCGCTTCCTCCGTGAAACGTTCCGATATGCTCGATTGTGCCACAATGGCGAGCGCCAATCGAGAAAGTGCGTTTTCAATGGTTACGCTCAAGGCATGCCTCGCCTCGCCCTCCAGTGGGCTTAACTTGAGTATTTCTGTGGTCAGCGCGGATACTGCCTGTTCGACTTCCCGGTTGTTTTCAAACACGACACGACCCCTAAGATATTGACCACGACCCGGAATCTCGCCATTGTATCGCATGAACAGAATGGATGGTTTCTAAATTGACGTCTGCGCCAGTAATTTCGCACGGGGCACATGCAGACGTTTCTAACAGCGTGGCCCCCCAGCGGTCAGGGCACGCTACTCGGCCGGCAACTCTTTGATGTACAGGTTGCGGAAGTAAAGCGTGTTGCCGTGGTCCTGCAGCTCGATCTGCTCGCTGGGATAGATCGGCTTCTCCGGCTCCCAATAGTTTTCGAGCGTTACGTTGTCCACGATCAGCTTGTCGTTCAAGTGGATGGTCACCTTTTCGCCCACCATCTTGATGTGGAACGTGTTCCACTCGCCGATCGGATGGTCGGCCATCACGTTGGGAAATCGCGGGTTTTTCTTGTTGTTCCAGAGGCTGCCCGAGCCCTTTTCCTCGCCGTTTTTGGTGTTGGGATTGGTGAACGGATCCCAAATCTGCACCTGCGGAGTGCCGCGCAGGTAGATGCCGCTGTCGCCGGCTTCCTTGATCTTCCAATCGGTGTACAGCTCGAAGTTGGCGTAATCCTTGGCGGTGCAAAGGCTGATCTTCCCCTTGCCGCTATAGACTAGAATGCCGTCCTGCACGCTCCAGTGCTCGTGGGCCCGCTTGTCGGCCTCGGCCTGCTTTTGGGCCAGTTCTTCCTTGGGCATCACGGCCCGCGTCTTCGGGTTGCCGACCAGACCCTTCCAACCGGTCAGATCTTTGCCGTTGAACAGGGCGACGAAGCCTTCGGGGGGAGTATTCAGCGGTTTATCGGCGGCGCGGACGTTCGAGACGGGGAACAGGCAGAGTGCGACCAAGCTGAGGGTCGCCAGGCAGACAATTCGCATCGCAAGGCTCCTTGGTGAAAGATGAACCAAGGCGATTCTAGTCGAAAGCGGGGGCGGCGTGTCAAAAATGCCGCGGAAATGCCGGCCCTACCCCTCCATCACCTCGTCCTCGCGCTTTTTCGCCATGTCGGCGGCCATTCCCTCGTACTTTTTGGTCAACTCCTGAACGTCTTCTTTCAGGGTGTCGCGCACGTCTTCGGTCAGTTCGCCATCCTTCTCGGCCTGGTCGGCCGCCTTGTTGCCGTCGCGGCGGACGTTGCGCACCGAGACCTTCGCCTCTTCGGTTAGCTCCTTGATCCGCGAGACCAGCTTTTTGCGAGTGTCGGTCGTCAGCGGGGGGATGTTGATGCGGATCACGCGGCCGTCGCTTTGCGGGGCAAAACCCAGGCCGCTGTTGATGATGGCCCGCTCGATCTCTTTGATCGTCGAAGCGTCGTAGGGACGCACCACAATCTGCTGCGGCTCGGGCGCGCCGACCGAAGCGAGCTGCTTCATCGGGGTTTGCGAGCCGTACACTTCGACCTTCAGCGAATCGACCAGGCCGGGATTGGCCCGCCCGGTGCGAATGCCGGAAAGCTGCTGCTTGAGGTGCTGGATGGCTTTGTCCATCCGGTCTTCGGTGTCGAGCAAGATGTCGTCAGCGGCCATGTCATTTCGCCTTATCGCGGTGCCGGTTATCGAGATTTATCGTATCGCAGAGCCGCGGAAAGAAAAACTACGGGCGAACGCAGGTCTGTCCGCCTACCCCACCGGCTTGCTGCCGATCCGCGTACCGACCTTCTCGCCCCGCACCGCCCGCAGGATGTTCCCCTCCTTGCGGAAGTTGAACACCAGGATCGGCATGTTGTGTTCCATGCAGTGGGCGATGGCCGTGCTGTCCATCACCCGCAGGTTGCGCTCGCGCACCGTGTTGTAGTCGAGCTCGCTGTACAGCACGGCATGGGGATTCTTCTTCGGGTCGTCGCTATACACTCCGTCCACGCCGGTCGCCTTGATCAATATGTCCGCTTCGAGCTCCATCGCCCTTTGGGCGGCAGCGGTGTCGGTGGTGACGAACGGGCTGCCGGTGCCGGCGGCCAGGATGACGATCCGCCCCTTTTCGAGATGCCGCTTGGCCCGGCGGCGGATGTACGGCTCGGCGATGCCGTGCATGTGGATAGCGGACATGACGCGCGTTTCGCAGCCGAGCGATTCCAAGGCGTCCTGTAGGGCCAAGGCGTTAATTACCGTGGCCAGCATCCCCATGTAGTGGGCAGTCGCCTCTTGGATGTTGGCGTGCGTCCCTTTGAACTGTGCGCCGCGGAGGATGTTCCCCCCGCCCACGACCAGGGCGATCTGGCAGCCGATCTCGGAGGCTTGCTTCACCTGCCGGGCGATGTGGACCACCTCTTCCATGCCGATGCCCCGCTCCCCTTCGTGGCTCAGGCTTTCGCCCGAAAGCTTCAGCACGATGCGCTGGAAGGGGACGCTGGGAGGAGACTCAGAGGACATCGCTGTTGAATACCTTTCTCGGTGCGAACGAATCTTTGGACGCTCTGGGTTCCTGCCTGCAAAACGCATGCGGTCCTACGCCACTCGTGGCACCGCCAGCGTACACTTCGCCGGACATTAAAGGACGCCAGACCCACTCCTGCGTTTAGGCACTTCGGGCATTTCCGCCAATTGGAAGCATGTCGAGCATATCGATTCCGTCCTTCTCCACCGTGACTTCCCCATCTCCGGGCCAAATGGAAACAACCGGCTCCCCCTTTTCAGATCTCGTCAGTTTGATGGTCACCGGCTGCGAAGTGAACACGTCGGTGATTTGCACTTCCTCGCCCTTGGACAGAGAAAAAACTGCCCCTTCCGGCTCGATGTTTAACCTTAGCGGCTGGGCCAAGTCGTTGCAGATCACAAACTGGTTACGCTGGGGCATTGGCTACTCCCTACTCAACAAGCGCTGCGATTTCTCGCAGTTGACGTGCGCGTTTTGCGGCGCTGGGATTGTTTGGCGTTATTCTGGCAATATGATCGTAACCCTCGGCCACAGCCAGCAGCCGAGCTTTTGTCCAACCTTTCGCCAACAGCTCATCTTTCGTGAAATCGGCGACGGTTTTCGTTACCTTTGCGGGCTCCCAGCCGAAGAATTCACCAGCCTCTTTCAGACTAGCCGCACCGGCGGCTCGAATTCGCCCCGGCAGATCCACCTCTTTAAGCGTGTGGGGCAATTTCTTTCGGATCGCCACCTACCTTTTCTCCGCCCTAGGCGCCTAGAAGCCATTCTACGTGAAGCGCGCCTCGATCCTAAAACGGAAACGCCGAAGTAGCGCTATTCCTTGCCCATTTCCCAGTGGACGAACTTTTTGACCTGCATCCCCTTCGACTCGGCGTATTGACCGACCGACTGGCTGTTCTCCTTGACGAACGCCTGCTCTAGCAGCACCTGCTCGGCAAAAAAGTTCTTCATCCGCCCCTCGACCATTTTATCGACGATGCTGGCGGGCTTCCCTTCTGCCAAAGCCGTTTCGCGGAGGATCTGCCGCTCTTTCTCGACGATGGCGGAATTGAGCTCTTCCTTGCTGAGGGCCAGAGGCCGCATGGCGGCGATGTGCATGCTCACGTCTTTGGCCGCTTCGTCGGTTCCCCCTTCGACCTGCACCAAGACGCCGCTGACGGTTCCCGAGTTGTGGCTGTAGCCGCCGCAGGTCCCTTCCAGTCGGGCCAACCGGCCGACCTTGAACACCTCGCGAATGCGGTTGAACATGTCGTCTTTCACATCGCGGAGCGTCATTCCCGGCTTGCAGGGCGACGGCTGATCGAGCAGTTCGTCGGCCGTTTTGGCACCGGGACCGGTAGCCAACTGCCTGGCCAAGTCGTTGGCCAGTTGGATGAACTCGGCGCTGCCGGCGACCGGGGCGCTTTCGCATTTCAGTTCCACGATGGCACCGGCCTGCTTGTCCAGCCCCGCAAAAATGCCGAAGCGGCCGAAAGCCGTTTCGCGATCCTGGCGGCCCCCCTGGGTCGCAATCCCCTTTTTGCGGATGTACTCGACCGCGACGTCTTCATTCCCCTCGGAGGCAACCAGTGCTTCCTTGCATATCATCATCGAAACGCCCGTCTTCTTACGAAGGGCGTTGACTGCAGCGGCATTGATCTCGGCCATATTTACGCTCCGCTTATAGTTTGAACCCTGCTTTTTAGACGTTCCCGTCTTTCGCCTCGGCGGCGCCGGCGGTGGCCAGTTCGGGCTTCTCGCCCTTGTCTTTGTCGCCCTTGTCCTTGTCCTTTTGCTTGGCGGCGGCGGCGCTTTGCGAGCCGACCAAAATCGCCTCGGCCAGATGCCGGGTAATCAACTCGATCGAGCGGATGCCGTCGTCGTTGCCCGGAATGGCCAGATCGACCGAATCGGGATCGCAGTCGGTATCGATCAAGGCGACCGTCGTAATTCCCAGCGAGCGGGCCTCTTTGATGGCGTTCTTTTCCTTCAAGGGATCGATCACCACCAGACATTCCGGCATCCGGTTGAGGGTGCGAATGCCGTTCAAGTTGCGATACATCTTTCGGTATTCGCGGGCCAGGGCCGATTGCATCTTTTTCGAGTACGTCGCGATCTCTTCGCCGCCACGGATCTTCTCGACCTCTTCCAGCCGCGTCAGCCGGCTGCGGATCGTGCGAAAATTCGTCAAGCAGCCGCCCAACCAGCGTTCGGCGACGAACGGCATGTGGCAGCGAAGCGATTCGCGTTCGACCGACGGGCCGGCCTGCTTCTTGGTGCCGACGAACAGCACCAGGCTCCCCTGGGCGGCAACCTGGGCGAGATACTTCTTGGCCCGCAACAGGCCGCGAACGGTCTCGCGAATGTCGATGATGTGAATGCCGTTTTTACGGGCATAAATGTAGGGGGCCATTTTCGGATTCCAGCGGCTTGCCCGGTGTCCGAAATGCACGCCCGCCTCGATCAAATCTGGGACTAATGTCTCTGCCACAATCAGTTCTCCATATCCGCCTGGGCCACGAATCGCAAGCGCCGCAGCGGCACTGGGTGCGATCCACAGGTCAACGCCTTCGCCCGAACAGGAATCCGAAAGGAATTCGCAACCGTTGGCCGCCGAGACAATCCCGGCGGACCCGGTAGAATCCCCTAACTTATCGGCTTGATTGGCGTTGGTCAACGGCGGATCGGCGTTGCCGCGGCTGTGAATGGTCTCGCGCAAAGCCTTATCAGAAAGCGACTTAGGGCTACCATTCTGGTTAACCAACGCCTGCTGTAGGGTTGGTCAAGCTCGCGTAAGCTACCCCAGCAGCGCGAGCTGCCAAGCGATCACGCCGGCGCCCAGGGCGATGCAATACCATCCCAGCCAGTGCAGTTGGCCCCGTTGCAGCAGCCGTTCGAGACCCCACAACGCCACCAGGCCGACTCCGAACGAGACAACCGCGCCCAGGGCCAGATTTTCGGGCGAAGTGGAAAGGGGCTCGCGATCTTTCCACATCGAAACCATTTCGTACAAGCCCGCGCCGCAGAGCGCGGGAATGGCGAGCAAGAACGAGTAACTGGCGGCTGCCGACCGCGTCATCCCCAGGGCCAGCCCGCTGGCAATCGTCGAGCCGCTGCGCGACAAGCCGGGAAGAATGGCGGCTGCTTGGCAAACGCCGATGACCAGCGAATCGCGCCAGGTCAGATCGCGGTATTCGCGGTCGCCCGGCTTGATTCGCATCGACCACAAAATCGCCAGGCCGCTGACCGGCAACATGAAGCCGGCAAGCAGCCGATTTTGCAGGACCGGTTCGAGCCACTCGTCGAAAACCAGCTTAGCGCAAAGAACCAACACCACCGCCGGCGCGGTGCCCACGATCAACAGAGGAATGACCTGGCGATCGACCCCGAACAAGCGAGCGATTCGTTGGCGGTAAAAAATAAGGATCGAGCCGAGCGTTCCCATGTGGAGCACGATGGTGAGGTCCATCATGTTGGGCGGCGCCGAGCGGCCGCCGAACAGCAGCGGAGCGACGACGACCAGGTGACCGTCGGAACTGATGGGAAGAAACTCCGCCACTCCTTGTACGACGGCCAGCACCAATACCTGCCACAGCGAAAATGTCTGCGAGCCATCCATAAACGACAATCCCTAACTCGACTCGCCGCCTTCAACGCCAACGCCGGGTCCAGTGTAACCCGACCGCGATCCAATGCCCGACAAACGGTTGGCGTTTCCTGTTATGGATTCGCCGCCGGAGACAAAACTGCTAGCTTCTATGCGGCTTGGACAATCGCCGCGGGTTGCCGCAAAGTCCGGCAAGTATAGAGTACAAATTCGCGCGAGCATTTTGCGGGGCGTTGCTGCCGGGTTGAACCACTGGCCCAGCGCGCCATAATGATCGCACGGAACACATCTCATCCGCGGGAAGCGCTTCGTTGCCTCCCTTCCGGTCACATGGGAATACGAGAGGAGAGCTATGTACAAGAATCTAAGTCCCGATGCCATTGGGATCTTCGGCCGTCAAGGCGAAATGCTCGAAATCGCCCTCACGCACCGCTTTAAGGGTTTGGAAATCGACCTTAATGAAGTGGTCAAGCGGTCCAAGGCGACCAGCGTTGCCCAAGCATGCAAGTATCTGGCCAGCGCTAAAGTCAAGATTGGCGGCGAGGTTCCGATCCGTTGGGCGGGCGACGAAGCCGAATTCAAAGCCGATCTTGGCCAGCTTGGGACGTTTTTGGAGGTGGCCAATGCCCTCTCGGCCGACCGCTGCTTTACCACCATTCGGCCGACCTGCGACCAGCGGCCCTTTCACGAAAACTTCCAGTTCCACATCGACCGCCTGCGGACGGTCGCCGACGTGCTGGCACCCGCCGGCCTGAAGCTCGGCCTGAGCTTTCTCGCCGCGCCGGCCGATCGAGCCGATGGGGGATTCGAGTTCATCCACCAGGCAGATCCCATGCTGCAGTTGATCCATAACATTCAGAAAGAGAATGTCGGCTTGATGCTGGACAGTTGGAGTTGGATCGTTGGCGGGGGGGATGTCGAAAAATTGCGGGCATTGCGTGGCGATCAACTGGTCAACGTCCGCTTATCCGACATTCCCGCGGAGGTCGAGCTAGCGGCGATCGAGCCGCAGCAGCGAATTCTGCCCGGCAGCGAGACCGGCACGATCGACTCGGTGGCGATCCTGGGGCTGCTCGACGAGCTGGGATACGACGGCCCGGTGGCCGTCGCACAACACGCCAGCCACACCAAGGGGCAAAAACGAGAGGGGATCGTCGCGACGGCTTCGGCGCTGCTCGATACCCTGCTGGCCGGCGCCGGCATTGTCGCCGAAGGGGCTTTGGCCGAGGCGAAATAGCCGGTCGCTCGATCGGTGACGCTGGATACCGCTCAAGAGCCCGCCCGAATCGTGGCGGGCTCTTTTCTTTTCTGTCGGCACGGCAGGAGGCCAAGGCCATGTTTCACTACGACCGCGGCCTGAAAATCACCGCCATTGACCTGGCCGTCGATTTTTGCCGGCGGCAGCCGCGGGGTTTCATTTCGCACGCCCACGCCGATCATACGGCCCGGCACGAACTGTCGCTGTGTACGCCCGCGACCGCGGCGCTCGTCGAGCGGCGCTACGGCAACAAGTTTTTCCGCCCGCTGCCGCTGGGCGAAACTTATGAACTGGGCGGCATTCGCCTGACGACGCACGCCGCCGGCCATGTGTTGGGTTCGGCCATGCTGTTGGTCGATGACGGCGCGCAGCGTCTGCTTTACACCGGCGACTTCAAACTCCGAGCGTCGCTGACGGCCGAAGCGGCCGCTCCTCCCACCGCGGATGTGCTGGTGATGGAAAGCACCTATGGCGATCCCCGTTACCGCTTGCCTCCGCGGGAAGAGACGATCGCCCAATTGCTGAGCGTGGTGGGGCGGGTTCTCGAATCGGGCAAGACGCCGGTGATCGAAGCGTACGTTCTCGGCAAAGCGCAGGAGGTGACGAAGATTCTGACGACGCACGGCCACTGCGTCGTGCAGCATCGTTTGGTACACGAGATCAGCCAGGTGTACGAGCAGCAGGGTTGCCTGCTGGGCGACATTCGCCTGTACGACGGCCCGCCAGTGGGTGCCGTGGTGGTGTCGCCGCCGCGCTGGCAAAAAGGGGCGGGGTTGCCGGGGCTGCACGGGGCGGTGCGAATCGCCGTCACCGGCTGGGCCACCGATCCCACCTGGCGAATTCGCCGCGGCTACGATTATGCCGTCCCCTTGTCCGATCATGCCGACTATGACGAATTGATCGAATGCGTGGCCCACGTCCAGCCGCGGGTCGTCTATTGCACGCATGGCCCGGTTGAATTCGTGGATCGGCTGCGAAAACTGGGGCACAACGCCCAGCCGCTCGACGCCTGCGGGGCGGGCCAGCCGGTCTGATCGCAACGCCTGTGCGGGCGCCGCCGGTTGTGCCCGATTCGCTGCGGGCGCTTGGCCCGGCCGGACGATGAGAACAGCCAGCACCGCCGCGCGCCGGTGAGAACGGATTCTCTCTCCTTGCCGCCTCATGGAAGACCTATGACTCGTCTGCCCCAGCCCTGGGTGGCCTCGTTGGCGATCGCTGCCGGCCTGCTTCTCACGAGCGGGGCGACAGCCGCGCCGCCAGCGGCGGGGCCGCAGCCGGCAACACAGCCCGCGGCGCAGGCTCGCCGCTCGTCGATGCAGCCGGTTCACGAACGGGCCGCCGCGATGACCCGTCACGCCCTGGAGTCGGCCCGCAAAGGGATGCTCTTTTCGGCTCGGGACGAGCTGACGCAGGCGCTGCGGCTGGTGGCGCAAGCGCTCGACGTGCAGCAGCAGCGGGCGACGCATGTGGCGGCCTTGTCGGCCGGGCTGACGGCGCTCGACGAGGCCCGCGACTTTGCTCCGCGAGACGGCGGCGGCGCGGCCCCCATCGATGTCTCCACGCTGGCCCGCACGCATCGCACGCCCCTGTTTGGGCAAGGCGCGGGCGGAATGTCTCCCGTCGTGGCCCAGCAGCACTACTTCAATTTCGCCCAGCAGCAGCTTGCCTTGGCCGTTGGCGGCGAGCCGGCCGCTTCGCAGTCGCTCTATGCGCTGGGCAAAATCCAGATGGCGCTGGCCGAGCAAACGACCGAGCAACAATCGTTGCATGCTCCGCAGGCGATGGTCTTCCACCAAGCGGCGCTGGCGGTCGATCCGCGGAATCATCTGGCGGCCAACGAACTGGGCGTGCTGCTGGCCCGGTACGGCCAACTCGAAGCGGCTCGGCAGGCGCTCGTACACAGCGTCACCCTGCAGCCGCACGCCGAAGGCTGGCACAACCTGGCGGTCGTTCATCAGCGTTTGGGGCAAACCGAACTGGCGCAGCTCGCCGAAAACGAGCGGCGGTTGCTCGCCGGCGGCGCGCAGCCTGGCCCGCGTCAGCCGGTAAATCAGTCGGTCGAATGGCTCGATCCGCGGACCTTCGCC
>JBBDYF010000001.1:5243-10049 GCA_040901775.1 Pirellulaceae bacterium | reverse complement strand
GTTGAACCGCTCGCCTTCGCCATCCCACCGACAGAACGTGTGCTCTTTTGCGAGCACGATCTTGATCGGGAAGCCAAGACGCCTGCCGACTGCCGACTGCCGCATACAGGGCGGGCATCGAAACGCACGTTCCACCGTGGCCGGTCAACGGGCCGTGAATGAACAGATTGCGGGAGTCGGTAGCGTCGTACTCGCCTTGGCTGAATGCCCAGTTGTATTTGACGCCCAGATTCCGTTGCAGCACCGTGACCATGACCATCATTCGGTACTGGTTCCCGGTCAGGTCGGAATGCTCGCCGCGAACCCGCCTCTTCCACATGCGGCGAATGCCATGATCGGCGATTGCAGCCCAATCGTCAACCTGTTTGCAGAGTGCGAGAACGTCTATCCGACCTGTCGGCGGCAGACCGTAGGCGCACGCCAAGTTCATTTCGGCGATGCCGCGCTTGGCAAGCTGGTCGTCAGTGAGATTGCACCAGACGGCGTAGTCCATAATCCGCCCCCCCAACAGACCGATGAGGCGAGACAGCGTACAGCCCCTGGCAACGGGGGTCAATCACCTGCGCCGATTTTTAACGGGGCGGGAGTTCCCGCTTGCGGCGCGCGGCGGGTTTCTTTTTCCCCGACCGCGCCGTGCCACCCCCTAACTGCCGCTCCATCCGTTGTTGCAGCAGGGCCAGCACGGCTGCTTCCTCGGCGGGCAGGGTTTTCAGCCGTGTGCGAAGCTGCTGCTCGGTGCGGGCCTTGAGCGTTTCGAGCAGCGTCCGGTCCATGTAGGCGTCGATCACGGCGGGATGGATGTAGCACTTGCGAACCACCGCCTTGGTGTTTCCCAGCCGCTGGGCGACGCGCTCGATCGCCTGGGTGATGTTTCGTTTCGCACCCGCCTGCGAATCGAAATCTTCGAACTCTTGCAGCGCCTGAGCGGCCAGGGCGGTGCCGGCCCAGGTGCGAAAGTCCTTGGCGGTGAAGTCTTGCCCGCTAATCTCGTGGAGGTAGTCGTTCACGTCGCCGGAGGTTACATCTCGCTGCTCGCCGGCGTCGTCGAGGTATTGAAACAGCTCTTGTCCCGGCAAGTCCTGACAGGTCTTGATGATCTTGGCAAGTTTGGGAACGCGCAGGTCGATTTCGTGCTGGATGCCGCTTTTGCCCTTAAACTTGAAGCGAACATGCGCGCCGTTGACCGCGGCATGCTTGTCGCGCATCGTCGTCAGGCCGAACGATTGGTTGTCGCGGCGTACTCGTCGCTGCCGACGCGGATCAGCGTGTTTTCGAGCAGGCTGACGATCGTGGCGAGCACCTTTTCGCGGCTGGTGCCGCGGCGGGCCAGGTCGCGCTTCACCCGGCGGCGAATCTTGGGGAGCACGCGGGCAAACGCGATCAGGTTGCCATATTTTTGCTCGTCGCGCACCTCGCGCCACCGCGGATGGTAGCGATATTGCTTGCGGCTGCGGGCGTCGAAACCGGTCGCCTGCAAGTGGCCTTTTCGCTGGCACAGATCCAGACGTCGGTCCAGGCGGGCGGAATCACCAGCGAGCGAATCCGTGCCAAAGCTTTCCGGTCTTTGAGCGGCTTGCCGTCGGGCCGCACGTAGGTAAACCGCTTGCCTCGCCCGCGCCGCTCGATCCCCGGCTCGTCACTGGCAACATATCGCAGGCCAGCCGTTCGGGCCGAGCGCTTTGCCGCGTCGGGTTTTTGAGGATCACCCGCCGGTCGGGGTTTTTTTTCGCTGGGTGCTTTCTTCGATTTCGCGTGTGGCATGGGCGAACCACGGGGTGCAACCGGTGTGCCGTCGGCCGTAGCGCGCCGTTTTCAGGGACCAGACTAGTCACGCGCCCAAAGTTTTTTTGCCGCGAGTTAGCTCGGCCGGGTAAGGTGTAAAGTCGGACGGACATTGAGGTTTGGTCGCGGCACGGCGTCGTAACCTGCCGGGGCAGGCGAATGCCGCGCGCCAGATGATTGACGCGCGCAAGCCGAACGGGGAAAGTGAGGGTGGCCTCGCGCGCGGCGGTCGTCCGGCTGCTGGTTCTCGGCCGGCAGCGGCGATCAGTTTTTCGAAAGTGCCAGGGCTAATCACCCCGATAAGCAAAACCCCGGACGCCCGTTTCGCTAATCAACGCAACTGGTTTTCCAGAAAGGCGTTATGGCGAGTTGCTTATATTGCAGGAGGCGAAAAAACCGTGGATTGATAAGCAAAACCCCGCCCAAAGTCGCCGCGAACTCGCCGCAGTCCGTGCCGATAACAGTGGCACCCACCGGCAGGCGCGCTTAGAATCCATAGGTCGGAAGTGCTTGGGGAAGGCGCGGGCGCGCGTAAAGGAGCTTTGAACGATGCAAGTCAAAAAAATATGCGTGGCGGCCCTGCTGGCCGCGATCGTCGTCGCCGGCTTGCCGGCTCAGGTGCGGGCCTGCCCGTTTTGCGGGCCAACTTCGCAGACCTTCAGCGAAGAAATTGCCACGATGGACGTGGCGGTGATCGCCAAGCTCGTGACGCTACCCTCCGTGTCGGATCGGCCGGGGGATGAAATCGTCAAGGCGACCTTCCAAGTCGAGCAGGTCATCAAAGGGGACACTCTGGTCAAGCCGGGCGAAAAGATCGAGACGCTCTATTTTGGCGAGGGGGTGCCCGGCAAGCCGTTTCTGGTCATGGGGATCGACCCGCCAAAGCTGATGTGGTCCACCCCGCTGCCGCTGACCGACCGGGCCAAGAGCTATCTGAGCAAACTGCAAAAGCTGCCCAAAGACGGCCCCGAGCGGCTCATCTTCTTCCAAGAGTATCTGGAGGATAAGGACGAGCTATTAGCCCGCGATTCCTACGACGAATTCGCCCGCGCACCGTACGAACAGGTGATCGCGATCGAGGAGCAGATGGATCACGACCAGTTGATTGGTTGGATCAAAAGCCCGGACATCCCGGCCAGCCGGCGGCGTTTGTACTTCGTGATGCTGGGTGTCTGCGGGAGCGAAAAAGACCTGCCGATGCTGGAAGAGTTCATGCGTTCGAGCGACCGGAAGGCGAAGTCGGGGCTCGATTCGCTCATCGCCTGCTACCTGACAATCAAAGGGGCGGACGGCCTGCCGCTGGTGGACGAATTGTTTCTGGCGAATCCGAAGGCCGACTATGCCGACACCTACTCGGCGATCATGGCTCTGCGGTTTCACGGCAGCGAGGGAAAGGTGATCGAGAAGAAGCCGCTGCTCGCTTCGCTGCACCACTTGCTCGCCCGGCCCGAACTGGCCGATTTGATCGTGCCCGATCTGGCCCGCTGGGAGGACTGGGGGGCGATGGACAAGCTGATGGAGTTGTTCCGCAAGGCGGACGAGAAGAACAGTTGGGTCCGCACGCCGGTGGTGAACTACCTGCGGGCCTGTCCGTTGCCGCGGGCCAAGGAACTGTTGAAAGAGTGCGAAAAAATCGATCCCACGGCGGTCAAGCGGGCCAACGCCTGGTTCCCCACGGTTCCGACCGCGCCCGCTCCGACGGCTGAAAAGGCGAGCAAGCTGGAGTTTGCCGATGAGCCGGCCGAGCGGATCGCCGCCACGCAGGGGGCGATTCTCCCCGGCGCAAGTGGCGAAGTGGCTGCCGCCGTGCCGTTTCCCGTTGCCGTGCCGGAGGAAGAAGAGGTCGCCGCGATCAATCTGGGGGCGGCCCCGGCAGCGGCGATCAGGCAGACCGTCGGCCCTGCCCCGAACCTTTGGTGGGTTGTGGGCGTACCATGGGCAGTGGGGTTGGGATTGCTGGTCGTGCAGTGGTCGGTGCTGCGCGTGCGGCGGGGATGAACTGCGACACTTGTATTTCGACTCTCGAACCTTGGCTTGCCATGTCTGCTGCTACTAATTTGACTGCTGTGGAATTGTCGTATCCGCTACAAGACCCGGCTGAACTCCAGCCCTACCGCGCGGTAAGCCGGTCGGCGGTGATCTCGGCGGCGCTGGGCGGGGCGTCGATCCTGGCGCTGGTGTTTCCAACGCTGCTCCTTTTGCCGCTGCTGGCGCTGGTCCTGGGCCTGGTGGCACTCGTGTCCATTCGCCGCTATCCGAGCGAATACACGGGAACCGCGCTGGCGCTCGTCGGCATCGCTCTGGGAATCGCAATGTTCTTTGGCGGCGCGGCCCGGCATACGTACGTTTATGTGACCGAAGTGCCCGAGGGATACGTTCGCACCGCCTTTGGCGAACTGCAGCCCGATCCCGACTATCCCGAGCTCTACCCCGTTTCGCCGAAGGCGATGGAGCTAGCGGGCAAGCAGGTCTTCATCAAGGGATACATGCATCCGGGGGTCGCTTCGAGCGGCAAGGTCAATCGGTTCATTCTGGTGCCCGACATGGGAACCTGCTGTTTTGGCGGCGATCCGAAGACGACGGACATGATTGAGGTTTACGTGCCCAATGCCGACGCGCGCATCGCCTACTCGCGAACTCAGATCAAGCTGGCGGGGGATTTCGCCGTCGGCCAGACCAGCGGCCCGACCCTGGAGATGAAAAACCCCGTGCTGTACCACCTGAAGGTCGATCAGGTGCGCTGAGCCGGCCGCAGAGTTTGCGAAAGTTGTTTCGTAAGTGTTAAATAATTTTTGAAGCAGTTGACTGGCTCGACCGGCGAAGCGGACGCATGTTGCTCGGCATCGAAATCGGCGGCACCAAGCTGCAACTGGGCGTGGGAAGTGGCCACAATGCCGAACTGGCGGCGATTGCCCGGCACGCGGTCGATCCGGCCCGCGGCGCCGCGGGGATCCTCGACCAGATCGAGCGCTCGGCGACGGCGCTGATGCAGAAGCACCGGGTCGAGCGGATCGGCATCGGCTT
>JBBDYF010000001.1:0-5220 GCA_040901775.1 Pirellulaceae bacterium | reverse complement strand
GTGCGACCGGGCCGCCGGCAGCGTTACGAAGAGCCATCAGGTCGCCGGCTGGGACGACTTTCCCCTGGCGCGCTGGTGTAGCGAGACGCTCGGCCGACCGGCCACGATCGGCAACGACTGCGACGCCGCCGCCCTGGCCGAGGCTCGGCTCGGCGCTGGCCAAGGCGCGGGCAGCGTCTTCTATGTGACCGTCGGCACCGGCATCGGTGGCGGGCTGGTTGTCGATGGCAAGTTGTTCGGGACGGGACGCCCCGCGATCGCCGAGATCGGCCACTTGCGGCCGGGCCTGCTGGCCGATCGACCGGATAGGACGGTCGAATCGCTGGCGGCGGGGCCGGGCATCGCGGCGGCTGCCGTGGCGCGGATGACGGGCGTGGCCCGGCCGCTCGATTCGCTCGGCAGCCTGGCGGTCCACAGCACGCGGGCTCAGGTCCAGCGAAGACTGGCCGATGTGCAGCAAACCGAAGCCGAGTACATTGCCGACCTGCTCGAGCGCAGCGGTGGCGACAGCGAGCAGCTTACGGCCAAGTCGGTGGCGCAGGCAGCCGCGGAAGGGAACGAGATTGCCCGCGAGGTGCTGGCTCACGCTTGCCAGGCGCTGGGCTGGGGAATCGCCCAGGTGATTACGCTGGTGTCGCCGGAAGTGGTGGTGGTGGGAGGAGGCGTCTCGCTGATCGGCGAGTCGTTCTTCTTCGCTCCGTTGCGTGGCGAAGTGGAGCGCTACGTCTTCCCGCCGCTGGCCGGCTCGTACCGCTTGGTTCCGGCCGCGCTGGGCGAGTTGGCCGTGGTGCATGGAGCGCTGGCGCTGGCTGGCGAGCGGGAGGCGTAAGCCTCCCGATGGCGCGATTCCCCGCGCTGGCTCGGACAGACAAGGGCGACCCTATCGGCCAGCTTACACTGGCCGCTCGCCTAGGCTAGTGAAGCAATTGCTGGATTGACGGTTATCGTTCCTAGAGACCCACGGGGGACTCACGTCCCCCGCTCGCCTTGGTCGCCTGCTTTCCGCTATGCTCCGCACGATCCGCCACCTGCTCGAGATGATCCGCTTCAGCCATACGCTGTTCGCGCTCCCCTTTGCGCTATTCGCGGCGATGATGGCCTGGGCGACGCCGCTGCCGGATTCGGCTACTCCGCCGGAATGGCGCTGGCAACACCTGCTCGGCATTCTGATCTGCATGGTGGCAGCCCGCAGCGCCGCGATGGCCTTCAACCGCCTCGTCGATCGCCGGATCGACGCCGACAATCCCCGCACGCAAACGCGGCACCTGCCGGCGGGAACGCTCTCGGCCTTGAGCGTGACGCTGTTCACCCTGGCGTCAAGCGCGATCTTCATCGCGGGAACGCTGCTGTTCCTGCCGAACCCATTGCCCCTGCTGCTGTCGCTGCCGGTGCTGCTGTTCCTGCTCGGCTACAGCCTGACCAAGCGGTTCACGGCGCTCGCCCATTTTTGGCTCGGGGCGGCGCTGATGCTGGCCCCGGTCTCGGTCTGGATCGCGCTCCGCGGGCAGGTGCTGCTCGCGCATCCGGCCGACATCCTGCCCGCCTTGATCCTGGGGGGTGCCGTACTGGCTTGGGTCGCGGGGTTCGACATTATCTATGCTTGCCAGGACGCGGAGTTCGATCGCCGGGCCCGGCTGCACAGTGTCCCCGCGGCGCTGGGCGTTGCCTGGGCGTTGCGTCTGGCCGCGGTGTGTCACTTGGCGACGCTCGTGCTGTTCGCCGCGTTGCCTTGGCTTTGTCCGCAAGTGCCGCTGGGCTGGCTGTACGGCCTGGGAGTCGCGGCGGTGGCGGCGCTCTTGGTGGTCGAGCACGCCCTCGTTCGTCCCGACGACTTGACGCGCGCGGGTGCCGCGTTCTTCAATGTGAATGCGATCATCAGCGGCGGGCTGTTCGTCGTCGGCGCGATCGATCTGTTGACGTGAAGCTTGACGCTCGCAAGGATGCTGGTATGACTCGATTTTGGATCGTAACGATCGTCTGCGCTGCGTGGGGCGCTGGCGGGTGCAATCGGCCACAGTCTGTTCCTCCCGCGGCGGACGTTGCCTCGTCCGGAGAATCCTCGGATTCCAACGAATCGTCCGCACCTGCGCCGAAGGAGCCGGCACTCGCCGCGTCGCCCGCTCCAGCCCAGCCTGCGGCCAAGGCAGCGGCCGACGATCCCGCCGGCGAACTGCGTGACTTGGCGGCTCGCCTGGTCGAAAGCGACGGCGCGGGAGGCTGGCGACTGAGCGAGAAGGCGGCGCTGGAGCTCGAGAAGTTGGGCCCGGACGTCGCCGATCGATTGCTGCCGCTGCTGGGCGACCAAGAGGTTGCCGTCCGCCGGGGAGCGGCGTTCGGCTTGCTGGGCCGGTTCAATCCGGCCGCTGGCGAGCAGGCAGCCGCGCTGACGGCGCTACTCGGCGACGACGACCCCACGGTGCGCGGCATCGGCCGTTCGGCGGTCGGGCAGATGCGCCAACCGGACCAGGTGGCCGCGGTTGGCAAGCTCGCCCCCCTGCTCGACCCGCGGCGCGAGCCGTCGCCCGCGAATCGCGCGGCAATCGCCCGCCTGCTGGCCGCGCTGCGAACGGAAGCTGCGGCAGCGACCGAGCAACTGTCGCACGCGGCGGCCGACGATCCCGATGTTCGCGTCCGGAGTGCCGCGCTGGTCGCCCTGGCGCAGGTCGCTCCGCCCGACAAGCGCGCGACGCTGTTGACGCCCGGCTTGGCCGATCCGGAAGCGGCCGTGCGGCGGGTGGCGATTGGCCGCTATCGGCAGCTTGGCCCGCTGGCGGCTCCCGCGGCCAAGGCGCTGGCCGGCGCTCTGGGCGATTCCGACACGCAGGTGCGCGAAGCGGCGGCCCAAATGTTGATCGAGATTGGCGCGGCGGCCAGCGAGCCGTTGGCTGGGCAATTGACCGCGATGGACGTCGAGGTTCGCAAGTTGGCGCTGGCGTGCCTGATCAGGATTGGCCCGGATGCGAAGGCCGCGATTCCCGCCATTGAAAAGTGCCTGGACGATGCCGACGCTCAGGTGCAGCGGCTCGCGGCCACGGCATTGGCGCGAATCAAGCAGTAGGCGGCCGTGTCGCGCCGAGCATCTCGATCAGCACGGTCTGGCCCGGCGTCGCTGGCCGCGCGAGGCGGACTTCGATCCGCGCGCCGAATGTTTGGGCGAGCGTCACCCGCGCTTCCACCGCATCCCCTTCGAGAACATGCGCGGCGAGCTGCGGCGCGGTATCGAGCGGCGGGCAGAAAGCCAAGTGAACCACCACCTGCTGATCCTCCGGCTGGCAAAGGGTGCGAACCAAGGCGTGCAGGGCTTCGCCTCCTTCAGCCGTTCGCTCGCGCGAAAGCTGCTGGACGAGGCGCGCGGAAATTTCTTCCTCGTTATCGACTTCCTCGATGTTCGCTGAACGAGTGAAGTCGGCGTTCGGCGGAGTGGCAGCGCGTCGCAATCGAACGAGTTGCAGCCAACTCGCTCCCTCGATAACGACCAGCAGAAACCAGGCGAGCGCCACGGCGGGGGCCGCCGTGCCGGGCAGCGTCAGCGCGGCCAGCACGATACCCGCTGCCAGGCCGGGCACAACTTGCCAGGCAAGCGACCGCTGGGCACCGCCGGGCAATCGCAACAGCGCGGCCGCCGCCCCCAGGGCGATCGCCAGGTTGACCAATAGCCCGCCGGCGAGTGGCAACGTCAGCCCGCCGACCAGGCGGCGGGCGGCAAACAGGGCGGCCATACCCAACAGCAGCAGCAGCCCCGTCCACCAGATGACCGTCCGCGATTGGCGGCCGAGTGCGAACGCATCCACGCCTCGCCGGGGGGCAGCCGCCATAATGCTCATGGTTGGTGGGACAGGCCTCAGCCGTTGCTCGCGGCAATCGCCACGGTTTGCCAGGCATTCATGACTCTGTGCGTGGTAGTCGCGTCCACGCCCGCCGCCTCGGCCAGCTTCTCGGCCCGGTCGGTCTTCTCCCAGGTGAACTCGGGTTCGCTGCGGCCGAAGTGCCCGCCCGCCGCCGTCTTGCGGAAGATGGGTCGCCGCAGGTCGAGATGCTGAATGATGCCGCGCGGAGTGAGCGGGAAGAACTCGCGGATCAGCGAGCAGATTCGCTCGTCGTCCACGCGGCCCGTCCCCTGCGTATCGACGCACACACTGACCGGCTCGGCCACGCCAATCGCATAGGCGAATTGCACCTCGCACCGCTCGGCCAAGCCGGCCGCCACGATGTTTTTGGCGACGTAGCGGGCCATGTAGGCCGCGCTTCGATCGACCTTGGTCGGGTCCTTGCCGCTGAACGCGCCGCCGCCGTGGCGTCCCCAGCCGCCGTAGGTATCGACGATGATCTTTCGCCCGGTCAGGCCGCTGTCGCCGTGCGGGCCGCCGACGATGAACTGGCCCGTCGGGTTGATGTGCCACTTGATGCCGTCGCTCGGCAACTCGTCCGGCAACTCGCTCTGCACCAGCTCCTTTACAAAGTCGTGAATCTCGCCCTGGCTGACGCTCGGGGCGTGTTGCGTGCTGACGACGACCGCGTCGATCCGCACGGGGCGATTGCCGTCGTACTCCACCGTTACCTGGCTTTTGCTGTCGGGCCGCAGCCAGGCGACTTCGCCCTGTTGGCGAGCCGCCGTCAGCCGGTTGATGATCCGGTGCGACAGGGCGATGGGCAGCGGCATCAGTTCGGGTGTGTCGTTGCAGGCATAGCCGAACATCAGCCCCTGGTCGCCGGCGCCGTCGCGATCGACCCCCAGCGCGATGTCGGGGCTTTGGCTGTGCAGCCGCATCTCGAGCTGGCAGGTGTCGGCGGCGAAGCCGATGTCGTCGTGCGTGTAGCCGACTTCGCGGATCACCTGGCGGGCGACCTGTTCGTAATCGACCTTTGCCTTGGTGGTGATTTCGCCGGCGAGGCAGCAGAAGTCGGTGGTGACGAGCGTCTCGCAGGCGACGCGGCTCATCGGGTCCTGAGCCAATAGCGCGTCCAGGATGCCGTCGGAAATCTGGTCGGCCAGCTTGTCGGGATGCCCCATGCTGACCGATTCGCTGGTGAACAAGAACTTGCCATCTGCCACGGAAAGACCCTCCGGCCAAAACGCTGCGAAAAACGCCCGCCTGCGGCAGCCGGGCAAAGCTCGGATTATAGATCGCCGGAGGCCGCGGCGGCTAGGGGCAAAGCGGACGAGGCGGGCGGTGGGTGTGAGCGTCTCGAAAGTAGGTGGGAAATCGGTTCCAATGCAGG